>NZ_JCAMOQ010000019.1:0-155231 GCF_059512365.1 Bradyrhizobium sp. Ses1
CAAGGCTTCCTCCTAAAAGAAAGCCTTGAATCACGTTCCGTCTGATTTGAGAATCCCAAGAGTCCACACAGCCTAGAATCCGAATAGTTTTGCCGGATTGTGAACAAGGATCTTTTCCAAGGTCGTCTCGTCAGGCGCATGCTTGTACATGAGTTCGAGCAGATCGGCGTCGTTGGGCGGCTGCACGACCGAAACCGGATGCGGCCAGTCGGTGGCCCAGATGCAGCGGTCCGGCGCCGCTTCGATATAGGTGCGCGCGATGGGGATGACATCTTCCCAGGGCGGACCGGCCTTCGAGGTCTTTTCCCCGAGCGACAGCATGACCCAGAAATTGCCCTTCGACAGCAGCTCAAGCATCTTCTGTAGATTCGGATCGTTCTTGCCGTGGGTCGGGTCGGGACGCGCCATGTGATCGATCAGCACCGGCACGTCGAGGGATTGGTACTTCTCGACGCTGGAGATGATGCCGTCCTTCTCCGGCTGGATCTTGACGTACCAGCCGAGCTCGCGGATGCGCGCGATCGCCCGCGCAAAATCCTTGTCCGACAGCACAGCCCCAAGTTCCTGCCGGAAACTGAAGCGCGCGCCGCGGACCCCTGCCTCATGCAGCTTGGCGAGGTAGGCATCATCAGCTTCGGCGAACACCAGCGCGTTGGCACAGCCGCGATAGTTCGGCCCCATTGCCGCCAGACCATCGAGCACGACCGTGTGGTCCGCGCCATAGGTCGTGGTCTGCACGATCACGCCGCGCTCGATCCCGAGCGCCTTGTGCATCCGCAGCGCCGCCTCCCAGGTTGCGGTCGGCATCTGATAGGCAGCGCCCGGACGTACCGGATATTTCTCCAGCGGCCCCAGCACGTGAAACTGGCTGTCGACAGTCTTTGGCGGCGGCAGTTTCGAAGGCCGGCGCGGATTTGGATCGAAGGGCAAGTAGGTCGGCACGGCAAACTCCTTAGTCAATCACGGCGGTGAAATCGCACTGCACCAGCGCGCCGCCTTCCATGTCCATCGGCAGCGCATGACGCGCCGGGCGTGAGTGTTCGTCGGGAAACATCTTCAGCCACTCGGCATTGACAGGCCCGCGCTGCGAACGGTCCTTGAGCCAGACCGTCATCTTGATGATGTCGTCGGTGCTGCCACCGGCAGCCTCGACGGTCGCCTTCATATGCGCGAACATGTTGGCGCATTGCGCTTCCAGGCTCTCCGGCATCGCTCCGGTCGCGGGATCGCGGCCGAGGATGACGCCGGACATCACGAGATTGCCGATGCGAGAGGCGTTCGGGATCGGATTGGCGTGTTTGAATCCGCCGATGTGGATGCTTCTGCGCCGTGCTT
The DNA here is from genome assembly GCF_059512365.1 of Bradyrhizobium sp. Ses1. NCBI lineage: Bacteria > Pseudomonadati > Pseudomonadota > Alphaproteobacteria > Hyphomicrobiales > Nitrobacteraceae > Bradyrhizobium > Bradyrhizobium sp. Ses1. Next base: position 1,336 of record NZ_JCAMOQ010000019.1, read on the forward strand.
GGCCGGTCATCGCTTTCCCTCTGCTGGTCTGGTTCAGGTAAATTGACAGGACACCGAGCCGAACGGTCCGTAGTCGGCGTGGAAGGTATCGCCGCGGCGGATATCGACCGGTCGCGTAAACGATCCGGCGAGCACGACCTCACCTGCGGCCAGTTGCTCGTCATGCGGCGCCAGGCGATTGGCGAGCCAGGCGACGCCGTTGGCCGGATGGTTGAGCACGCCGGCGGCAAGCCCGGTCTCCTCGACCTGTCCATTGCGGAACAGCAGCGCGCCGATCCAGCGTAGATCCGCCTCGAGCGGCCGGAACGGACGGCCGCCGAGCACGAGAGCGGCATTGGCGGCATTGTCCGAAATCGTGTCCATGACCTTACGGGTCTGGCCGGTCTCGGGATCGACGCGATGCATGCGGGTCTCGAGGATTTCGAGCGCGGGCGTCACGTAATCGGTGGCGTTGAGTACGTCGAAGATGGAGCAGTCCGGGCCACGCAGCGGCGCCTTCAGCACGAAGGCAAGCTCGACCTCGATCCGCGGCGCATGGAAGCGATCGAACGGGATCGCGCTCGCATCCGGATAGAACATGTCGGCGAACAGAACGCCATAATCGGGCTCGGCGATGCCGACCGCGTTCTGCATCGCTTTCGAGGTCAGGCCGATCTTGTGGCCCTTGATGACGCGGCCACGATCGAGCTGCAGACGCGTCCAGGCGCGCTGGATCGCATAGGCATCCTCGATCGTGAGATCGGGATGCTCGCGCGTGAACATGGTGATGAGTGTCTTGGTCCGTTCGGCCTCGTCAAGCCGCTCTGCGAGGTGCCGGATGATGGAGGGATCGAGCATGGCGCTATTGCTCCGCAACCACCGCGTTGCGCAGCACGCCGATCCGCGACGACTCCACCTCGACCACATCACCGGGTTTGAGCCAACGCGGCGGATCGAACCGGGCGCCGGCGCCGGTCGGCGTACCGGTCGCGATCATGTCGCCGGGCTTCAGGGTCGCAAATGTGGAGAGATAGGCGATCAGGAAATCGAACGGGAACATCAGCCGCTCGGTACTGTCCTGCTGCCTGACCTCGCCATTGACGCGGGTGATAATGTCGTGCGGTCCTCGCGGATCGCATTCATCCGACGTCACAATCCAGGGGCCGATGCTGCCGGAGCGATCGAAATTCTTGCCCTGCGTGACGTTGAACTTGCCATGATGCAGCCAGTCTCGCACACTGCCCTCGTTGCACAGCGTCATGCCGAAGATATGCGAGAAGGCGTCTTCACGCGCGATGTGCCGACCCTGCCTGCCGATCACGATGACCAGTTCGCCCTCATAGTCGAGCTGGTCGGAGACTTTCGGCTTCTCGATCCCCTGCCCCGATCCGACCACCGACGAGGAATTGCGTACGAACAGGCTCGGATATTTCGGCAGGTCCGAGTTGTCCTTGTATTCGGCGTTGCGGTCCTTGTAGTTCACGCCAATGCACCAGAACTTTTCCGGCGCCAATACTGGCGGCAGCAGCGTCAATTCGTCCAGCGCATGATCGGGACGCTGGCCGGCCGAAGCCTGCCGGGCCGACGAAAGGCCATCGCGTGCGATCAGCGTCTTCAGATCGGGAAATTCTGCGCCGATCCGTACCGTCAGATCGACGACCCCATTGTCATCAGCCACACCATAATGTGGCTGGCCATTCACGAGATAGCTCAATAGTCGCATCGCATGCTTTCCTTCGGCGAGAGTTTCACGCAGTCTGGCCGCTACGCTGGGCACCGGCGGCCGCCAGTTCGCGCCCGCGCGTCTCGGGCAGGGACAGGGTCATCGCCAGGAAGATGATGATGGCGGGCACGACGATCATCATGCCGAGCGCAAGCTGGCCACCGAACCAACCGGCCGCCAGCGGAACGACGATCGGCGCAAAGCTGCCGATGCCGCGGCCCGCCATGTAGATGAAGGATACCGCGGTCGAGCGCACTTCGATCGGATAGATTTCCGACAGCCAGGTGCCGACCACGCCGAGCGCCGAGTTGCCGATCACGAAGGCGATGTAAACCCAGAACATCGGGAAGCCAAACAGACTGCCGGCGAACCTGTCATGCGCAAAGACATAGAGGCCGCAGGCCATCGCGCCCCACGCAAGACCCGGCAACAGCGCGCCGAACCGCCGGCCGAAGGCGTCGTTGAGCAGGCCCATGCTGATATACGAGCAGCCGCCGACGACGGAGGCGATCACCGAGATGTTGCGCACGACTTCAGGCGGCGCACCGAGCGACTTCTGCATCAGTGTCGGCATGAAGACGACGATCCCGTAGTAGCAGAACATGTAGGCCATCATCCACGCCAGGCACATCAGCGAGATCGGCAGCAACCGGCCCTGGAACATCAGCAGCATCGTATTGGTGGTCTTGACCTTGCGCTCGACCAAGCCGCTCTTGCGCGCGCGACCGAACTGCAGCCACGCCTTGGATTCCGGCATGAAGAAGCGGATGAAGATCATCCGCAGGATCGGCGAGCCACCGGTCAGGAGCGCAATGCGCCATCCCCATTCCACGCTGAACGACGTGGTGGCCCAGACCCCGATGATCGAGGCGCCGGCGCTCGCGACGACCGCGCTGCCCTGGATGAAGGCGCTGCCGATACCGCGCCGATCCTTGTTCCAGGCCTCATTGAACAGCACCATGCCGGCGCCCCATTCGCCGCCGAGCCCGATGCCGGTGATGAAGCGGAGCAATGCCAGGCTCCAATAGTCCCAGGCGAACGCCGATGCGATCGACCCGGCGGCGAACACGCCGAGCGTGAGCTGCAGTGCCTGCTTGCGGCCAATGCGGTCGCCGAGCCAGCCGAATAGCGCGCCGCCGATCACCGACCCGATCAAGGTCAGGCTCGTCACGCTCGCGACCTGAGTCAGCGAAATTCCTAGCGACGACTGTATCGAGCTCATCAGGAACGGCATGATGAGCACGTCGTAGAGATCGAGCGCAAAGCCCAGCATGCAGGAGAAGATGATCGCGGCGCGCTCGCCGGTCGTGTAGCTGCCGATTGCGGAAAGCGAGGATTGTTCGGTCATATCTGTCTTACTGGTATACGATCTCAATCGGTCGACTTCGGTGCCTGGAACACGGCGCGCAGGGTGACGATCTCTCCGAGCCGGGCATAACGTGGGCCTGCGATACGCGCGATCGGATCAAGCGCCTCGGTTTCCACCTTGCCGTTGTTCACGAGCCCATCCCGGAGATGGAACATCAGGACCTCGCCGACAATCAGCCGGCTGCGAGCCTCGCCGAATTCGAGACATTGGTGAAACCGGCATTCCATGGCGACCGGCGGCGCGGCGAGCCGCGGCACCTTGATGCGTTCGCTCGGCACGGTCTCGAGCTTGAGCAATTCGACTTCGCTCACCTCGGGCGGATGCTCGACCGAACTCTCATGCAACGCCGTCATCAGCGGCGTGTCGGCGATGTGAATGACGTATTCTTCGGTATCGAGAATATTATGCGCGGTGTCCTTGTAGACGCCGGCCTTGCGGCCGATGCTGATGGCGAGCATCGGCGGCTTCTGCGAGACAAAGGTGAAGGCGCTGAAGGGGGCGAGATTGAGCACACCTTTGCGCGACATGCTGGTCACCCAGGCGATCGGCCGCGGCACGACGATGCCGGTCATCAGCCGGTAGATGCGTTCCGCGCCGAGTTCTGAGGGGTCAATCTGCATGCTGCCTCGAAGCTTGACTGGCGTATGCGCGCCGGCCTCAATCGGCCCGGATGTTCGCCTTGCGGACGATGGGAATCCACTTGGCGTCTTCGCGTGTCAAATAGGCCGTGAACTCCGCAGGTGACATGGCGACGGCCTCGGCGCCGAGCTTGTCGAATTTCTCGACGACCGCGGGATCCTTCAGGATCTCCGCCATGGTGTCGTGCAGCTTCGTTACGATCGCGTCCGGCGTACCGGCCGGTGCGAACAGGCCGGTGAAGGTCTGCGCGTCGAAATCCTTGTAGCCGAGTTCGGCGAAGGTCGGCACGTCGGGCATCGAGGCGAGGCGATGTGCGCTGGTGACTGCAAGCACACGGACCGCGCCGCTCTTGACGAAGGGCAGCGCGACGGAAACCTGGTCGAACGCAAACTGCACCTGCCCGCCGATCAAGTCATTGGTCGCCGGCGCGTTGCCACGGTAATGCACTGTGACCCATTGCAGGCCGAGCTCCGATTGCGCCAGTTCGCTGAGCAAATGATTGGTCGTCCCCGCTCCCGGGGACGCCATCGTGAGCTTGCCCGGCTCGCGGCGCGCCAGGTCCAGAAACTCCTTCAACGTCTTTGCCTGAACGGAGGGATGAACCTCGAGCACCAAGGGCGTCATCGAGATGGTCGTGATCGGGAGGAAATCCCGTTTCCAGACATAGGCCTCGCGCTTGTTGATCTCGGGGGCGAACAGCACCGGGCCGTTGGCGCCAATGAACAGCGTGTATCCATCCTTCGCCGATTTCGCGAACGCCTCGCCCGCGATCAGGCCACCGGCGCCGGACTTGTTTTCCACGATGAATGCCTGCCCGAGCCGTTGCTGCAGCTTGTCAGCTACGATGCGGGCAGCGCTGTCGACATTGCCGCCGGCAAGATATGGCACGATCAGGCGGACATTGCGCTCCGGCCATGTCTGGGCTGCGACCGGTCCAGCGACTATCGCCGCGATGGCAGCGACCGCAACAGCGAGAAACCTCATGTGACATCCTCCCAAAGCCGCGGCGGATGAGGTCTCCACCCTGTTCTTGTTGAGTGTCCGATCGGCATCGTCTAGCCGACGCCTCGATGCGATGCGATGCGAGATCATTCGGCGAGCGGGCTTTACTTGTCGACGGCTTTGCGCCAATTCTGTCCACATTATGGACGGCAAGCCATGATCACGGAACCGAGGCAAGGTGCCCAGGCGATCCGACGAGCGCTGATGGTGCTGCGCATCCTCGCCGCTGGCAGGGAGAGCGGAGTACCGCTTACCGAAGTGGTGCAGGCGACCGGGCTGACGCGGCCGACGGTGCACCGGATCGTTCACGTGCTGATCGAGGAAGGCATCGTCGAACGGCACGAGAAGACCGGCCGCTATGCGATCGGCGGACAGGTGCCGGAATTGGCGCTGGCGCGCCCCTCGCGTTCACCCCTGCTTGCCGCAGCGGACGATATCCTGGCGCGAACCTCGCAGCGGGTCGGCGACACATTGTTCCTGACGGTACGTACCGGCAATGATACGCTATGCGTCGATCGCAGGATCGGCTTCTATCCGATCCAGGTGCTGTCGATCGAAGTCGGCGCCAGACGTCCGCTCGGCGTCAGCAGTGCAGGTGTTGCGATTCTTGCCGCGATGCCGACGCCCGACGCCCGCAAGATCGTGACTGCCAATGAAGTGCGGTTTGCCGGGTATCGCACCAGCGTGGCGACGGTGCTTTCACAAATCGCCTTGGCCAAGCGCAGAGGCTATAATCTGCGCGAGGCCGGTCTGGTGCAGGGAACGAAATCGCTGTCCACCTGGATCAAGACCCCCGATCGCCAGCCGGCCGCGGCGATCACCGTATCAGCAGTTCGCACGAGACTCGGACCGCGCCGAGAGCAAGAGGTCGCCGAGATTTTGCTGGAGGCGGCACTCGCGATCGAGAAGAAGATTGAGTCTCTCCCTTAGAGGAACTTGACCAGACTCATCTGGTAAAGCATCGATGTCGTTTGATAAGACGCCTGCAGTGCAGTCTGCAGTGCCAGGATTTTGGTCGCGACTTCGTCGTCATTGATGCCTTCGATAGAATCCAGCATCGTTTGCGCCATCGCCTTGGTCTGAACCTGCCGATCGGTGGCCGCTTTGATCGAGCCCTGCGCGCCGGCGAAGTCGGCCTGGATATTTTCAATCGTCTGGGTCCCCGGCACCGTCGCCAAACTGTTTGCGACGCGCTGGTTGAGCGCAGTAACTTGGGCATTGGCATAGGGATCCGTTGCCGACGTCGTTACGGCCGCGAACACTGCCACCGTCTGCAGTTGCGACCGCAATGCCGGTTCGTCGGCTCTGGCGCCATACTGCACCGTGATGGATGTATCGATCTGGGCTACTGCCGATCCGCGCGCCGGTCCGTTCGCCGCAGTATTCTGTTCGCCGTTGTACCAGATCACGGTGTTGTCGGGAGTGCCGGCCACAAGCGTGGTGCCCGACGCAAGCGGCGTCGTCCCGACGCGCAGCGGAGGTTGATCGAAAAAGTTCTCACCGGCTTCCATCGCCGACGCCGCCACCATCGGACCGTTCGCCAGATTCTTCATCGAGGTCCCGAGCGCCGTGTTCAGATTGGCCGCGGTCGCGGTGGTATCGGCACCAATCAGGAAGCTGTTGGCGGCAAGCGGCGTGGTGTTCGATGCCGTCATGACGATATCTTCCTTGGTGCCATCAGGCATGGTGAAGGTGAACTTGACCTGGTCACCCGGCTTCGGATTGGTCGCGCCAAGATCGACCGACATGGACTTCTGCACCGGTGTCGCCGGCGGCGCCGGCGGAACAGTCGCGGGCAGGTCGACGGGCTGGGTGACAGTAGCGCCCGTTATATTTGTAGATACGCCGGTGAGCTTGATCCCGAACGGCTGCGCCTGCTGCGGAGGCGCCGGTGTTGCATCCTCCTCGGTGAGAACAACTGAAGTTGCCGGCGTACCGACGGCACTGCCGACGCGACCGTTCTGATTGACACCGAGATCAGCGATCTTTCGCTCGGTGATGACCTGCTTCAGTCCGGCGACCTGCGCGCCACGACCGTTCATGATCTCATCGGCCGATGCCACAGGGGCGGTATCCGTAGCACGGCCGGAAAACAGATAGCGATCGCCTGACTTCGCGTTGAGCATGTCGACTGAATCGGTGAAGTCGAGCAATGCGGTCTTCTGCCCCGAGGTATGACCCGCATCGTCGAGATCCGAGCTTGCGCTGACGGCGGCGCCCTTCACTTCCGACCCGATCTTCACCAACTGCTGCAGTGAAAGGTTAGTGACACCAATGCGCGTGTTCAGATTGGTCGCAGTATCGGAATAGGCTCCTATCCCTGTGATCTGCGCGCGTAGCGCGATCGCAAGGCTGCGACCACTACCCTGCCCCGCGTAAGTATTGGAGATCTTGCCGGACGCGAGTTGCTGCGTCAGCGTATCAAGCTGACTGCGCAAATCGAGAATGCCCGAGCCGATGTAGGATGTGCGTTGACTAACCCCGGATATCGTCATTGCTGCCTCACAATACCTGCATCAGGGTTTTGTACATGTCGTTGACTGCCGACATCACGCGCGCGTTTGCCGAATAAGCATTCTGTAACGACAAGAGATGCGCCATTTCTTCATCCATGTTCACGCCCGAGGACGTCGACATCTTCTGCTGGAGCGTACTGAGCACGACGTTCTGACCATCGGCAAGCTGCTTCGCCGCGTCGGCGTCCGCCCCCTGCTGACTGGTGAATTGCCGCATGAAGCTGAGCAGCGTGCCCTTGAACGGTGCGCTCGCACTACCAACCCCGCTCTGCGCACCGAACGTGTAACTCGCGTTGCTTAGCTGATTGAGGATGAACGAGGGCCGTGTGGTGTCTCCTGCGGGCGTCGAACTCCCGTACGTCACGAGCTTGGCAGGATCATTGATCAGCGCGCTGTTGACCGTCAGGCGTCCGGCAAGACCCGTTATCTGAGATCCGGACGCGCTGATCGCACCGCTGTAAGGTGCCCCGCTGTCAGTGAAGAGGGCGATCTGCGGGCTGCCATCGTTCAACGCATTCGGGTTCTTGGTGACCGTAACCGAAGCGCTATCGATCCGGGCGAAAGCGGGATTGCTCAGAACGCTCAGCGATGTGCTTGTTCCGCTGAATGTGACGCTGCCGCCCAGTGCAGCATTGAGCTGATCGAGCACCGACGAGAACGATCCGGAGAAATCGATCCCGATCACCTGATCATTCGGATTCGCGGTCGCATCGTTCGACAACGGCAGCACGCGGGGGTCATCAACGCGCACGAAGGAGATTTCGCGCTGCTGATTGGTCGCCGCATCAGTGTAAGTGAGATGAATGACGTTGCCGGATTTCATGCCCGAGATATCGAGCGCAAACCCCGAAGGCGTTCCGGCCGGGACTGGCGAACCCGTTATCGGCGTGCCCGCTGTTGTCTGATCGGACAACGCGCTCGACAGCGACGCAGCAAACTGGTCGAGCTGGTTCTGTGCCGTGACTAACGTCTTGTCTCGTAGCTCGGTATAAGCCGCGATCTTGCCCGATTTGATCGCACCGGTAGCCGTGAGATCGATCGATGCGCCGCTGCCCGGAAACTCAAGTACGACGGAGCCAAGCTGGCTCTGATTGGGATCGCTGCTCCACGTCGTATTTGCACCAACGGTGGCCTGAGCATTGAACGACAGGGTCGCGGCTTCGTTGCCCACGAGCTGGATGCCGGAGCCGGTAAAAACCGTGACCTGGTTGACGCTATTGGTCGTGACACGGATGTCCATCAGCTCTGAAAGCTGATTCACATATTGATCGCGTTGATCGAGCAATGCGGCGGTCGACGCATCGGTAGACGTGCCGCCGGATGGATTAGCCATCAATTTGTTGTTGATTGACGCTATCTGCTTGAGCAGATTGTTCGCCGTCGTGACCGAGTCCTTGATGCCGGTCTCTGCGGTCCCGCGCAAGGTTTGAATACCTTGCGTCATCGAGTTCAGTTGTTGCGTCAGCGTCGACGCCGCGTTGAGAACGCCTATTCGGGCCGACTGGCTGTCAGCGCTGGTATTGAGCGCCTGCAGCGCTGTCGTGAGGTTGTTAAATGCGCTCTCCAGCGTTCCGATTGAACCCGGATCTCCATAGAGGCTTTGCAGTTGCTGCAGAACGTTCGAGCGAAGCGAGGCGTACGACGCGCCCGACGTTTCCGTGCGCAACTGCGCCTGGATATATTGATCCAGTTCACGATTGATCCCGGCGACGACAACGTTGCTGCCATGCGCACCGGCATAGGACGTGACCTGGTCGACCGTCTTGCGAACGTAGCCGGGCGTTTCCGCATTGGCGACGTTCGACGAGACCAGCGAAATCGCCGCCTGATTGGCGCGAAGGCCGGACATGGCGATGGCGAGGGCGTCATTCAGACTCATGACAAGACTGCTCTCAAGCGGTTACGTGCGCGCCCGGTGTCAATTACCGCATCACGTTGAGGAGATCCTGGACCATCGTGTTCGTTGTCGTGATCACCTTGGTGTTCGCCGAATAGGCCTGCTGCGTCACGATCAATTTCGTGAATTCGTCGGCGATATCCGTGTTCGACGATTCCAGCGACGAGCCCGAAATGCTCCCGCCTTTCCCATAGAGCGCGTCTCCGGATTCGTTGGTCACTTCAAAGGCGCCGCCGTCGACACGCTTCAGGAAGTTGGCGCCGTTGAAGGTAGCAATGGAGACCTCCGCAAGATCGATGGTGCGGCCGTTCGAGTAGGTGCCGACGACACGTCCCTCGTCGCTGACCGACACGCTTTGCAGTTGACCCGCGGCGTAACCGTCCTGCTGCAGTTGGTTCACCTGCACGTTGCCATTGGTGTCCGCAAACGACGTTAGTCCGCCGGTGCCAAATGCCATTGTGACGTTACCGAGGCTGGTCCCATCCACGGTAAGCCCGGACAGCGTGATCTGACTGACCACCGGCTGCATCTGTCCGTTCGGACCAAACTTGAAGTCCGTTCCGACGTTCTGCCAGGCAACGGTGTTTCCGGTCGCGTTGGAATTGACCTGGTAGAAGAGATTCCAGGTGTCTGTCCCACCCATGGTGGACGATTCGACTTTGGCCCATCGGAACTGCAGGTTCACCGGAGCGCCATTGCCGTCATACACGGTCCTCGCGCCCCCGCTGATCGACTCATCCAGAAAGGCTTGCTTGTCGCTGCCAATGACGACGCCGGTGCCGGCTGTCCCGCCGCCGGCGCGCATCCCGACAACGGTGCCCGAGAAGCCCAACGCTTGAAACGCTGCGACAGCCGATGCGGATGAACCTGCGGCCAGGCTGAAGTCATTTGCCGTACCCGTATTCAAGGTGATTGCACCGGTGCTCGACACGCTGGACGCCGGTGATGGCGAAGCATTGCCTGTGAGACCGTCAATTGTGGTTAAAAGGCTTCCAACCGTCGCGGTGGAGAGATCGACAAAGGTAGTGCCAGCGACAGGCGCGGGCGCGGCTCCAGTATAGAATGAGATCGTGTTGGTTGTCGTGACACCGCCCGTGGTGGTCTTCAGCACCAGAGTGTCACCGCTGGCAAAGCCCGCCGTGAGCGAATCCGTGCCCGCCGCACTCACGAGGGACGTTGCTGCGGAAATAGGTTTCGCGATCGTCTCGAGGTTGTTCCGCGCATTACCGGTCACGGGTGTATTGGCAAACGGCGTCGCGGCCGTTCCAAGGGTTCGTGGATTGGATATGAAATCGGCAGGCCTCAGCAATTCCGAGCCTGGCACTGACGCTTGGCGCTTGGCTGTCAGCGGGGTGCTGGCGAGATTGGCGCGATAGTCGATCTTGGTGGTTGCTTGCGACGGCAGGAAATCGTTCTGGAACCTCAGGACTTCCGGCGTACTTCCGGCGGGATTTCCGGTCGTCGGATCAATCTTCACGCCCTCGAGATAATAGCCTGCACCGTTAACGAGGTATCCGTTTTGGTCCAGCGTAAAGTCGCCGCGCCTTGTGTACCGGTTGACGCCGTCGAATATCGGCTGGTTGTCGGACATGCTGCCCGGCTTTTGCACGGCGAAGAAGCCGTCGCCGTTGATCGCCATGTAGGTGGAGACCGAAGCCGACTGAACCGAGCCGGCAATCGTGTTGGTGCTGCGCGAGTTTGCCACCACGCTGCCCGCGAGCTGTGCGTTCGTGCCAGTGTCTGGAATGAGATCAAGGAAGCTGGTGTCAATCCGCTTGAAGCCGGTCGTCTGCGAGTTCGCGATGTTACCGGAAATGTTTTCCAGCGCGTACGAGTTTGCCCGCAGTCCGGCGACGGACGTGGTCAGGGCGCCGAAGATACCCATTACATCATCTCCAATTGGATCCGGGCGGCCGCCGGGATGTTTTGGGTGTCATGGCCGCAACCGCTGCGATCGTTGCAAGCCGCCTGCCAACGAAAAAGCACAATGAAGTCAGATAGATAGATCTGCGAGATACCGGCGAAGCCGGATCAAAATTGCCGGACCGAGCAACTTTTGCCGACCTGTTCGCGTGTCGTGAATGCGACGTCCCTTGCCGGGGATGTCGTATTCCCGAGGTCAATTGACTGTAGCGAAGCCGAGCGAGTCGCGGACGGCCGGCTCAATGCGCTCTGGCGTCCACGGCGGATCGAACGTCATCTCGACATCGACCGAGCCGACGCCCGGCACCTCCGCGACACAGCTCGTCACGCCTTCTTGCAGGAAACCGGTCGCGGGGCATCCCGGGGCGGTCGCCGTCATTGTGATGCGGACGGCGTCTGCGACGACCGAGATGTCATAGACGAAGCCGAGATCGACGATGTTGTGACCGAGCTCGGGATCGATCACGACACGCAGCGCGTCCCGAATCCGGCTGGCGAGTTCGCTTGTCATGACGGAGCCCTCACCGTCAGTTCGTAGGTCGCGCCGTCAGGCGTGAACCCGCCGAGCCAGCGATATCCACGCTTCTCGAGCTGCGGGAGCAGAAAGACGGGCTCGCGGCGCAGCAGCGCGGAAAGAGTCTCGCCGGGACCCAGTTTCTCGGCAGCCGCAAGGATCCGGACCATAGGCTCAGGAGGATCGAGATCGCGATTGTCGAGCTTCACGACAGGCTCCGGCCAATTGTCGAAGCTCGGCGTTCCGCTCGGAGTGGCCGTGTTCTCCGTCGCCTCCGCCGGCGTGAACAGAACTTCCCATTCGCCGCCGTCGAGCGCGCGCTCGGAATGCATGAACCCTCTCTCTGCCATCACGGCGAATAGCGGGATCGGCTTGAACGTGACGTAAAGGCGGAGCCCCTGCCCTGGCTCCAGGCGTTCGATTGCGGCCATGATGACCGAGAACGGCTCGCCTCCGGTGCGCAGGATCGGACGGACATCTACGTCGATGTATTCGGTCATGCTTCTTCCCTCCGTTTCGTTTTAGTTCCTTGCAAACAGCAGATGGGGCGCGCGGGCGCCGCCCGGAAAGCGCAGCGGGTTCGCGACATCAGCGAGCTGCCGTGTCCGGATCACTTCGCGAACGATGCCGATAACTCCGGCCGTCATCGCCATCGCAGCCGCTTGGAATCCCGACGGTTGGTCGACCAGCAGCATCAGCGTTCCGGTCCAGACGGCCGCGTAGTAGATCACGAACCACTTCGATGCCCTCCGCTCTGCGACGAGGTCCTGAACGCGGGGAGTCGGAGTTCGTCCCATCACCGGACCATAGGTCTCGAGCCAGGTCAGGAAAGCTACGATCTTGTAGAGTTTGGCGAGGACCAGGCCCGACAGCCAGCCGAAGACGGCAAGGAAGGCGAACGCGCCGACATGCGCTGCAAAGTCGCCGGTCAAGACAAGCGCAGCCCCCAGAAGCGCGGTTGCCGCCAGGCTCGCGAAAGACAGCGTCGCCATCCGCGTGTTGAGCTCGAGCTGGCGCCGCTTGCGAGCGCGGAAGATTGCGAACACGTCGCGCCCGTATAGGGCCGCAGTCACGAGGCCAAGGACGGCAGCTATCGATAGCGCGACATTCAGTCCGGCAAAGACCTCGATCGCGAGCACACCACCGACCACTGTGACGGCGATCGCGAGCCCGCCGGCCAATAGCGTCGTGCCGCTTTTCCGGTCGTCGACGTCAGGCGAAAGCATGAACATGGACAACAGTCGGTAACTGACGCCCATCGCCGTCATCGTCAGCCAGCCGCCAAGACCGGCGATCGCGTGCAGCGGCACGCCGCCAGCCAGAATGTATTGCCCGGCCGATCCCGCCCACCCCGCCAGCGCGAACGCGAACATCGCGCCGAAGACGACGGTGACACAGAGCGAGGCCAAGCCAACGAGGACAAAGCGAGCCGGCCCCACCGGCCGCAGCCATGCGGTCAGCCCGAGATCGACGACGATCAGCCCGAATCCAGCGACCAGCAGGACTGCGCCGAGCGGAAGCAGCCACAGCCAGGCCGGCAGCCGACCACCCAATGCCAGGAAGCCCGCGAGCAGCGAGGCGAGACCGGCGGTCAGAAGGCCCAGAGCAGGCAAAGCCCACTTCTCCGAGAACAGCGGCTTCGCCACGAGCACAGGCACGAACTGGAACAGCGCGCCGCACATTGCGAGGCTCAGCCATCCGATGCAGACCACGTGCACGAGGACGAGCGTGTCCGGCGATGCAAGATCGGCCGCGGGAAAGCCGACGCCCGCAACCATCAGCGCCAGCGCGACGAACAGCCAGGCGATCGCCATCGCGAAGTAGCTCATCGTCCATCGTGATATGCTGGCGCCGATCATAGTGATCTCAGAACTTTCTCTGCATCGTCGCTTGATGGCGGTAACCGTAGGTCGCCGCGATCACAGGCTCTTTGTCGGAGCACAAATTGCAGTGTCCTTCACGTAGGTGTTTGATCCCCGACAAAGATGGCAACGCCCCTGATCTGCAATATTGGAAGCGTCATCAACGGAGGACGCGATGCGGATTTTCGAAAGATTGCGACGACGCAGCCGAAGAGATCGCGTGATCGAACGCAAACTTTTCGAGGCCATCACCGACGATATTCTACGGAAGCTCGAGGACCGAACGTCGATCCTGATTTTCCCCGAGAGCAAGGCTGCCTGCTGTCCGGTCGAAGAGAAGGTGCGTCAGTAGGTCCGGTTTGCGCTATATCAATGCGCCTGAGGCCTTTCGCAATGAGGATTGCGATCTTGAACCCGACCGTGCACGCACGGACGGGTTTCTGGCGCTGCGTTTCTCGTGCCGGCGACTCGGGCGTCTGTTACGACGTTTGGATGGACGAGGCTGTACTCGTCCATCCGGCTCAGAAGCGAAGCTGGGACCGGTCAACCGTCACTTGGACGCAGTCTTGCCGGCTTCGAGTTTGTCGAAGAGCGTCGCAAACACCTGCTTTGCCTTGCCGCTCTGTGGGACCGCCTTGGCCTGATCGACGTTGCCGGGCGTTCCGACCACGATCATGGCGACCATGCCCATGCCGTAGTGAGGCAGACATTTCACGCCGTAGACACCCTCCTTGTCGAACTTGACGGCGATATCTTCGCCGTTCTTGCCGACGAAGGGCGTTGCGCCGTCGGGAAGCATGCCCTTGATGGACTCGGCGTTGTGACCCTTGTCGGTGGACAGGAACTTCACGGTGTCGCCGGGTGCGATCTTCACGAAGGACGGCTCGAATACCATCACACCTTCGGTCCCCCTGTTCAGGAGCTTGACTTCCACGTCCGCCGCCTGGGCGCTTCCGGCCAAGATTAGAACCGCCGCAGCGCCCGCCAATATCGCAATTTGTCTCATGCTTTCCATTTCCTGAAACTTGCGCCCGAACTCCACCGGGCTCCCGCGTGTCAGATATCCCCGCCTCGCCCGGCCCAGGTTGCGCCAGCTCAACTTGGTCGTAGAATCCTGGACTAAGAACCTGACGAGCCGTTGAGGCTTGCATCGGCCGCGGACAGTCCCCGCGGCATATTGGAACGAGGATATCCATGGCTGCAGTCGACCGCTCGCTGGTCGCGAACCTGCCGATGTTCGCCGGGCTTACGCCGACCGAACAGGACGAACTGCTGCGCGAGGCGCGCTCGATCCGATACCCGAAGGGAGCCGCGGTGTTCGACCAGGGTGCGGAAGCGGATCGCTTCTTCGTTTTGCTTCATGGACATCTTCGCGTCGAGAAGACCACATCGCAGGGGCAGCAGTCTGTGGTCCGCTACGTCTCGGCCGGCGAGCTCTTCGGCGTCGCACAGGCCATGAACCTGACGCACTATCCGGCAACCGCCGTCGCCGCCGTGGACAGCATCGCGCTCGCCTGGCCTTCCTCTTCCTGGCACCGCCTGATCGTCAAATATCCAAGCCTCGCCAGCACCGCGCTTCAGACTGTGGGCAGCCGTCTTCAAGATACGCAGGCACGCGTCATGGAGATGTCGAGCGAGCAGGTCGAGCAGCGCGTCGCCCATGCGCTGCTGCGCCTCGCCAAACAGGCCGGCAAGAAAGTCGATGCCGGTGTCGAGATCGACTTCCCGATCAGCCGGCAGGACGTCGCCGAGATGACCGGAACGACGCTGCATACCGTCAGCCGGATTCTCAGCGCGTGGGAGCAGCAGGGCCTGGTCGAGGGTGGCAGGCAGCGCATCGTTCTGCGCGACACACATCGGCTGCATAGTCTCGCCGAAGGCGAAGAAGCCGTTCGGGCAAACAAGCGCGCGCCTTAAGCCGCTCTCGCCGTATCCATAAGCTTCGACACGAAGACGTCGGTGTCTACGCCGTGTTCGCCGCATGCTTCTTCGATCGAGTGGAAAGCGCCGATCGGACAGCCGACACAGAGCATCCTGAAGTCGAGAAAGACACCTATCGCGAGCGGCCATCGACGCATCACGTCGTCGACCATCATATCCGCGGTAGGCACTGCGTTCGATTTCATGTCGCTACCTTAACGTGTCAGCCCTCAGTTCTCTTTGATCATCCGCAAATTCTCAAGCAGATCGCTTCGTCGAACAAATCGACATCTCCTTGTTCCAGCGCAACGTGCTTGGCGACCAGATCGCACATGATGCACGCATCGAATTAGGACGAATGAAGCGATGGAGTGCATCATGCTGACGAGAAGGACCGCCCTGATGGGAGCCGCGATCGCGGCGCTGATGATAAGTGCGCCGGCGTTGGCTGCCGACGACCTCAAGCTGCCGCGCGAACGAGTCGAGCTGGTCGCGCCGCCCTTCGTGCATCCGCACGAACAGGCGACCAAGGCCGGACCGAAGATCGTGGAGTTCAAGCTTACGGTCCAGGAGAAGGAAGTCGTGGTCGACGACGCCGGCACCAAGTTTCATGCGATGACCTTCAATGGCTCGATGCCGGGCCCGATGATGGTGGTGCACGAAGGCGACTACATGGAGCTGACGCTGGTCAATCCCGCAACCAATTCCATGCCGCACAACATCGACCTTCACTCGTCGACCGGAGCGTTGGGCGGTGGCGCGCTGACCAAGGTCAATCCGGGCGAACAGGCGGTACTGCGCTGGAAGGCGACCCGTCCGGGCGTCTTCGTCTATCACTGCGCTCCGGAGGGCATGGTCCCATGGCACGTGGTCTCCGGCATGCATGGCACAGTGATGGTGCTGCCGCGTGATGGATTGAAGGACCGTGACGGCAAGCCGCTGCACTACGACAAGATATTCTACATCGGCGAAAACGACCTCTACATACCGAAGGACGCGAACGGCAAGTACAAGACCTACGATACGGTCGGCGAGTCCTATGCTGATACCACGGAGGTGATGCGCAAGCTGATCCCGACGCACGTCGTCTTCAACGGACGGGTCGGTGCGCTGACCGGCAAGAATGCATTGACTGCGAAGGTCGGCGAGACCGTGATGATCGTGCATTCGCAGGCCAACCGCGACACCCGTCCTCACCTGATCGGCGGGCACGGCGACTATGTCTGGGAGACCGGCAAGTTCAACAACCCGCCGGAGAAGGATCTCGAGACCTGGCTGGTGCGCGGCGGTTCGGCGGCAGCCGCGATATACACCTTCCGTCAGCCCGGCGTGTACGCCTACCTCAACCACAACTTGATCGAGGCCTTCGAACTCGGAGCCGCAGCGCACATCAAGGTGGAAGGCAAATGGAGCGATGACCTCATGAAGCAGGTCTCTCCTCCCGGCCCGATCCCGGCCGACAAGCTCGGCGCCGCCGACCCGGTAACCCTAAGCCGGTAGGTGGAGCTGAAGGAACGGCCCGCGGTCCCTACCCGCGGGCCGTTTCACCAAGTGGAGGCGACATCATGCTCATCCTGATGAAAATGAAAACGGCCATGCTCGCCGGCGCGCTGGCTGCGCCGATCCTGGCCACCGTGTTCTCGCCCGCGCCTCCGCATGATGACAACGGTGCTGTGCGCCTCTCTCCTGTTTCGTTCAGCTATCGGGCTGCCGGCGATTTCTCGCGGGATGACAGACCGGTCGAAGGGCCCCTGCGCAAACTCCGCCTGCCTGCTGAACTCACTGTCATGAAGCGGCAGGTCACGGTCGCCGAGTACGTGCGCTGCGTCGACGACGGAGCCTGTCCAAAGGTGCCGGTCCCCAACGGCTCCCTGGACGTGCCCGTCGTCGGCGTCAGTTGGCACGACGCCTCGGCCTATGCCGCATGGCTTTCGCGCAGGACCGGCATTACCCATCGTCTACCGACCGACGAGGAGTGGACATTCGCGGCCGCCGAGAAGGCGCGCGACGAAGCGTTGCCGCTGGTCGACCCGGCGGATCCGGCGCAGGCCTGGATCGCCAGATATGAAGCCGAATCCGCCCGCTCCAAGCCCGCCGAAAAGGCCGCGCAGCCGGGGGGCACGTTCGGCACGAACAGCAACGGACTGGACGACCTGGCCGGCAATGTTTGGGAGTGGACGGATAGCTGCTTCGTTCGCGCCTCGCTCGACGACAGAGGCGAGCGGATCACCAACACGAATTGTGGGGTCCGCGTCGTGGAGGGAGCCCACCGCGCCTACATGACCGACTTCATCCGTGATCCCAAGTCCGGCGGATGCGCCGTCGGCATTCCGCCGACCAATCTCGGCTTCAGGCTGGTCGTCGAGCCTTCCAGCTCGATCACTGCTGCGATCTCCCGGAATGTGGCGACGCTGCTGCCGCGAACCTGAGCGGCCGAATCTTCACCTCTCCCGCTTGCGAAAGAGGGAGCGCCGCCTCACCGGGGCCACCTCTCAACCTGATATGCGATTGAGCTAGAACAAAGTCATTCCACCACGGGTCCGATAGATCATGCGGAGACGAAGGAGGAAGGCAGATGCGATCCGACTTGGCGCAATCCTACGGGCAGGACCGGCTGCCGCGCTACACCAGCTATCCGACGGCCCCGCATTTTTCACCTGCGATCGGCGAAGTCGATTATCGGCAGTGGCTCAAATCGATACCCATTCGCCAGCCGGCGTCACTCTATCTCCACGTCCCGTTCTGCCGAGCCATGTGCTGGTACTGCGGATGTCATACATCCGTAAGCAAGCGTGACGAGCCGATTGCGATCTACGCGTCGGGCCTGCGCACGGAGGCACTCCTTGTCGCCGAGACGATTGGGCAAAGGCTGCCGCTCTCCCATATCCACTTCGGTGGCGGCACGCCGACAATCATGTCGCCGGAGACCTTCGCGGACCTCATCGGTGCCTTGCGCTATTCGTTCTTCGTGCTGCCGGAAGCCGAGATCGCCGTCGAGATCGATCCGCGCACGCTGACCGAGCCGATGGCGGAGGCGCTGGGCTATTGCGGCGTCAACCGCGCGAGCCTTGGCGTCCAAAGCTTCGATCCGGCCGTGCAGCGCGCCATCAATCGGCACCAGAGCTATGAGCAGACCGCCGCGTCCGTCGAGCGGCTGCGCCGGGCCGGCATCAGCAGGCTCAATTTCGACCTGCTCTACGGCCTGCCGCTGCAGACGGTGGATTCGTGCCTGGACACGGTTGCAAAATGTGTCGAGCTACGTCCGGATCGCTTCTCCGTGTTCGGCTACGCGCACATTCCCTCCTTCAAGAAGCACCAGCGCAAGATTGCCGAAGAGTCCTTGCCTGACAGCATCGAGCGGCATCTTCAGTCCGAAACGATCGCGCAGGCGTTGCTCGATGCGGGCTACATGCGCATCGGCCTCGATCACTTCGCCCTTCCCACCGACAATCTTGCCGTGGCGAGACAAGAAGGCAGGTTGCGGAGGAATTTCCAGGGCTACACCGACGATTCGGCCGACACCCTCATTGGCCTCGGCGCCAGCGCCATCGGCCGCATGCCGCAAGGTTTCGTGCAGAACGCCGTGCCGACGCGCGACTATCTTGCGCGCATCGTCGAGGACCGGCTCGCCACGGTCAAGGGCTACGCCTTCACCGAGGAAGACCGCTTCCGCGCCGACATCATCGAACGGATCATGTGCGATCTTGCGGTTGACCTCCCCAAGGTATCGCGGCTGCACGGCCGCGATCCACAGTCAGCTATCGTCGATCGGTCGCGGATCGAAAGCCTCATCGCCGATGGCGCTGTGACGATGTTCGGTGACCGCCTCGCGGTCAACGATGGCGCCGAATTCCTGGTCCGCAGCGTCGCCTCGGCATTCGACGCGCATCTTCCACGATCCGTGGCCACACACAGTCGTGCTGTCTAGACCTGCCGGAAGGTTAGGGCGTACTGAGATCAGGCTAAGTGGGCGCCACGTCGGAAGTGTCTTACCTCTCCCCATCGGGGAGAGGTCGGATCGCATGCAGCGGAGCGAAATGCGATCCGGGTGAGGGGGATGCGCTCAATCGAGGGACCGTAACCCCTCACCCGGCGCTGCGCGCCGACCTCTCCCTATGGGAGAGGTGAACAAGCGCAATCACCCCGATTCAAACAAAGGTCATCGCGCTCTAACTATTGCGTCAGCTGGCGGTAGAGCGCCGGCAAGGCGGCTGGCAGGCGCCGGATGTTGCCGACGATTGCGTAGCCGCTGCGCCCGAACAGCGTCGGAAAATAGCTCTGAGCGGTCGCATCGATCGTGACGCCGAAGACTGCGGCGCCGAGCCGGCGCGCCTCCTGGACGGCCTTGCGGGTGTCTTCGATGGCGAAACGCCCCTCATAATGGTCGACGTCGTTCGGCTTGCCGTCGGTGAGAACGATCAGCAATTTCTTTCGCTGCGGCTGCGCCGCAAGTTCCGACGCGGCGTGGCGCACTGCCGCGCCGATGCGAGTGTAGTATCCGGGCTTGAGTGCCCCGATGCGCCGCTCGACCTGCGCACTCATCGGCTCTCCGAACGCTTTGACGGTCTCGAGCCGCACCCAGGAGCGACGGCGCGAGGTGAAGGTCAGGATGCTGTGGTGATCGCCGCAGGCCGACAGTCCGTGAGCCAGGACAAGCAACGCTTCCTTCTCCACGTCCAGGACGCGGTACCCATCGACCCAGGCGTCGGTCGAGAGCGATACGTCGACGAGCAGCGTCACCGCCAGATCGTGACCTTGCGGTCGCATCGCGAGGTGAACGCGATCGAGCGCGCCGCTGCCGGCACGGAGATCGCAACGCGCACGGACCAGCGCGTCGATGTCGAGAGCGTGCCCATCGGGCTGTGCCCGCGCGAGCTCGTGGCGAGGCCGCAGCGCCTCGAACTGGCGCCGCACCTGGCGGATGCGGCGGCGCGTGGCCTGGTCCGCCGCCCAGCTTTCGCCGGTCTGGCTCGCATGCGCCGTCAACACGCGGCAGTGGTCCTGCAGATAGATGCGGCCGCGATAATCCCATTCCGGGTAGAGCCGCTCGCCATCGAGCCGCGAGGGGTCGACCGCTTCCGGCGGCAGGTCGAGATCGAACTTCAGCTTCGTCGCAGGTTTTCCGCTGCGCCGCCCGATCGACAGTTCTTCCAGATCGTCGGCCGCCTTGCGCGCATTCTCGTCCTCGGTGTCGTCGGAGGGGCGATCAACGTTCACCATCTCCGCCATAGCCAGGATCTTCTCGAACCGGTTGAGGATGAACGGATCCCTCTTGTCGGCTTCGTTCTCCCGCTCGCGGGTCGCAAAGCGCTTTCGCGAGTCCGGCGCGTCCGCCTGGGCGTCGTGCGAGACATCGTCCTGATCTTGAGATATCTGGGCGAGGTCGCGGGTCCAGCAATCGCCCCACAACGGACACGGCAGCACCGGGCGATATCCGGGCGGCGCGCGTTCCGGCAACGCGTTCTCGCCGATCAGCGAAAACCACAGGTCCCCTCGTGGCGGAGCCGCGGCGCCAAGGAGCGCGAGCACGATCTGTTCGACCTCGCGCTCCACGCGAGGCAATGGCCGCTGCGGCCGGGCGGATACCACTGCCGCAGCCAGTCGTGTGTAGGAGTCTGCGAGTCCGGGAAATCGAGCGGCGACCATGGCGGCCGTGGCACGGGCGCGACGTAGGATGAGGAGATCGCGCCGCAGCGGATCGGTCTCGTCTATCGCCTCCAGCGGCACGGTGGCAAACCAGGCAGCGAGCCAACGATAGAGAGCCGCGTTCAGGGCGCGATCCGGAAACAAAGCGATGCGCTCGGGCAGGAAGACGGTCGCCGCGTCGCGTCCGGGATGGGCAAGGGATTCGTCACCGAGGCCAATCCGCTGCCTCCAGGCGAGCCGGTGTCCGGATTTGCGGGCGCCCGCGCCGGCGAGCGCGACGCCCGCCTCGCCGCCGAGCGCGCGGAACATGACGGCGATCTGTCCCTGCATCTCGGAGAGTGCGACCGCGTGATCGGCGTGAACCGGATAGGACGCGGTCGCGCCGACCAGGCGATGCCACGCACGGCCGACGGTCTCCTCCAGCTCGAGAAAATCCAGCATCGACGCTCACCTATCCAATGACGGCCCGTGCGACCTCCACCAGCGCGGCCTTGACGTCGTTATCATCAGTCAACGGCTCAATCATGCCGGCGAGGACGGCCTCGGTGACGGAAACACCGGCCGCGACGAGGGTGGCGGAGTAGACGATGAGGCGCGTCGAGACACCCTCCTCCAGGTCATGTCCCTTGAGCGCGCGCAGACGTCCGGCGAGCTGCACCAGCGGCCGCACGCGATCCGGCGGAAGCCCGCTTTCCGCCGACACGACGGCGATCTCCTGCTCCGGCGGCAGAAAGTCGAACTCGATGGCAACGAAGCGTTGCCGTGTCGACGGCTTCAATGCCTTCAGCAGACTCTGGTAGCCGGGATTGTAGGAGACGACCAGCATGAAGCCCGGCGGCGCGACAAGCTCCTCGCCGGTGCGCTCCAGCGGAAGGATCCGGCGGTCGTCCGTCAATGGATGCAGCACCACCGTCACGTCCTTGCGGGCTTCCACGACCTCGTCGAGATAACAGATGCCGCCTTCGCGCACCGCCCGGGTCAGGGGACCGTCCGTCCAGACCGTGTCGCCGCCCTTGAGCAGGTAGCGGCCGGTGAGATCGGCCGCGGTGAGGTCATCGTGGCAGGCGACGGTATGCAAGGGGATGCCGAGGCGTGCGGCCATGTGGGCCACGAAGCGGGTCTTGCCGCAGCCGGTCGGGCCTTTCAGCAGCACCGCCAGGCGGTGACGCCACGCGTGCTCGAACAGCGCGCACTCGTTTCCGCTCGGCACATAAGCCGGAATCTCCGAAGCGGGGCCTGCCACAGCCTGAAAGACGGATTTCATGATGGTTCTCCGGGACATCGAGGGAATGGCGGCCGCGACGCGCGCGGCCGCCGCGTTGCTTTACTCGGCGGGCTGCAGCGCTCCGCCGGCGAAGGACCGCTTCTCACGTCCGGGCACCAGCACGGCCCAGACGAACATCAGCGCGGAGATCGCGACGAACACACCGGAGCCGAGACGGACCCAGTAGAACATTGCGAGCTGGTCCTGCACTTCCATGTAGCTCTGGCCGAGGACGCGCTGCAGATGGACCTGGACGACGCCGGCGAAGGTCAGCGCGAAGGTCATCGTCAGCATCGCCGTGCACATGATCCAGCAGCTTGCCATGCTGAGCCACTGGTTGTAGGGCGCGCGGCCGCGGATCTCCGGGATCGCATAGGCCATCACCGCGAGGTTCAGCATCACATAGGCGCCGAAGAACGCGAGATGCCCGTGTGCGGCGGTCACCTGGGTGCCGTGCGTGTAATAGTTCACCGAGGACAGGGTGTGCAGGAAGCCCCACACGCCGGCGCCGAGGAACGCCATCACCGAGCAGCCGACGGACCACAGCAGCGCCGCGCGGTTCGGATGCTTGCGTCCGGCCTTCCAGGTCATCTGCACGGTGAAGATCACCATGGTGAAGAAGGGCGCGACCTCCAGCGTCGAGAACAGCGAGCCGATCCACTGCCAGTATCCCGGCGCGCCGATCCAGTAGAAGTGGTGGCCGGTGCCGAGGATGCCCGAGAACAGCGCCAGGCCGATGATGACGTAGAGCCACTTCTCGACCACCTCGCGGTCGATGCCGTTGAGCTTGATCATCAGGAAGGCGAGCACGGAGGCCATGATCAGCTCCCAGACGCCCTCGACCCACAGGTGCACGATGTACCACCAGTACATCTTGTCGACCGCGAGATTCGCCGGATTGTAGAACGCGAACAGGAAGAAGATCGCAACGCCCCACAGGCCGAACAACAGGATGTTCGTCACCGTGGTCTTGCGCCCCTTGAGCGCCGTCATCGTCACGTTGAACAGGAACATCAGGCAGACGACGACGATGCCGACCTTGATAATGAAGGGCTGCTCGAGGAATTCACGCCCCTCATGGTAGTGGAAGAGATAGCCGACGACCGCGGCGCCCGCGGCGCCGAAGAACATCCAGAACTGGATCTTGGCGAGCAGCGGACTGAAGAGCTCGGTCTCGGTCTCCTCCGGCAGCAGGTAATAGGTCGCGCCCATGAAGCCGATCAGCGACCACACGATCAGGGCGTTGGTGTGTATCATCCTGACGATATTGAAGGGCAGGAGGACCGAAAGCGTGTTCGGCAGGACGTAGATCGTGCCTGCAAGCAGGCCGAAGATGACCTGGGCGAGGAAAAGCGTCAGCGCGCCGTAGAAATACAGCATCGCGACTTTCTGGGTCTGGTACTTCATCGAAAAGCTCTCTTGTTGAAGGGCTGTCGGGACGCGGTGCTCATCCGGCCTTGTTGGGCGGCCAGTCCTGGCGCTTGATGGTGCTGGTCCATTGCAGGAAGTCGGCGAGATCGTTGAGTTCCTGGTCGGTCAGGTTGAATTGCGGCATCTGCCGCCGGCCGGGCGCGCCTGACGGCTGCGACTGCATCCACGACTTCAGGATGTCCCTTGCCGCGGCCGGATCTTCCTTGCCGCCCCAGCGATCCCACACGTTGCCGACCTCAGGCGCGAAATAGGCGCCCTCGCCGAGCAGCGTGTGGCAGTTGATGCAAGAGTTCTTCTCCCAGACATGTTTGCCGCGCGCGACCGAATCCGTCAGCGTCGAGGCGTTGGTCGAGGTGTTCACCATGTAGTAGTGGCTGTGGGCCGTCAGGCCGAGGAAGATCGCAAAGAAGAAGGCGGATCCCCCGTAGAAGACGTTTCGGGCAGCCGTTTTCGTGAGGCGTTCAGCCATCACCTATCCTTTCCCGTTCTTGTTGATGGTGCGAGCGCCCGGCCAATCTACGCAGCACTCCCGTCGGTTCTTTGTGCTGGAGCAACCAGCGCTACATTCGGCGGCTCAGATCAGCAATCTGGCGACGGAGGCCGCCCAGGCGAGCGATGCGACGGCGAGCACCCAAGCGGTGATCAGTCCGCGCCAGATCGCGGGCACGGAGCGAAGTCCGAGGAAGTCGAGCAGGATCCATCGCCCTTTCAGGGCCGCGAGGGCGAGCACGACGACGTTGCCCAACCAGGCAACTGGCACGCTTCGAGAGGCGATCAGCGTCGCGATCGCGAGGCCGATCAGGAGGATCAGGGTCGTGTCGAGCGGATGACGGGCCATCATTCAGCGCACCAAATAGATGATCGGAAACATCAGGATCCAGACCAGGTCGACCATGTGCCAGAACGACGTTCCGGTCTCGACCGCGCCCCCTTCCGCACCGCGCTGAACCACTGCGAGGATCACCATGCCGAGCACGACGTGCAGCAGGTGGAAGCCGGTCAGCAGGAAATACAGCGTGAAGAACGTGCTGGTCTCCAGTCCCGCACCGGCCGCGATCTCGCTATCGTATTCGAGCAGCTTGATCGCGACGAATACGCCTCCAAGCGCGATCGCGAGCCCCAGCCAGCGACGGCACGCCACCGCTGCACGCGCGCGAGCGGCTGCCGCTCCACGTGCGGCGGCCCACCCGCTGGTCACCAGAACCAAGGTGTTGAGCGCCGCGAGGCCCGGCTCAAGAACGGCCTGGCCGGAGGCGAAGATGGCAGGATTGACGGCGCGGGCGACGGCGAATGCGCCGAGCAGCAGGCCGAAGACCGCAAGCTCGCTGAAGATCAGCACCCAGATCATGGGGTCGCCGGGGAGTTCAGCCAGCAGGCCGCTTTCCTGCACTTCGCAATCTTGAGCCGACATGGATCCTCCGGACGGGTCGTGCATCGGATCGCTATCGGGGATGACAGCCCCGATCTTTGTTGCCGGACAAAGACGGGTGCAGCCCGCCGCGTAGGGTCCGGTCAGCACGGTCGCACAAGGCGGGCGGCATTGAGTTGCTAGAGCACGATGCGGAAAAGTGGAAACCGGTTTTCCGAAAAGATCATGCCCAAACAAAGAGACGAGATCGGAGTTGGAACCATGAGCGACGCGCAGGTAGGCCTCATCACCGCGACGCCTCTGATCATGATCTTCGCCAGCGCGCTGCGAGCCATGGGCGTCCTGTCGACCACCGCAACGGTCTCAGCGATTGCGCTGTCGGCCGCAATCGCCGCGTTGCTTTCCTTGACCCAGTAGCCGGTCTCCGAACGGTCATCCAATCGGCGGCCGGAGGGTATGCCAGTCCGTGACCGACTGGAACGCGTGAGCTGCGCGCGCGAGCATATCCTCTGAGAGATGCGGGCCGACCAGCTGCATGCTCAGCGGCATCCGATCCGACGCCATCCCCATAGGAAGCGTGATCGTCGGACTCCCGCTGAAGTCGAACACCGCGGTGAAGCGCAGGATGCTCAAGAGCACGTTCGGATCGGCGCCGTATTCACTCATTTTCGCAAGGGTTGGAATCGGCACCGGCATCGTCGGAATGAGCAAAAGATCGATATCCCCAAACAATGCTGCCAGGCTGCCGCAGAACTTGAGGCGCTCATGATGAATGGCCGCGATCTCGACACCGCTGACCGACCTGCCCTGCTCGATCAACTGCGCAAGGTCCGGACCGTATTCCGATTTGCGTGATGGATAGGTCTCCAGATGCGCTTCGGCTGTCTCGACCGAGCACATCGGGATCCATAGGCTGACGAGTTTCTCGTAGAAGGGAAATCGAACCTCACGGATTTCGGCACCGAGCTCCACCAGCGTGCGCTCGGCCTCCAGCAAGGCCGCCACGACCTGCGGGTCGATTCCATCCTGCGTGTATTTGCGATCCACACCAATCCTGAGGCCGCGTACGCCATCGCCGATTCGGGCCAGATAATTCGGAACGAGAGCCTGCAGAGCAGTCGGGTCGTTGGCATCAGCGCCTGCGATGACGCCCAGCATCGCTGCGGCGTCCGCAGCACTTCGGCACATCGGTCCGATATGATCGAGCGAGTCCGCCAATGGGAAAATCCCGTATCGGCTCACCCGGCCCCATGTCGGCTTGATCCCCGTTAATCCGCAGGTCGCCGAAGGAAATCTGATCGAACCGCCGGTGTCGCTTCCGATCGATCCGTAGCAGAGACCGGCGGAGGTGGCGACGCCCGATCCGGTCGATGAGGAGCCGACCCAATAGTCCGCATTCCAGGGATTGAGCGGGGCCTGATCATCAGGATGATGGCTCGTATAGGCGCCTTCCGTCATCTTGAGCTTTCCGAGCGTGACTGCGCCGGCGCGCTCGAGGCGATCAACGATCGTCGCATTGAAGGACGGCACGAAGTTCGCATGAACCTTCGTGCCGCCCGCCGTCGGCGCAAATGTCGTATAGCACAGGTCCTTCAGACCGATCGGAACGCCATGAAGCGGGCCGCGCCAAATGCCCTTGGCGATCTCGCTGTCATGCTGCCTTGCCTGCGCCATGGCCCGCTCCGCGAGGACGACGGCATATCCGTGCAAGCCTCCATCGAGCTTGTCGATGCGGTTCAACGTTGCTTCAGTGACCTCCGAAGGCAACACCTTCTTGCGGCGAAACAATTCGGACAGTTCAGATATGGACTTGTAGTGCAGTTGATCCGCAGACATGTCGAGTTCCTGTTGTCATCGGGAATGCGCTCGCGCGCCAGCACCGGACGCTCCGGCGTCGGGACCTTTCATTCGAATTCCGCCGCGCCTACCTAGAACTGCACGCCTCGTGTCAAGGCACCGTCCACGACAAGGTTAGTTCCCGTGATGAAGCTGGCCGCCCGGCTCGCAAGGAACACGACGGCATTCGCCATCTCCTGTGGCGTGCCCATCCGTCCTGTCGGATTGAGCGCCAGCGCACTCTTGTACAGTTCGGGATTGCTGTCCTTGATCATGTTCCAGACACCGCCCTCGAAATAGGTGTTGCCCGGAGACACGGAATTGGCGCGTATGCCCTTCGCGGCGAGCTGATAGGCCAGGCCCTGCGTATAGTGGATGATCGCCGCCTTGAAAGTGCCGTAGGGGCCGCTCGCAAAATCGACCTCGCGTCCCGACACGCTGGAGATCGTCACGATCGCAGGAGCGCCGCTCTTTTCCAGATATGGCATCCCGGCATTCACCAGGCGGACCGTTCCCATCATGTCGGTGGAGAATTCCTTCTCCCAGCTTTCCTCGTCCTGCCCTATGGACAGGGCGCTGACATTGGCGACGACGACATCAATGCCGCCGAGCTTCGATGCCATGTTGCTCACCCAGGCCTTGAGTGCCGCACCATTGGATACATCGACCGAACCGCCAAACGCCGCAACGCCCTTTGCCTTGAGCGCCGCGACCGTGCTGTCCACGTCCGCCTGATTGCGCGCGCAAATTCCGACATTGGCGCCCTCATTGGCGAAGGTCTCGGCGATCGCCCTGCCGATGCCCTTGGTGCTGCCCGTGACGAGAACGTTGGCTCCTTTAAGACCTAAATCCATGTTCGTCTCCCTCCCTGATCATTTTGATTTCAAATGACGCGTTCATGAACAAGGCGCGCTCCTGCAAAGGTGAGGCTCATAACAGCAGTTGCGCGCGGACATTGTCTGCGTTGACGTCCTCGCCGGCCAGCGATCGCGTGATCTTACCTTTTTCCATGATGTAGCAGCGCTCGGCGATCTCCAGGATCGTATCCAGGTTCTGCTCGACGAAAACGATCGTCGTTCCCAGCTCAGCCCGGAACGATTTCAGCGCGTCGCAAATGTGCTGCACGATCGACGGCTGGATACCCTCGGACGGCTCGTCGAGGATCATCAAGGTCGGATTTCCGATCAGAGCCCGGCCGATCGCAAGTTGCTGTTGCTCGCCTCCGGACATGGTGCCGGCAACCTGCCGCCGCCGCTCCTTCAATCGTGGAAAATACTCATAGACGAGCTCGGGCAGCTTCTTGCCCTCTGGTCCGCCGATCAGTTCGCCGACCTGCAGGTTTTCCTCGACGCTCATCTGCGGAAACACATCCCGTCCCTGCGGGATGTAACCGAAGCCGGCGCGCGCCCGGGCGTCGGCCTGCAACTGGGTCACATCCTCACCTAAGAAGGTGATCGTGCCGCGCCACGTCTCCAGAAGCCCGATCAGGCACCGCATCAGCGTCGACTTGCCGACGCCGTTCCGGCCGATCACGCCGACGATCTCGCCGCGGGACACCGACATGCTCACGCCCTGCAGGATCGGCGTGGCGCCGTAACCCGCCCAGAGTTCCGATACGTCCAGAATCCGATCAGTGGGCATGCGTCTTACCAAGGTAGATTTCAGCGACTTTCTCGTCCTGAATGATCGTCTCGAGACTGCCTCGCGCGAAGATCTTGCCGAGATGCAGCACGGTCACGCGTTGCGCAATCTGCCGCACAAATGCCATGTCGTGCTCGACGACGAGAATCGTCATGCCCTCGGCATTGAACGACTTGATGAGCTCCCCGGTCTTGAACGTCTCCTCCGGCGACATGCCGGCGGTCGGCTCGTCCAGCAATAATAGCTGCGGCTGCAGCGCCAGCGCCATGCCGATTTCGAGCCACTGCTGCTGGCCGTGCGAAAGAGCACCGGCCAATTTGCCGCTGTCCGACGCAAGATCAAGAAGCGTGAGCAGCCGCTCCTCCTCAACGTCGCGCTCCGCGCCCGAGAGGCGCCCCTGCAGCGCGATCTGGATATTCTGCCGGACTGGCAGCTCCTTGAACACGCTCGGCGCCTGCATCTTGATGCTCATGCCCCGCTGCACACGCGCAAAGGGGCGTTCCTCGGTGATATCGATGGAGTCGAAGAAGATGCTGCCTTTGGTCGGCGGATAGAGGCCGACGATCAGCTTGAACAGCGTGCTCTTGCCGGCACCGTTGGGGCCGATCAGGCAATGAACTTCCCCGGCATTAACACTCAGATCGACATCGGAGACGGCCGTCAATCCGCCAAAGCGTTTGGTCACGCCCTTCACATCGACAAGCGTCATATCAGGCCTCGTCCGATTGCAGACGGCCGGTGTCTGCCAGAGTGGAATTTGCGTCACGCCGCCGGCGCCCGATCCAGCGATCGACCACGAGCTTGCCGACACCGAGCACAAAACCCTGCGGCGCCAGCATCACGGTGGCGAGCAGAAGCGTACCCATCAGCACGAGCGCAGCCTGCTGGCTATAGACAGTGATGGTCTGGAAGCCGAACAGCAGCAGGAACGAGCCAACCAGCGTCGCCGTCAGATCGCTTCGTCCGGAGAATGCGACCCACACGATCGGCATGGCGGCGGCCGGCAACCCGATGCTCGATGGGGTGATGAACTGCCCCCAGGACGTATAAAGGGCGCCGCTGAGGCCGGCGAGCCCGCTCCCGATGACGAATGTAAGCAATTGATACTTGCGGACGTCGTAGCCGAGCATCTCGGCGCGCTGCGGGTTCTCGCGCGTCGCAACGATCACGTTGCCGATGCGCGAGTTCACCAGCATGCGCAGCGCGATGTAGACGATCACGATCAGCGCGACCATGACGTAGTACAGCGCGGATCCCTCGATGTAGAAATCGCCGACGGTGAGCGGATCCATGCCCTTCATGCCGTTGAAGCCGTTCAGCCGCGCAGTGCCGATGTGCCATTCCGGTCCGGCGGTCTGTCCAAGGAAGAACGCCAGCACCAGCGTCGCCGACAGCGTCACAATGCCGAAGAAGATGCCGCTGATGCCGCCCCAGATCATGAAATAACCGAGGATTCCTGCCGCGATCATCGCGATGATCACCGACAGCACCAGCGCTGCGATCGTCGTCGAACCTCCGCCCATGTTGATGGCCAATACGCCATAGGCATAACCGGAGATGCCGAAGAAGAATGTCTGGCCGAACGACAGCATGCCGCCATAGCCCCACATCAGGCAGAGGCCGAGCGCCATGAAAACCCAGATCAGGAAGTAGGAGAAGTTGCCGACATCGTAGGAGTCCGCGAAGACCGGATAGATCAACGCGGCTGCCAGCACGGCGAGAAAGCAGGACCAGAACGTCCATCCACGTCCCAAGGTCTGCGGACCATCAAGCAGTTTGAACATCACACCCCCGCTCAGCGTCCGCGACGGACCAGCACGCTGGAAAGGCCTTCGGGCAAGACACGGATGATCAGGATCACTGCAAACAACATGCCGATCTGGCCGATGATCTGCCCATAGCTTGCATTCAGGGCCATTCGAATCATCGCCAGGAACACGGCGGCCGGCGCGGTACCAAGCAGGACATTGGCCCCGCCGACCACGACGGTGACGAAACTCTCCACCACGAACGTAGCACCCATCGTCGGAATCAGCGTCATCGTCGGCGCGTAAAGCGCACCGCAAAGGCCGGCGAGCCCGGCGCCGATGCCGAAACTGATTGCGTAGATCCGCCCGGTGCGCGCACCCAACGCCTTTGCCATCGCGGCATTCTGCATCGTCGCGCGCGCCATTACGCCGAACCGTGTCTTCATGAAGATCACGTAGAGACCGATCAGCACAGCGACCGCACACGCGAACAGCACGAGTCGATAGGTCGAGAATGTGTAGCCGCCGATCGCAAAGCTGCCCTCCGGCGTGCCGATCCCCGTGACCGACGATCCCACGATCAGCAGCATCGATTGCGTGACGATCAGGCTGAGTCCCCAGGTGGCGAGCAAGGAATCCAGCGGTCTCTTATATAGCCGACGAACAATGAGGTATTCGACGGCAACCCCGATCAATCCAGCCGTCACCGCGGCAAGCCCCTGCGCAATGGCAAGCGGCACGCCGAGCTTCACAAGTCCGACCGTCACATAGGCCCCGCACATGATGAACTCGCCATGCGCCATGTTGATGACGCCCATCATGCCGAACACGATCGCAAGACCTGCGGCCGAGAGGATCAGAAACGCGAAGACGTCGGCGAATTGGTAAAATACCGAGAATAGTTCAGCCGACATCGTCGGTCTCCCGCTCCTTCGTCATGGACGCCGCAGCGATGCGCCGTCCGCGCAATTCAAAGTCATGATCCGATTAGTGGCGTCACGACTTGTTGGGCAAATGACTCGGCGTGTACTGGTCCTTGTCATTCTTCTTGGTGAGGTCGCAGCCGATGTCGCCAAGCCAGTACGGCTTGATCGTTCCGTAGTCCTTCACGACGGTCACCTCATGTTGAGGACCGACGGAGATCAGACGCATGCGGTGAGAAGTGTGCTGGCTCTTGGGGTCGATGCAGACCTTGCCTTCGGGTGCATCGATGCAGGCCTCACCAGTTGCGATCACCTTGCGCATGTCCTCGAGCTTGGTCGATTTCGCCTTCTCGACCAGCGCCTTGTACATGTAGAGCGCGTTATAGGCGTTGTAGCCCATGTCGTTGATGTAGAGTTCATCGGGGAACTTCGCGTGCCAGCGCTTCTTGAAGTCGTTGGCTTCGGGCGTATCGATCTCCTCGAACCAGTTCGCGGTCGCATGCATGTTGTTGAGCGCCGGCGGCTTGAACCGCTTGTGCTCGAAGCCGAGCATGACCTTGATCGACGAGCCCATCGGCAAATTGAGCTTTGCCGCGGCGGCCTGCTCGAAGAACGAGTCCTGGGCGGCGCCGACATTGATGGTCAGGAGCCAATCCGGCTTCGCCTTCTGGATATTCTGGATCGTCTGCGCGAACTGCGAAACGCCGAGCGGGATGAATTCCTCGCCGACGACCTCGCCGCCGAGATCCTTCATGATCTTGCGGTTCCACTCCGCCGAGATCTGTCCGAAATTGTAGTCGGCAGCGATGACGTAGACCTTCTTTCCGAACTTCTCGACCATCCAGGGGATCAGCGTCGAGAACTGCTGCTCGGGGACCGCCCCCATGCTGATCATGCTCGCGTCGCAGACGCCGCCTTCGTACTGGTTGGTGTAGAAATACGGCGTGGTCGTCCGATCGATGATCGGCCGGACGGCCTCGCGCGAAGCGGACGTGATGCCTCCGATCAGCACATCGACCTTGTCGCGACTGAGCAGACGTCGCGCAAACTCTTGATAGCGGGCATTGTCGCCCTGTGGATCGAGATGGATGAGCTCGATCTGCCGCCCGAGGATGCCGCCGCTCTTGTTGATCTCCTCGACCGCAAGCTGCGAGCCGTGAAGTTTCGGCATGCCCATGAATGCCAGATCGCCGGAGACGTCCTCGAGCAGACCGACCTTCAGCGGCGGCTCGGCTGCCTGCGTGGCACCGAACGCCGCCGTCCCCAGCACGACGCCAAGAAGAGCGGTCCGGAGCAGATGTCCTGATTTCATTGAAATGTCCCCTTGTTGAAAAGCGGCTGAAATTTACGCCTTGAGGTAGGTTTTCAGGATCGATGCACCCATCGTGTATTTCGGGTCGACCATGTTGCCGAGCCGCATGCGTCCGGTCTGGCTGAGCAGCATGTACGCGTCGATCTCGTCGAAGCCGTAGTCGGCGCTCATCCATCGCGTGAGTTCGCGGTAGGCGATGCGGGCCGCATCCTCGAGCGGGCGTGCGCTGCCGATGGTCATGATGAAATC
The DNA here is from genome assembly GCF_059512365.1 of Bradyrhizobium sp. Ses1. Taxonomy (NCBI): domain Bacteria; kingdom Pseudomonadati; phylum Pseudomonadota; class Alphaproteobacteria; order Hyphomicrobiales; family Nitrobacteraceae; genus Bradyrhizobium; species Bradyrhizobium sp. Ses1. The sequence continues at coordinate 34,099 of NZ_JCAMOQ010000019.1, forward strand.
GCGCGTCTCCAGACGGGGCCAGGCAAAGCTCCAGTTCTTGATCAGATCGATCTGGAGCGTGACCGTCGCACGCTGTTCGAGCGCAACGCCGGAGAGTTCGCCATCTCCCTGTGTTGCATGGCAGTCGCCGACGTAAAGAAGCCCGCCCTCGGCATGCACGGGCAAATAAAGAACGGCCCCGGGTGCGACATCGGGCAGGTCCATGTTGCCGCCATGATAGTCCGGCTGCAACGAGGAGATTGCCTCGATCTCGGGCGAGACACCAATCGTGCCGATGAACGGCTCATAGGGCAGCGTGATCTTGTCGTTCCAGCGCACGCCGTTCCTGTCGACATGCAGCTTGCGGACGCGCTCAGGCAGCGGTGGATTGAGCATCGCTGTCGAGCTCGTCCCAACAAGCCCGCCGAACTCAGGGATGATGCAGGTCGTTCCGGCCGGCTGCTCGCCGCGAGTCTCAACGTCGTGGATATAGACGGCAAGGCAATCGCCCTTCTTGGCGCCCTTCACCGCGATCGGCCCGCATTGCGGGTTGAGGTAGGGAAAGTTCAGTTTCGCCGTCGGACTGTCGCTCTCGCTCGTAAGCACGCCGCCGAACGCGTCCTCGGTCTCGACGACAACGACCTCTCCCGGATCGATCGACAGCGTCGGCTTCGCATAGGGTCCGTAGACATAGTGAAAGCCCCCCTGCTGCTCGATCGTCAAACTACGTTTCGTGCCGGCCACCCCCTTGGCGAGGCCGCGCTTCGACATGATGGAACTCTGCAACCAGTCTTCTGCTGTCATGCGAACGGCTCCTTGGATCAGAGAGCGGGATGATGCTTGTGCCAATCGGTGACGCGCTGGAACGCGTCACCCGCATGGACAAGACCCGCTTCATCGAAATGGCGGCCGACAAACTGAAAGGCGACCGGGCCGCCGTTCGGGGCGAAACCGCCCGGAAGCGTAATGGTCGGGCTTCCGGTCATGTCGAACGGACAGGTGAAGCGCAGCAATCCGGCGATCAGGGAAGCGTCTTCGCCGAGCGTTGCCATCGTCGCGAGCGTGGGTGCGGCAAAGGCTTGGGCCGGCACAGCGATGAGATCGACCGTCTCAAACAACCGTCGCACCGCGCCGCGAAACGCTTCGCGCCGCAGCACGATCTTCTGATAGTCGGTGGCGGACTGCTGCAGGCCGAGATCGAGCAGCCCCGCAAGCGCGGGACCGTATTCGCCCTTGCGCGACGGGTAGGTCGCCTCGTGCGCAACCGCTGCCTCGATGCCGCAAAGCGGAAACCAGTCGTCGACAATGGCCTTGGTATCCGGAAAGGCGATCTCGCTGATTTCTGCGCCGAGGTCCACCGCGACCCGCAAAGCTTCACTGAGGACCTTGCTTGCGGCCTCATCGGTGCCTTCGCTGGTCCAGCGCCGATCGACACCGATCGCAACGCCCCGCAGACTGCCGGACAGGCCGGCAAGATAGTCCGGCACGGCCAGCGGCACGGCGGTGGTGTCCTTGGCGTCCTCGCCCGCGATCGCGCCGAGCATGGCACCGCAATCGACCGCGCTGCGCGTCATTGGCCCGATATGATCCAGCGTCGCCGCGAGTTCGAACGCGCCATAGCGACTGACCCGCCCCCAGGTCGGCTTCAGCCCGGTGATGCCGTTGGCTGCGGACGGAAAGCGGATCGAGCCGCCGGTGTCGGTGCCGAGCGAGCCGAAGCAGAGACCGGCTGCGGTGGCGGAACCCGAACCGCTCGACGACGCGCCCGACCACAAATCCACGTTCCATGGATTTTTCGGTGGGTCGATCTTCGGATGATGATCGGCGTAGGCACCTTCGGTCTGCTGCAGCTTGCCAAGGATGATCGCGCCCGCCTCTTTCAGGCGCGCAACGACCGTGGCATCCTCGCTCGGACGGAAGTCGCGATGGATGGTCATTCCATGCGCGGCCGGTGCGCCCTTGACCCAGCAAAGATCCTTGATCGCAACCGGCACGCCGTGCAGCGGCCCCTTGACCTTGCCAGAGGAGATTTCCTTTTCTGCTGCCGTCGCTTCCGCAAGCGCGGAATCAGCCATGACACAGGCGTAACTCTTGAGCTTGGGATCGAGCCGATCAATCCGTTCAAGCATCGCCTTTGTCACTTCGACAGGCGACAGCTTCTTCGCCTGTATCTGCTGCCCAACCTCGACCAACCCGAGATAGCAAATATCTGTCGTCGGCATCGCCTTTTTTGTTCCTCGCTCGTCGCTTCCCAGGCGTATCAGGCCGATCGTCGCGCACGCGCCATCGGCCTGGCGACACGCATGTTTCGCCAGTTTCTTGTACGGCAAAAGAAAAAAGCCACCCGCCCCTCCGGAATGAGGTGACGAATGGCTCAAATGCCGCTGCTATGGTCTATCGCATGGGCTCAAGATCGAACGAAGCAGTCGCCGCTGGGATCAGGACGTCATCGGCCTGACCGAAGCAAATTAAGGTTCGACAGTAAGCCCGGCAGTCAAAAATTCTAGGTTCGTGCCTAGCGCATTGTCAACGACGGAGGTTGCACAAATTTCGCAAGCGTCATGCGCAGTAAATCGGCAAGACCTCTTGCACCGATATCGGCGATGATGATTTCCTCAGGGCTCTGTCTCGTCGAAAGCCATCAATGACAAAGCCGTCGGTTCCAGTTGGCATCATATGTTCGCAGTCCGGGCCCTATCAGGCCATGGGGCGCGAGATATTGAAGAGCGCTCTGATGGCGGTCGACGAGATCAACGATCACCCTGACTTTGATTTCACGTTCACCGCGCATGTCCGCGATCCCCGCGGCGTCATTTCGGAATACCACACGGTTTGCGATGACCTCATTCGCAACGTGGGCGTCGAGCATATTATCGGCTGCTACACCTCGGCCTCGCGCAAGCAAGTTCTGCCGATCGTCGAGCGCACCGATCGCCTGCTCTGGTATCCCGCACGTTACGAAGGGTTCGAATGTTCCGATAATGTCATCTATGTCGGCGCGTCGCCAAACCACAATGTCCTGCCGCTCGTGCGCTACGTGCTCGACAATTTATCACGACACATCTTCTGCGTCGGATCCAACTATGTCTGGACCTGGGAGACCAATCGCGTCACCCGCGAACTGGTAACAGCGGCGCAGGGAAGCATCCTTGCCGAACGGCTGCTCGAGCTGGGCGAAAGCGCAGTCGGGCACATCGTCGACGAAATCGTCCGCCGCAAGCCGCCAGTCGTCTTCAATACGCTCGTCGGCAGTTCGAGCTACGATTTCATCCGCGCCTTTCATGCCGCTACCACGGCGGCCGGTCTCGACATTCCGATGCTGAGTTGCAGCCTCTGCGAGCCGGAGCTCAAGATAGTCGGACCCGCATCCGCCGGATGCATCACGTCGTCAGCCTATTTCGAGAGCATCCGCCTGCCCGAGAACCTCGCCTTCGTGCAGCGCTGGAAGGCGCGTCATGGCGAAGCCAGCAGCCCCTCCGTCGATGGACAATCCACCTATGTCGCGGTGTATCTCTTGGCGCGCGCGCTGCATCGGGCCGGGACGTCTAACATTGGTGAGGTGCGGCGCGCGGCCGCCGGCTATCGCTACAATTCGCCGCAGGGACCGGTCTGGATCGATGGTGCCAATAACCATTGCGTCCTTACGCCGCGTCTGGCCGTCTCGAATGCGCAGGGACAGTTCGACATCTTCTGGGAGTCCGACGCACCGGTTAAGCCGGATCCCTATTTGACGCAGCTCGACATCGCCGCCGGACCCGTGCGTGAGAAGTCAAGGGACGGAACGTCGCCGAGTGCGCTTCATTTGCGGGTTGTGAAATGAGCAAACCGTCTTCATTTTCCCTCCGCGGCCGCAAGGCCCTCGTCGCCATCAAGGACGAGCGCGACCTGTCGATCGTCAGGCGCCAGTTCGAACGTCTGGGAATCGACGTCCTGACATGGGAGCAAGGAAGCGCTCTCGCGTGTCAGTCGGATGTGACGCTGATCGACGATGAATTCCTGCCGCTGACCTCGCCGACGCAGCGGGCCTTGCTTGGACAATGTCCTGTCATCGCCCTGCTCGGCACGGAGACTCCAAGCCGGCTGAAGCTGGTGCTCGAGCTCGACCCGGCGTCGTTTCTGGTCAAGCCGCTGCGCTCAGCCGGCATCTACGCCGCACTGGTGATGGCGTTCGAGCGGGCCGAGCGCACCAACGAATTGAAGCAACAAGTCCTCAAGCTGGAAGAACGCCTGCGCTCGCGCCGCGTCGTATTGGCCGCCGTCCTCCAGGTGATGCACACGCACTCCGTTGCCGAACCTGCCGCTTTTGCGCTGATCCGGCGAGCTGCCATGGAGCAGCGCAAAACCATCGAGCAGATGTCGGCCGAAATCGCCGCGAACGGCAGCCTGCCCCGCGCGACCGGATAGATTCGCGATGATCTAATCGTTCTTCCTGGAAATTTCGGTGCCGGTCACCAGCGTCACCTCGCCATCGATGATGGGCTTGGCGACGCCGAAGAAGCGGAGGACGGCGTCGGAATTGTTGTGCATATCCATCGCTGCGCGATCGACGTAGCGCTCGTAGGTCGTGAACACACACGGGTCGATCGTGTCCTGCGATATGTAATAGCCGACAGTCGTCGTTTCGTTCGCGCGAACGCTCGCTGCGACTTCGAGCAGCGCCTGACGCATGACGGCCTCATGGCCCTTCTTGGCCCGGATAATCGCGGTGATGGTCAACATGTCGCCCTCCCCCGGCTCACGGATGATCGGCGGCGCCAGATCATCGTCCGGCTCGCGCAGCGCGAACATGCCATCTGTTCGCCTAATCGCTCAAGCCGTGACGCCGCTCCTGTGCATAGCGCACCAACGCGGCGAAGCGGTAGATGCCGTGGACGAACTTGCCATAGGGCATGGTGATGAACAGCGCGAACACGGCGCCGAGATGCAGCGCGAGCAGCGGTCCCATCGCCGGCGTCTCGCGCAACAGCAGCAGCGCCATTCCGGTGATGCCCGTCAGGAACAGCATGGCGATGAACCCGACATCCATGCCATAGCTGGTATCATCGAGCAGCGCGGGATCACGCTGTCCTTTCGCCAGGAGCAGCCCGATCGGCCCGACGATCAGGCCGATGCCGCCGAGCGAGCCAAGCACGACCGGCAGGTCCCACCACGCATACGGCGCCTCGCGTCCCAGAAGATAGTGATAGAGCGTGGCGACCGACGTCGCAGCAAAGCACAGCAGGAAGCCGTAGAAGGTGAGATGGTGATAGAGCTTACGCCGATCAGTGGGCCGATCGTCCTCATTGTAGCAGCCGACCCCGCCGCCATGGAGATAGCGCAGCTCACCGGCATCGCGAATCGCCTGGAAGATCGAGCCGCCATCGGCGCGCGCACCGATCGGCTCGCCAATATCGCGCCAGAATGCGCGCACGCTCATGACGAGGGCCAGGATCGCATAGAGAAAAGCCGCGCTGAACAGCGCCGCCATCGCATTGTGCGGCATCAGCTTGTAGAAGGCGCCGGGGCCGGTGTGGACGCCGAAGAGCAGCGTCGGCCCGTTGAAGGCGGCAAAGCCGAAGATGAAGGCGGCCATGCTGAAGGCGGCAATCAGGCTGATGACGAGCCCATTGCGTGCGAACACGCCGGACAGCGCGCGCGGCCAGGCATAGGCGGCATAGGATTCGGCGCGCGCCACCGCCAGCGTCTTCGGCACATTGACGTTGAATTCATGCGGCGGCGAGAACTGGCAGTCGACATAGCAGGCGCCGCAGGCGTGGCAGAGATTGGCGAGATAGTTGAGGTCGCCGTCGGAGAACGACCGGCGCATCTCCATCGCGGGGAAAACCGCGCACAGCCCCTCGCAATAGCGACACGAATTGCAGACCGTCATCAGACGATCGGCTTCCTGCAAGATCCTAGTTCCGTGCATTCTTTGCCGCTTCCCGTCCTGCGATCCGGCCGAACACGCTACCGATGGTCATGCCGATGCCGGCGGCATAGCCGCGTCCCAGCACATTGCCGGCCATGATCTCGCCGGCGGCGAACATGTTGGCGGAAGGTTTGCCATCCTTCATCAGCATCCGCGCCTGCTTGTTCACGCGCGTGCCGAGATAGGTGAAGGTGATGCCGGGCCGCACCGGATAGGCGAGATAAGGCGGCGTCTCGATCCGGCGCGCCCAATGCGTCTTCGGCGGCACGATGCCTTCGGTGCGGCAATCATCCAGGATGGTGTGATCGAAGGTGCCGGGCCGCACCGCGGCGTTGAACTCGATGATGGTCTTTTCCAGCGCCGCCGGATCAAGCTCGAGCTTGCCGGCAAGCTCGGCGATCGTACCGCCCGCGATCGGCGGGAACAGCGTCGGCATGAAGCTGGTCACGACGGTCGAATCGAAAATGATGTTGGCGATCTGGTCGGGCTGTGCGGCGACCAGCCGGCCCCAGATCGCATAGCGCTTCGGCCAGATATCCTCGCCTTCGTCGTAGAAGCGCTCGGCGTGTTTGTTGACGACGATGCCGAACACGACGGAGTCATGGCGTGTGATGATGCCGCCGTCGAATTTCGGCGCGCGGGCGTCGATCGCCACCGCGTGGCACTGCGTGGGATCGCCGACCTCCTGCACGCCCTTGGCCAGTAGCATCTTCAGGATCGAGCCGCGATTGTAGGGCGTGCCGCGGATCAGGAAGTTGTCGGCGGCCTCGCCCCAATATTCCCTGAGCCATTCGATGTTGGCCTCGAAACCGCCGGCGGCGGCCACCAGCGCCGCAGCGTGCACCTCGGTCGTGCTGTTGATCGGCCGCCTCAGCTCGGCCGAGAGGAACATGCCGTCCTCGACCTTGATATCGACGACTTCGGCATCATAGCGGATGTCGACGCCAAGCCGTTCCGCGGTGAGATAGAGCGCGTTCAGCATCGCGCGTCCGCCGCCGAGGAAGAATGAATTGGTGCGGCCAAGGCTGAGCGTGCCGCCGAGCGAGGGCTGCCAGCGCACCCCCTGTTCCACGATCCAGTTCAGGATATCCTTGGACTCGTGGATCATGAATCTGGCGAGGTCCTCGTCGGTCTCCCCGCCGGTCACCCGCAACAGATCCTCCCAGAATTCCTCCTCGGTATAGGGGCCGGTGAGGATCTCGGTCGCGGCATCGTGGGCGCAGCGCATGTTGCGCGTATGGCGCGTATTGCCGCCGCGGTAGAACTTTGGCGCCCCCTCCAGCACCAGCACGGAAGCGCCCGCACGCCGCGCGCTGATCGCCGCGCACAGCGCCGCGTTGCCGCCACCGATCACCAGCACGTCGTATTTGCTGCTCATTCCCTCTGCCCGACCGAAAGGCCATTTTCGGCGCTTTCCGGGATGCCTGCACCATTGTCCATTTCTGTATACAAAGATATACATAAGCACCGCAAGCGCCGTCTTTGCATGGGATTGATGCGCTTTGCGACCGGAGACAGGATGGCAAAGCGGCCAAACAAGGCGATCGGATCGATTTCGCGCGGTTCCGGCGTTCAGCTCGGGGAAGCCGTGTTCCGCTCATTGTGCGAGGCGCTGAAGGCGGGAGCCTATCGGGCCGGAGACCGGCTGCGGGAAGAAGAGGTGGCACAGCGGCTGAAGGTCAGCCGCACGCCGGTACGCGAAGCGCTGGGTCGGCTTGCGGCGCGCGGTTTCGTGGCGCCGGCGGGCGGACGGGGGCTGATCGTCCGCAGCCTCGATATCGGCGAGGTGCTCGAGCTTTATACCATGCGCGAGATCCTGGAAGGCTCGGCCGCCCGGCTCGCCGCCGAACACGCCTCGCAGCCCGAGATCGATGCCCTGACCGACATCGAGCAGGCCTTTGCGGAACACCCGGACGATCCAGTCGAGATGGCAGAGCTCAACCGCGCCTTCCATGAAGCGATCTGCCGCGCTGCCCGCAATCGCTATCTCGATAATGCTTCCAGGGAGCTGCAGGATTGGATTGCGCTGCTCGGCCCCACCACATTCGCCGTGGCCGGCCGCCCGTCGACCAGCCGCAGGGAACATCGCGCCATCATCAGCGCTATCGCGGCCCGCGACAGCGACAAGGCGGAGAAGCTGGCGCGCACCCATATCCGGGAAGCGCTGCGCTGCCGCCTGAAACTTCTGCAGAAGCAATAGCGCATGCTGCGCGCTATTTCCTTGCCCGCCGCTGCGTACGCGCCGTCCCCTCGAGCGGTGGGGTGGCGCGGTCCAGGAGCTCGGTCGGACCGCCGAGCGAGCGCGTCAGCCGCGCCGCCGCTTGCGACAGCAGCGATGACATCGTCTTGATACTGTCCTTGGTGAAGCGCGGCTTGGGGCCGGACAGCGACAGCGCGCCGACGAGCTTGCCGTTCGGCCCGAACACGGGACAGGCAATGCCGGCACAGTCCGGGTCGCGCTCGCCGAACGAAACCGCAATGCCGCCCTTCCTGATGGGATCGTAGGCCTCGCCGCTCTCGCCATCGAACGCCAGGATGACTCGTCCTGCGGCGCCGCGGTCGAGCGGCAGCAGCATGCCGGCCTCGACGCGGTCGAGCGTCGAGTGCTGGGAATCGATGCGAAACACGCACAAGCGGCGCTTGCCGTCATGTCGGACGTGGAACGACGGACTTTCCGTGCCCGCGGCCACCAGTTGCCGCAGGACCGGCATCACCTGATCATGCAGATTATTGGCGCGCTGATAGATCGCGCCCAATCGGAACGGCGTCGGCCCGAGATGGTAGCGGCCGTCGGTGAGCTGCACGAGATAGCCGAATTCCTGCAGCGAGCTCATCAGCCGCAGCAGCGTGCTCTTGTACATCCCGGTGTGCCGCGACAGCTCGGCGAGACTCATCGGCTCCGGCTTTTCCTCGAACGCCCCTAGGATGGTGAGCGCACGGTCGACGGCGGCAACGCCGGGCGAACGCATGGTGCTTCCTATTTGGAGAAGCCGGCGGGATCGATCAGCTTTGCGATGACTGGAAAATACGCATCCCCCATCCCCTTGTCGATCGTCTCCTCGAAAATGCTGCGCAGGAGCGCTGCGCCCCGCAGGTTCAGGCCGGCGTGGCCGCCCAGCTCAAGCGCATAGGTCAGATCCTTCAGTGCATATTCGGTCGAGAATGCCCGCAGCGGGAATTCCTTCGCCACGATCGCCTTCATGCCGTGATTGCGGAGCGCAAAACTGTCCGCCGACCCCTTGGACAGGGTTTCCAGCAGCAGTTTCGGTTCGACGCCGCTGTGGCTTGCAACAGCAACAGCTTCCGCCAGCGCATTGACCGTCTCGAACAGCACCATGTTGTTCAGGATCTTCGTCACCTGGCCGGCGCCGGTGCCGCCGCAGAGCGTGACGTCGGTGGCGAAATGCCGGATCAGCGGCTCGACCTTGGCAAACGCATCGACTGTGGCGCCAACCATCACGCTGAGCGTGCCATCCTGCGCCGCTTGGCGGGTGCGGGCGATCGGCGCGTCGATCCACAGCGCGCGCTTTTCCGCCAGGCGCCGCGCAAACTCGCGGGTCATGCCGACCTCGGAGGTGCCGAGGTCGATCACGGTCTGACCGTTTCGGATCGACTGCGCAATGCCGCTCTCGAAGACCGAGGACACAAGCTTCGCGCTCGGCAGGCAGATGAAGATGACGTCGCTGCCACTGACAACATCGGCAGTCGACCCGGCGGCCACACCGCCATCGGCGACGATCCGGGCCAGCGGCTCCGCCGAAAGGTCGAACGCCAGCACCTTCTGTCCGCTCTTGCGCACCAGATTGCGGCAGATCGGCTCGCCCATGACGCCAAGACCGATGAACCCGATTGTCCCTGTCATGCAGGCATTCTCCTCACACTTTGGGGCGGCACCCCGCCCGTCTCGATAACTTCACTTGACCAGCGGACAGCCGCCTTCGCTCATGGGCCGGAACACCTCTTCGCCAGGCCTCGAGCTGACGATTCGGTAGTAGTCGTACTTGTACTTCGATTCTTCCGGCTTCTTCACCTGCACGAGATACATGGTGTGCAGCACCCGTCCATCAGGACGAATCACGACATCCTTGTTGTACATGTCGTTGACCTTCATCTCGTGCATCTTGGCGGCAACGGCGGTCGCATCCGTCGTTCCGGCCGCCGTCACCGCGGCGAGATAGTGGTGGACGCCGCTATAGACGCCGGCCTGGACCATGCTGGCGACCTTGCCATCCATCAACGCCGCATAGCGCTTCGACCAGGCACGGGTGTCATCGTTGAGGTCCCAGTAGAAGGAGGTCGTCACCTGCAGGCCTTGCGTCGCCTTCAGCCCGAGCGAGTTGACGTCGGTAATGAAGACAAGGAGACCCGCCAGCTTCTGCCCGCCTTCGACGATGCCGAACTCGCCGGCCTGCTTGATCGCGGTCTGCACGTCCGCGCCCGAGGTCGCAAGCCCGACGACATCGGCCTTCGAGCCTTGCGCCTGCAGCAGGAACGAGGCGAAGTCCGCCGTGCCGAGCGGGTGCGCGGCCGAACCGATCACCTTGCCGCCGGCGGCCTCGATGAACTTGGTGGCGTCGCGCTGCAAAGCATGGCCGAACGCATAGTCTGCCGTGACGAAATACCAGGTCTTGCCGCCGGCGCGCGTGATCGCATCGCTGGTCAGCTTCGACAGCGCATAGGTATCGTAGTTGAAGTGAAAGCTGATCGGCGAGCAGGACTTTCCGGTGAAGTCGGACGAGCCTGGGCCGCTGATCACGAAAATCTTGTTCTTCTGCCGCGCGATTTCGAGGATGGCAAATCCGGCGGACGATGCGGCGCCATCGGCAATCATGTCGACGCCTTCGTTGTCGAACCATTTGCGCGCGGTCGCAGAGGCAATGTCCGGCTTGTTCTGGTGATCGGCGGTGATGATCTCGATCTTCTTGCCGAGGATTTCGTTGCCGAAATCCTCCGCCGCGAGCTTCGCCGCGGCCACCGAGCCGCGACCGCCATTGTCGGCGAACACACCGGATTGGTCGTTGAGCACGCCGATTCGAATGACGTTATCGGCTGCCGACGCGACACTCACCTGCGCGGCCAGCACGGCCGCGATTATCAAACGCAACTTCATCAATACGCTCCCTACCTAACTCAAGTATTCTGTCCGTTCAGGATGTCCTGCAGCACTGGAGCGATGTAGGCGCGGAATTGCGCTGGATTCTCGCTCATCGGGAAATGGCCGAGCCGCTCCATGATCGTGGCCTTGGCGCCGGGAATGCTCGCGGCGGTACGCAGCGTGTCCTCCGGCGTGCAGGAAAAATCGTATTCGCCGGTCAAGAGATAGAGCGGGCACTGGCGCACATCGATCTGGCCGACGCGGCCGCGCAAATCGCCGTCGACTCGGTAGAAATAGAGATCGCCCTTGAAGATGCCGGGACCGCCCTGCTTGTAGCCCCAAAGGGTCTCGTCGCGCGCGACCACTGGACCGTTCGGCGCGATCAGGCCCGAGACCAGCGCCGCGCAAACTTCGCCGCCATGCACATCGGACCGGTTCAGCCATGCCGTGTCGTACCAGGGCTGCTGGAAATCGGCGGCCTCAAGGCCGATCAACGCGCGAAACTCGCTGGCATGCGATATCGCAAGATTGAGGACGATACGCCCGCCGATCGAGCAGCCCATCACCACCGGCCGATCGAGATTCAGCGCGCTGCAAAAGGCGCGGATGATGGCCGTGTAGGTCGCGGTCGTCAGCCTGTACTCGTTGCCATACTGGCTGTCCGGCGGGTTCGATTTGCCGTGCCAGGGCATGTCGAACGCGATGATGCGGAACTGCTTCGTGAACTCTTCGTCGACCAGCAAATGGCGCCATTGCCGCGCATCGGAGCCGGCGGTGTGCAGGCAGACCAGGGGAATACCGGTGCCATTCTCCTCGAAATAGATGCGGTTGATCTCGCCATCGATCTCGACATGGACGTAGCGTCCGACGATCGGTTCGACAAAGCCGCTCATGGCGCGCTCAGCAATCCGCTGCGACGCGGCAGCGCCAGGAGATCCTTGAAGTACTGCAGGTGCGACATGAAGGGATGCAGATCGCCTTCCAGTGTCGCCTCCCCGCGCTTGGTAAGCGCGAGCAGATCGTGCCAGCCCGGCGGCGGCACCGCCTGCCAATAGGCGCGATACGCGGCCGGCGTCGCGCGATAGGCGAAGCGCCAGGACCGCATCAGCACCGGCGCGGGAGTCATATCGAGGATGCGCCCGCCGCAAATGGTCACATGAAAGGGCTGCACCGTGGGTCCGAGCAGACACTCCACGTCAAGCAGCCGGCCGCGGCCGATCAGCTTCTCGTCGCGCGACAGCAACTCTGGAATGGTCTTGAACGCATCGACCACCTGATTGTCGAACGCAACAGATGGCCGGTCGGTCGATGCCGCATCAGGGTTCACGCTCGATTCCTCCGGGCCGCCCGTTCTGCAGAGCAGAATGATGTTCTATTTTTCTGTCACCCGTTTACACGCACTTCCTGGCTGAACTCAAGGGGGGTTCGGCCGCGGTTGGCGGTCGAGCCAGCGCTAAAGGTATTTTCTCCGCGCGATCCGAGGGAGCGCGGGCATCACCACAATGGCGGCGGGATGATCCGTGCCCGGCTAACGCGCCGGGGAGATTCTCTGTAATGAGGCGGGGATGTCAGCGCGGTTGATCGCGGGAAGACGTCGAATGCAAGCGCGTCGACCGCCGCTGCTGGCGCCAATGATATATTTCGATCGAGGCCGGAGCGCTCAATGCGCGCCAAGGCAGCCGTCTTACGGTAAAATCACCGGCGTTGCGGCGTTTCGTCGTCCTGCTGTGAGCTGGCTTCATCCGCCGCCGGGAATATGGCGTCGTAGATCGCACGCGCTTCCCGGATAAGCCGGGCCCGCTCGAGCTCAGACTTTGGAACAAATCGAACGACTTCACCCATATGCGGCTCCAAGCCAGATTGGGGCAGTTCCCCGTTGGATGACAACTATCATTTCAAATAGATCGTAAATCCTGTGTGGATCCGCATCCCATCTGTCCCGATGCGGGCATAAAATGATCGTGAAATCGCGTGAGAGAAGGAACCGAAGGTCCCCGACCATTTCCTCGAAACGGTGACGACCGCCGAACTGGTCGCTGCTTTGTCGACGACTTCTGATTCAAAGGAGACAGTTCAATGACCGCTCGCATCGAGACACCCGTCGCAGTCGCGGCGGAGCAAACAAATCCCGAGATCGTCAACCAGGACAGGCGCAAGTTGCTGACTGCCACCGCGATGGGAATCGCTGTCGCAAGCGCGGCCAGCCTGTTTCCCGCCTATCCGGCGCCGGCTGACACAAGCGATGCGATCCGGCCGTTCCGCGTCAACGTCCCCCGAAGAAGACCTCGTTGAGCTTCGCCGGCGGATCGTAGCGACGCGCTGGCCCGACCGCGAGACGGTCAATGACCAGTCGCAGGGCATCCAACTCGGCAAGCTCAAGCCGCTCGTCGAATATTGGGGCAAAGGCTACGACTGGCGAAAGGCGGAAGCGAAGCTGAACTCTCTGCCCCAGTTCATGACCGAGATCGACGGCCTCGATATTTATTTTATTCACGTCCGCTCCAAGCATCCCAATGCGCTACCGGTCATCATCACCCATGGCTGGCCGGGCTCGGTGTTCGAGAACCTCAAGGTCATCGGTCCGCTCACGGATCCGACTGCCCACGGCGGACGCGCGCAGGACGCCTTCGACGTGGTCATCCCTTCGATGCCGGGCTTCGGCTTCTCCGGCAAGCCGACCGACACCGGGTGGGGTCCCGACCGCATCGCGCGAAGCTGGGCGGAGCTGATGCAGCGCCTTGGCTACACGAAATACGTCGCGCAGGGCGGCGACTGGGGCTCGCCCGTGTCGAGCGCGATGGCGCGCCTGGCGCCGGCAGGCCTGCTCGGCATCCACATCAACCTGCCGGCGGTCGTGCCATCGGAGATTGCCGCTGTGATCGCCGCCGGTGGGCCGGCGCCGGAGGGACTGTCCGAGAAGGAACGCGCGGCGTTCGACGCGCTCAGCGCGGCAGCCAAAAAAGGCAACAGGTCGTACGCGGTGATCATGGGCGCGCGGCCCCAGACCATCGGCTACGCCTTGGCGGACTCTCCGACAGGTCTCGCAGCATGGATGCTCGGCCATCCCGGCTTCACGAATTGGACCTACGACAACAGCGATCCAGAAAAGTCGCCTGACGAGGTGCTCGACGACATCACGCTTTACTGGCTGACGAACAGCGCAACGTCGGCGGCGCGGATCTATTGGGAATACGGCGGTGGGCGCAGCCCTGTGCTGGCGGCCGGAGAAAAGACTTCCGAGATCTCGCTGCCGGTTGCCATCACGGTATTTCCGGGGGAAAGCTATCAAGCCCCGGAGACCTGGGCCCGACGCGCCTATCGCAACCTCGTCTATTTCCACGAGGTCGAGAAGGGCGGCCACTTCGCGGCCTGGGAGCAGCCGGAGCTCTTCAGCGCGGAGATCCGAGCCGCGTTCAGGCCGCTGCGGCAATCGATGTGAGATGAACAGGCACGCCAACCGACGACCAACATCAGGGAGATATCCATGACCGGTGCAACCGAAGGCGTGAGAGTACGGGTCGACATGAAGCTGGAGATCCTCGTCATTCCCGTTTCGGATGTCGACCGCGCGAAGCAGTTCTACGCGAACCTTGGCTGGAGGCTCGATGCCGACTTCGCCGCGGGTGACTGGCGCGTGATCCAGTTCACGCCGCCTGGCTCGCCCTGTTCAGTCATCTTCGGCAAGAACGTCACCGCGGCGGCGCCCGGCTCCGCGCAAGGCCTCTATCTGGTCGTCTCCGACATCGAAGCCGCCCGCAACGATCTGCTCAGTCGCGGCGTCAAGGTCAGCGAGGCCTTCCACGGCGGCGGCGACGTGCACACTGGCACTGACGAACCCTATCTATTTGGCCGGCTGCGGGTCAGCGGCCCCGATCCCGAGCGTGGGAGCTACCAGTCGTTTGTCTCCTTCAGCGATCCTGATGGCAACGGCTGGCTGGTCCAGGAAATCACCGCGCGTTTGCCGGGACGCGTGGACACGGACGGCACGACATTCGCCTCGCGTACCGATCTCGCGAGCGCGCTCCGGCGTGCGGCGGCCGCACATGGCGAGCACGAGAAGCGGAATGGCGGCCAGCGCGATGAGAACTGGCCTGACTGGTACGCCGAGTACATCGTCAATGAACAGGTCGGCAAACCGCTGCCGTCATAGTGGCGGCTTACCCGAGGCAGCGCGGCGGCCAGTCGCCGCTCCATGAAGCAGAGCGGCGACTGGACGCGGAGCGGCTGCGTTGCCCTCAGGCCCGCTGCGGCATCGCCACGGGCAAGTCGTGCTGCACCACGGGCTCGTCGGCGGCGATATCCTCCCGATAGGTCTCGGGCCCGATCCACACCGCGATCACCGTACACAGCGACAGGAACATCGCGTAGCAGGCGACCGGCCACCAACTGCCATAGGCCGCGACCAGCGCCGTTGCGACGAACGGCGCCGGACCGCCCGCAAGCAACGAGCCGAGCTCGCGCGCAAACGCGAATCCCGCAAAACGCCGCTGCGGCGGGAATAGCTCGGCGAAGTAAGCGGCTTGCGGTCCGAACATCGCGGCCGTCACCACGGCCCTCGCCAGGATGAAGGCCACCGCGATCCAGATCCACTCCTTGGTACCGACCATCCAGAAGAACGGGAACGCCAGCGCCACGCCGGCGAGCGCGCCAAACATGTAGACCGGCCGCCGTCCGATGCGATCGGACAGCGCCGCAAAGCCGAGGATCGCAAACAGTTCAACGGTGAACGCGAGCATCAGCGCGCTCAGCGCCTCCGATTTCGGGACGCCCACCGTGGTGATGACGTAGCTGAGGCCGAACACCGGGAAGAAATAGCCGAGCCCGTTCTCGGCCATCCGCGCGCCCAGCACGACCAGGAAGTTGCGCGGATGCTGGCGCAGCGCCTCCATGGCCGGGTTGCGCTCGATCTTGCCGCGCGCGACGACGGCCTCGGTATAGACAGGCGTTTCCGTCACGCGCAGGCGCACGAAGATGCCGACCAGGATCAACAGGAAGCTCGCCAGGAACGGCAGGCGCCAGCCCCAGCTCAGCATCGCCTCGCGCGGCAGCATGGTCACCAGCGCAAAGGCGCCGGCGGCAAGCAGATTGCCGACGGATACGCCAAGCGGCGCGAAGCCGCCCCAGAAGCCGCGATGCCTCGCCGGCGCATTCTCCACCAGATAGATCACCGCCCCGCCATATTCAGCGCCGGCGCCGAGGCCCTGCACCACGCGCATTGCGACCAGCAGCAATGGCGCCCAGATCCCGATCTGATTGTAGGTCGGCAGCAGCCCGATCGCGGTAGTGCCGACGCCGATCATCAGCAGCGTCGCGACCAGCACCGGCTTGCGGCCATAGCGATCACCCATGATGCCGAAAATGATGCCGCCCAACGGGCGCACCACGAAGCCGACACCGAAGGTCAGGAACGCCAGCAGCGTTCCGACGACGGGATCGCTCTTGGGAAAGAACAGCTCGCCGAACACCAGCGCAGCCGCCGTGCCATAGAGGAAGAAGTCATACCATTCGAGCGCGGAGCCGACGCTCGCAGCAAGGATCACACGTAAACGCGATTGGCCGGCGCCGCCGGCCTTGAGCTCGGTCATTGGTTTCCATCCCTGTTGATTTGTTTTTTGGTCCTCGCAAGCGCGAAGCCCACGGGAGTTGCTCCCCGCGGGCTTCGTCAGACGTCTTTCAGGCAGCGCGCGTGAAGTAGCTCTTTTTCGACGCGGACTGCGTTTCGTAGATCGAGCCTTGGCGCTTCGGCGGCGGCAGCGGCACGCGCACGGGAACGCTGGTCATGCGCGGCGCGACCACCGAGCCGCCGGCGAGCAGACGGCTGTCGAACTCGGCAAAGTCCTTCACGCCGGCCAGCGGCCAGGCATCGCTTGCCGCGACCTCATAGAGCAGAAGGTTGCGCGGGCGGTTTGAGGTGTTCGTCGCCGAGCCGTGCAGCGCGCGCACGTGATGGAACGACATGCTGCCGGCCTTGCCGATGCATGGCACCGCACGCTTGATCTCGCCCTGAATCGCGTCCGGATCGATCAGGCCGGCGAAGCAGCCATCCTCGCCGTGGTGATCCCACATGGTGTCGCCGACATGCGACCCGGGCGTCACCAGCATGGGACCGTTCTCCAGATCGCAGTCGTCGAGCAGCACGCCGATCGCAAGGATGTCGTCATTGGTGTGGGGATAGAACGCCCAGTCCTGATGCCACTCGACCGGCGAGCCGTACTGCGCGGATTTCATGTTGAGCTTGGAGCCATGCAGGCGCAGGCCAGGGCCGATCAGCTTGGTAAGGATGGAGATGACCGGCTCGCTGCGCACGATCTGATCGAAGATCGGGTGCACCTTGTGCGGCGCCTTGATGCGGCGGACCCTCGGGTTCTCTTGGGTGTGGCCGGGTTCGAGGTCATAGACGTCGGTGTGCTCGGTGACATCAGCGGCACCGGCGACCAGTTCAGCCAGCACGGTGCGGACCCGCGCCAGAGTATCCTTATCGAGCACCTCGGGGACGACGATCACCCCATCGCGCCGGTAGGTCTGGACCACTTCGTCTGAAATCATACGGCGGTTCCTCCTTTTGTTATGCTAGCGCTACCATGGCCGAATGTTAGCGCTATCATATGCAATGCTAGCGCTGTCACTATAGATGCGCAATCCGGAATCGTGCAGATTCACCGCCACCATGGGTTCCAACCTGACCGAGACCGAAATCATTTCCGACGAGGCGGCCCCGACGCTGTCGGCGGTGGCGAAACGCGCCGGCGTCTCATCGATCACCGTGAGCCGGGTGGTCCGATTGCCGGATCTGGTCGCGCCGGAAACCCGCGCCCGGGTCGAGAAGGCGATGCGGGAACTCGGCTACGTGCCCAACCTGGTCGCCGGAGCGCTTGCGAGTGCGAAGACCAATTCGGTCGGCGTCCTGGTGCCGACGATCGCCAACTCGATCTTTGCCGACACCGTGCAGGGCCTCTCCGACAAGCTCGAACCGCTCGGCTATTCCGTGATCCTCGCGCAGTCGCGCTACGACGCCGCGCGCGAGGACCGCATGCTCGCGGCGCTGCTGTCGCGGCGGCCGGAAGCGATCATCATGGTCGGCTCGCCCGCGACCGAGGACGGCAAGCGCCTGCTGCGTCACGCGCGGATTCCGATCGTCGAAACCTGGGAGCTGCCGATCGATCCGATCGATGCCGTTGCCGGTTTCGACAATTACGAGGCCGGCGTCGCGGTCGCGCGGCACTTCATCGCGCAGGGCCGTCAGCATCTTGCCTTCATCGGCGGCGACGACCCGCGCGGCACGCGGCGATGGCTCGGCTTCGAGGACCACGCACTGGCGCACGGGTTACAACCGCCGCGCCGGCTGATCCTCGAACGCAACGCGTCCGGCAGTGTCGCCGCGCATGCGAACTTGCCTGGTGTCGATGCCGTGTTCGCAGCCAATGACGCTCATGCCATCGGCTTCATGGCCGGCCTGCGCAAGGCCGGGCTGCTGCGCGACGGCCCGGCCGCGGCGCAGCCGGTCGCGGTCGTCGGCCTCGGCGATCTCGAGATGGGACGGCTGATCTCGCCGAGTCTGAGCACCATCAGCGTCCATGGCGATGCGATCGGCCGCACCGCCGCGACACTGACGCTCGAGCGCGGCGGCGAGCGCCGGATCGATCTCGGCTTCGAACTCGTGCTGCGCGACAGCGGCTAGCGCGCGATCGGCGATCGTGATCGCGCTGAAGACTTTGGAATGCGCTGCTCGCGCAACGCATCGGCTGACAGACAAACCACTTCGGAAATCTGCATGAGCTGCCTGGACAAAGGACTGGTCTTGCGCCAGACCATGCCGATGGTTCGCGACGGCTGCGGGTCCTTGAAGCGGGCGACCGATACCGATGCCGAGCGCGTCTCCACCCCCACGGCCATTTCCGGAATCAAGGTGACGCCGATGCCGGCGCCGACCATTTGAACGAGCGTGGACAGCGAGCTTGCTTCCAGCACCTCGCGTGGCGGCGATGATTTCATGTTGCAGAACGACAGCGCCTGTTCGCGAAAGCAATGTCCTTCTTCCAGCAGGAGAAGCTTCATTTCGCGCAGCGCTTCGCTGCTCGGCACCGGCGTTCCCTCATCCTCGTCCGGCCGCACCAGCAGGAAATTTTCCGTGAACAGCGCGACCTCGGTCAACGAAGGTTCCGACACCGGCAGGGCGACAATGGCCGTGTCGAGCCGGCCTTCCGCCAGCTCCTTGATCAGCTTCGGCGTCACCGTTTCGCGGACGTGAATGTCGAGTTCAGGATGCATCTGCGTGAGATTGCCGATCACCTTGGGCAGCAGATAGGGAGCAATCGTAGGAATCATGCCGATGCGCAAACGCCCGACGAGCTGGTCCCGCGACGCCCGCGCGAAGTCCCCGAGTTCATCGACCGAACGCAGGATTTCGCGGACGCGCTGGGCGAGTTCTTCGCCGAACTTCGTCAGCACGACCTGCCGGGCGCTGCGCTCGAGCAGCACGCCGCCGAGCGCCTCTTCCAATTCCTTGATCTGCATCGAGAGCGCCGGCTGCGTGATGGCGCATGCCTCCGCCGCACGCCCGAAATGGCCGTGACGCGCCAGCGCGTCAAAATAACGAAGCTGTCGCAGGGTAAACTGGATCATCAGGATATCTTATCGGTACAATCACGAAAGTCAATTTCACCTGATGATAACGGTCGTTTAGAGTCGTTCAAGACCGACCAGAAACTGCCAACCAGACCCGACCAGAAACTGCCGAAGGAGGCGATGATGGATGACAAGACAAAATGCCCGGTCGCGGGCGGAAAACACAGATTTACCAACCGTGACTGGTGGCCAGGCCACTTGGACGTCCAGGTCCTGCACCGGAATTCCGACCTGTCCGATCCGATGGACGCGGAGTTCGACTATGCCAAGGAATTCAAGACGCTCGACCTGAACGCGGTCATTAAGGACCTGACCGCCCTGATGACGGACTCCCAGGAGTGGTGGCCCGCCGACTTCGGCCACTACGGCGGCCTGATGATCCGCATGGCCTGGCACAGCGCGGGCACTTACCGCATTACAGACGGCCGCGGCGGCGCCGGCGCCGGTCAGCAGCGTTTCGCCCCGCTCAACAGCTGGCCGGATAACGCCAACCTCGACAAGGCCCGCCGCCTGCTCTGGCCGATCAAGCAGAAATACGGCCGCAAGATCTCCTGGGCCGACCTGATGGTTCTTGCCGGCAACGTCGCGCTGGAATCGATGGGCTTCAAGACGTTTGGCTTCGCGGGTGGCCGCGTCGACGTCTGGGAGCCGGAAGAACTGTACTGGGGTCCGGAAGGTACCTGGCTCGGCGACGAACGCTACAGCGGCGAGCGCCAGCTGGCCGAGCCGCTCGGCGCGGTGCAGATGGGCCTCATCTACGTCAATCCGGAAGGCCCGAACGGCAAGCCGGACCCGGTCGCCGCGGCGCACGACATCCGCGAGACCTTCTTCCGGATGGCGATGAACGACGAGGAAACCGTTGCGCTGATCGCCGGTGGCCACACCTTCGGAAAGACCCACGGCGCCGGCGATCCGTCGCTCGTCGGTTCGGAGCCGGAAGCTGGTGCGCTGGAGGATCAAGGCCTCGGCTGGAAGAGCAAATTCGGCACCGGTATCGGCGCTGATGCGATCACCGGCGGCCCCGAGGTGATCTGGTCCCAGACCCCGGTGCAGTGGAGCAACTACTTCTTCGAGAACCTGTTCAAGTACGAATGGGAGTTGGTGAAAAGCCCGGCCGGTGCCTGGCAGTGGCAGGCAAAGGGAGCCGAAGCTATCATTCCAGATCCCTTCGACAAGTCGAAGAAGCGTCTGCCGACTATGCTGACCACCGACCTGTCGCTGCGCATGGATCCGGCCTACGAGAAGATCTCACGCCGCTTCTATGAGAACCCCGACCAGTTCGCGGACGCCTTCGCCCGCGCCTGGTTCAAGCTCACCCACCGCGACATGGGTCCGATCGTGCGCTATCTCGGCCCGCTGGTGCCGAAGGAAACGTTGATCTGGCAGGACCCGATCCCGGCCGTGGATCATCCGCTGATCGACGACAAGGATGTCGAAGCGCTGAAGGCGAAGATCCTCGCCTCCGGCCTGTCGGTGCAGCAGCTGGTCTCGACCGCATGGGCCTCGGCGTCCACTTTCCGCGGCTCGGACAAGCGCGGCGGCGCCAACGGCGCGCGCATGCGCTTGAGCCCGCAGAAGGACTGGGAGGCGAACGAGCCGGCGCAGCTCAAGAGCGTGCTGCAGAAGCTCGAAGCCATCCAGAGCGAGTTCAACGGATCGCAGAAGGGCGGCAAGAAGGTCTCGCTCGCCGACCTGATCGTGCTCGCCGGCAGCGCCGCGGTGGAGAAGGCCGCCAAGGACGGCGGCACCGACGTGAAGGTCCCCTTCGCGCCCGGACGCATGGACGCCTCGCAGGAGCAGACCGATGTCGCCTCCTTCGCCCCGCTCGAGCCGCGGGCCGATGGCTTCCGCAACTACATCGGCAAAAAGCATCAGTTCATGCAGCCCGAGGAAGCCCTGGTGGACCGCGCGCAACTGCTGCGGCTCACCGCGCCGGAGATGACGGTCCTGCTCGGCGGACTGCGCGTCCTCGGCGCCAATGTCGGCCAGTCGAAGCATGGTGTCCTCACCACCAAGCCCGGCACGCTGACCAACGACTTCTTCCTCAACCTGCTCGACATGCGCACGCAGTGGAGTGACGTCGGGAATGGCGTATACGAGGGCCGCGACCGCAAGAGCAACGAGCTGAAGTGGAGCGGGACCCGCGTTGACCTGATCTTCGGTTCGCACTCGCAGCTCCGCGCGATCGGCGAAGTCTATGCCTGCACCGACTCGAAGGAGAAGTTCGTGAAGGACTTCGTGGCGGCTTGGACCAAGGTGATGAACCTCGATCGCTACGACCTCAGAGCGGCCGCTTGAGGCGCCAAAGGCTGTCGCAAGCGACAACCAAGAAATCAGGGCGGCGTTTCAACTCGAAACGCCGCCCTCTTTGCGTCCACCGTGCCGTGCCTGCGTCGGCCCCACCTATCCGCCTCGACTGAACCGCCCGCACGACAATCCTCCACCAGATCCCGCTGCGGCGCAGCATGCAAAATGAGACTGCCCGTCAAGCCGCGCGGCGCGGAGACGTCCGCGCTGCATCCGCCATCGGTTAGCTTTCGCCCAACAACCAGACGTCGCGGCCGTCGCAAACACGCGGGCCGCATGCAAGACGCTGCAAAATGGGAGGAGGAGAGCGATGTTGAAAGGCAGTGTGGGACTGATCGCGCTAGGCAGCCTGTTGCTTTCGGGCGCCGCAGTCGCGCAGGAGAAGATCAAGGTCGGCGTCACCGCAACGCTCGAAGGCACCTACACCGTGCTTGGCGAGGACGGCATCCGCGGTTTCCAGACCGCGCTCAATACGCTCGGCAAGAAGGTCGGCGACAAGGAGCTCGAATTCGTCATCGCCTCGACGGATGCGACACCCGATTCCGCGGTGCGCGCGGTGCGCAAGCTGATCGAGCAGGACAAGGTGCAGATCCTGCTCTCGCCGCTCTCCGGCGACGAAGGCATCGCGGTGAAGAATTTTGCCAAGTCCCGCCCCGAGCTGACCTTCGTCAACGCCGCGTCCGGTGCGCAGGAGACGACCTATGTCGACCCGGCCCCGAACTTCTTCCGCTACAACATGGACGGCGCGCAGTGGCAGGTCGGTCTCGGCAAATACGCCTATGACACCAAGGGCTATCGCAAGATCGCGACCGTCGGTGAGGATTACTCCTTCATCTACACTCAGGTGTTCGGTCTCGTGCTTGAATTCTGCGGCGCCGGGGGACAGGTCACGAACCGGCAATGGGTGCCGCTCGGCACCAAGGACTTCGCCTCCGTGATCGCCGCTCTGCCCGACGATGTCGATGCGATCTATCTCGGCCTCGGCGGTGCCGATGCCGTCAACTTCCTCAACCAGTATCAGCAGGCCGGCGGCAAGGCGCATCTGATGGGCGGCTCGATCATGATCGACCAGACCATCCTGTCCTCCAAGGGCAACGCCAAGAACGCGTTGATCGGCACCATCGCCGCGAGCGGCCAGGCCGACACCTGGGAGGATCCCGGCTGGCAGAAATTCGTGAAGGCCTATCAGGACTCCTTCCCGCCGAACAAACGCTTCCCGAGCCCCTCGCTGCTTGCCACCAATTATTACGGCTCGACCATGGCGCTGATCCTGGCGCTGCGTGAGGTCAATGGCGACCTCAGCAATAACCAGGCAAAGCTCAAGGACGCGCTGGCCAAGATCGAGCTCGACGCGCCCAACGGCAAGATCAAGCTCGATTCCAACCGGCAGGCAATCGGCACCAATTTCGTGACCGAGGTGGTGGATGACGGCAAGGGCGCGCTGTTCAGCAAGGTCGTGAAGGTGATCCCGAACGTGAACCAGACGCTCGGTTACGATCCGGCGGTGTTCGCCAAGATCGGCCTGCCGAGCCGCACTATCCCGGAATGCAAGAAGTACTGACCTAATTTTTGCAGGTGCGAACCGACCGTCGGCTGACGGCCGCGCGGCGTTCTCACGCTTGCGTTCTTCCTTCGGATGTTGAACGCTGGTTGAAAAGATCAAAAACATCCCGCGGGAGGGAGGGCATGAGCAAAGCGCTTGCCGTCTTCCACGGCCGGTTCGGTCGCGCGACGGTCTATCAGTTGAACCGTCCCTTCAACGTGCATGCGCACCGCGAAGGACATCTGATCTTCCATGTCGGCGGCACACCGGCGCAGATCGACGTCTGCGATCAGCGGCGGCTCCTCACCGAGGATTCCGTCGTCGCAGTCAACCCGTGGGAGCCGCACAACTTCCTGCCGGCGGACATGGACAGGGGCGCGATCTTCTTCGTGCTTTATGTCAACGCGGAATGGTTTGCGCCCGACACGCCGTGCACGCAGGGCCTGCGTTTCGGCCGCACTCATTTCAAACGCAGCGACACGCTCGACCGGCTGATCCGCCACACCGCGGCGCTTGTGTGCGGTGCCCCCTCGCTCAAGAGCCTCGATGGCGAATTGCGGCGCCTGATCGATCTCAGCTACGAGGAAAGCTGGCGGCAAACCGAAGCCCGGCAGGAAATTCGCACGACTGCGGCGATCACCGATTTTCGCATCCGCAAATCCGTCAAACTATTGTCCGAAAGCCCCGGCGCCGAGATCGAATTGGATTCGGTCGCCCGCGCCTCCGGCCTGTCGCGGCCGCACTTCTATCGCTTGTTCCGCACCCAGACCGGCGTCACGCCGCACCTCTATCGCAATACGGTGATGATGGAGCAGGCGCTGGACGCGCTGGTCGCCACCGAAGCGCCGATCGCCGATATCGGCTACGATCTCGGCTTCTCCTCGCAAAGCGGCTTCACCCGCTTCTTCGCTGCCAATGTCGGCATGGCCCCGACCGACTATCGCCGCGCCGCCAAGGTGCTGCGCCCGTAGCGCCGACTTCACCTCTCCCGCTTGCGGGAGAGGTCGGCGCGTAAGCGCCGGGTGAGGGCTCTCTCCGCATCGGGAGTCCCAATGCGGAGACACCCTCACCCCAGCCCTCTCCCGCAAGCGGGAGAGGGAGCGCAGCGCGGCCTGCGGATGCAATCCGACCTGATCCTTGAGCCGATAAAAGATACTCCCGGTCAAATCCGCCCGCTCGGCCCGCACTAAGATGCGGACAACGCGATCCGAAAAAGACGATCGCGAGCCTTGAGGGAACGCACGTCGATGGCACGGTTCATCGAACGCCATCCGGCATGGGCGCTGATCGCGATCATCGCGGTCGCGCTTCTGCTGTGGCTGGTCTTCGCGGTCTGGCCGCCGGGCCTGGAGCAGGCGATCGGCCGCAAGCGGGTCTTCCTCAACGCCATCTTCAACGGCATCACGCTGGGCGGCCTGTATTTCCTGGTCGCGAGCGGCTTCACGCTGATCTTCGGCTTGATGCGCAACGTCAACCTGGCGCATGGCTCGCTCTATCTGTTCGGCGGCTATGTCGGCTACGCCATCAGCGCCTGGACCGGCTCCTGGATATTGAGCTTCGCGGTTGCTTTCCTCGCGGTCGGCCTCGTCGGCGTGCTCCTGCAGATCCTGGTGTTCCGCCGCATGGAGGGGCAGGACCTGCGGCAAACCATGGTGACGATCGGGCTTGCGATCGTGTTCGCGGATTTGATGCTGTGGGTGTTCGGCGGCGATTTCTACCAGATCCCGACGCCGAGCTGGCTGATCGGCCCGGTGCAGCTTCCGTTCATCACCGCGGTCAAATCCTCCGGCGAGCCGGTCTATCTGCAATATCCGATGGTGCGGCTCGCGATCTTCGCTGCCTCCGTCGTGATCGGCATCGCGATGTGGCTGGCGCTGAACCGCACGCGGATCGGCATGATCGTGCGGGCGGGAGTCGATGATCACGACATATTGGCCGCGACCGGCGTGCAGATCCAGGCCGTGTTCGTGCTGGTGTTCGCGCTCGGCGCTGGACTTGCCGGCATTGCAGGCGTGGTCGGCGGCACCTTCCAGTCGATCTCGCCGGGCGAGGATACGCGCTTCCTGCTCGCCTCGCTCGTGGTCGTGATCGTCGGCGGCATGGGATCGATCCCGGGCGCAGCGCTCGGCGCTGTCATCATCGGCCTCGCCGAGCAGCTCGGCTCCGTCTACATCCCGACCTACGCCATCGTCGTGACCTTCCTGATCATGGTCCTGGTCCTGGCGCTGCGGCCGCAGGGCCTGCTGGCGAGGCGATGACATGTCGTTGACGCAGCTTCATGCACCAGCAACTGCGGTGGAACGTCCGAAGTTCCGCGCCTGGCCCGAGCTCAACAATCCCGCCGCCTGGCTGGTCGCGCTGATCCTCGTGATCATGCCACTGCTCGCGAACGGCTTCTTCCTGATCGAGATCTTCGGCACCTCGCTGATCCTCGGCATCATCGCGCTCAGCCTGATGTTCCTCGCTGGCTGTGGCGGCATGGTCAGCCTGATGCAGCTCACCATTGCGGGCTTCGCCGGCTACATGGTCGCGGTGTTCGGCGTCAGCGGCAACGCCAATATCAGCCTCGGCTGGCCGTGGTGGCTGGCGACGCCGATGGCGCTCGTGCTCGCGACGATCTTCGGCACGCTCGGCGGCGCGCTCGCGGTCCGCACCGAGGGCATCTACACCATCATGATCACGCTCGCGATCGGCGCGGCGTTTTACTATTTCACCAACCAGAACTGGGCCATCTTCAACGGCCATACCGGCATCAACACGGTCGCCACGCCGCAGTTCTGGGGCGTTGACTGGCGCTCCGATATCCCCTTCTACTATCTAATCCTCGGCGTCGCCGCGCTCTGCTATTTCGCGGTCCAATATGTCGCGCGCGCCCCATTCGGGCTGGCGCTGCAAGGCGTGCGCGACAATTCCCGCCGGATGGCGGCGCTCGGCTTCAACGTCAATGCCCACCGCGTGGCGGCCTATGCGTTCGCATCCTTCATTGCCGGGCTCGGCGGCGTATTGCAGGTCTGGAACTACCGGCAGATCTCGCCCGGCTCGGTCGGCGTCGAACGCTGCATCGACATCCTGATCATCGCCGTGGTCGGCGGCATCACCCGACCGGTCGGCCCCTTCATCGGCGCGCTCATCTTCGTGATCCTGCGCACCTTCGCGCTCGATGTCCTGATCAAGTTCGGACTCGACGGCAATCGCTTCCGCCTTCTGATCGGGCTCGGCTTCCTCGCCATCGTGTTCTGGTCGTCGGATGGCGTGATCGGCCTTTGGGAGCGCTGGCGCCGCCGCCAGACACGAACCTCAAGCAGCACCGCTGGACGCCGCCATGGATAGCGTCGCCCATCGCCTCTCCGCGGTCGGCGCCGGCGCCGCGCTGGAATTGCGTGGCGTGACGCGATTGTTCGGCGCGCTGGCCGCGCTCACCGACGTGACGATGACGGTGCGGCCCGGCGAGCGGCGCGCGGTGCTCGGATCCAACGGCGCCGGCAAGACCACGCTGTTCAACTGCATCACTGGCGATTTCCCGCCCTCGTCCGGCACCATCCGCTTCTTCGGCGAGGACGTCACCCGCTTTCCGCCCTATGAGCGGATCCGCCGCGGCCTGCGCCGCACCTACCAGATATCGGCGCTGTTTCCTGGCCTCACCGTGCAGGACAATGTCTACCTCGCCTGCCGCGGCGTCTCGCGCGGACGCTTCTCCTTCCTGCGTCCGGGGGCGAACGATGCGTTGATGCATGCGACGGAGACGCTGGTGCAGGCGGTCCATCTCAGCGCCGTGAAGGACCAGCGCGTCGCCGAGCTCGCCCACGGCCAACAGCGCCAGCTCGAGATCGCACTCGCGCTCGCCGGCGCGCCGCGCTTCATCCTGTTCGACGAGCCGGCGGCAGGCCTGTCGCCGACGGAGCGTCTCGAGCTGATCGAGATCCTGACCTCGTTGCCTGCGCATATCGGCTACATCATCATCGAGCACGACATGGACGTCGCGCTGCGCGTCGTCGAAAGCGTCACGATGATGCACAACGGCCGCGTCTTCAAGGAGGGGCTGCCGCGCGAGATCGAATCCGATCCTGAGGTGCAGGAGCTCTATCTCGGAGGCGGCCATGAATAATGCCCGCCGCGCCGCGCCCGCCTTGGAGGTCAGAGGCCTCGACGTCTATTACGGCCATTCGCATGCGCTGCAGGGCGTCGACCTCACGCTGGATTCCGGCGTATTCTCGGTGGTCGGCCGCAACGGCATGGGCAAGACCACGCTGTGCAAGACCATCATGGGCCTGGTGCGAGCCAGCGGCGGCTCGGTGCGCGTTCGCGGCGAGGACGTCACGCACATGAGCCCGGCCCGGATCGCGCGGCTCGGCGTCGGCTATGTGCCTCAGGGCCGGCGCCTGTGGCGCTCGCTCAGCGTCGACGAGCATTTGCAGCTCGCCGGCGGGATGCGCCGCGGCCCGTGGACGATCGAGCGGATCTACGACACCTTCCCCCGCCTGGCCGAGCGCAAGGATCATGGCGGCAGCCAGCTCTCCGGCGGCGAGCAGCAGATGCTCGCGATCTCGCGCGCGCTGCTGACCAATCCGCATCTGTTGATCATGGACGAGCCAACCGAGGGCTTGGCGCCGGTGATCGTCGCGCAGGTCGAGGAGATGCTGGTCCGCCTCGGCGAAGACGGCGACATGTCGGTGCTGGTGATCGAGCAGAACATCGGCGTGGCGACGGCGGTCTCCAAGAACGTCGCCATCATGGTCAACGGCCGCATCAACCGCATCATCGATTCCGTGCGGCTGGCCGCCGACCGCGAGTTGCAGCAGCGCCTACTCGGCGTCGGGCTCCATGGCGATGTTGCAGCCGATATCGACGCCGGCCCCGCAAAGCCCGAGCCGGACGCCGCGCCGCAGCCTGCACGTGCCAAGGGCCCGGTCCGCATCTACATCTCCAACCCCACGCCGCCGACGCGCTGGTCGCAGCCGGTGCCGATCGCCCGCATCGAGGCCGCCGCGCGAACGCATTCGGCCGGCGTCACACGGCTCGAAGAAAGCACCCGGCAGCGACGCGAACCGGCCACTGTGCAGACCGCGGGCCCGCCGGCCGTGCTGGTCGTCGGCACGCTCGACACCAAGGGACCGGAGCTCCGCTTCATCCGCGACATCATCGCGGCAAGCGGGCTGCGCACCCGCCTGGTCGACGTCTCCACCAGCGGCAAGCAGACGACCTGCGACGTCTCCGCCCAGGAGATCGCGCTGAACCATGGCCGCGGCGGATCGGGCGTGTTCGGCGCCGATCGCGGCGCCTCGGTCAACGCGATGGCGGACGCTTTTGCGAAATGGCTGCGCCGGCAGGGCAATGTCACCGGCATCATCTCGGCCGGCGGCTCCGGCGGCGCCTCGCTGGTCGCCCCCGCGATGCGCACCCTGCCCGTCGGCGTGCCCAAGATCATCATCTCCTCCGTCGCCTCGGGCGACGTCGGCCCCTATGTCGGCCCGGCCGATATCATGATGATGTATTCGGTCACCGACGTCCAAGGCCTCAACTCGATCTCGCGCGCGGTGCTCTCCAACGGCGCCAATGCGCTGGTCGGCATGGTCAAGGCGCGTCTCGACGAGCGCAGCGCCCGCCAACGTGACACCGGCAGCAGTCTTCCTGCCGTCGGCATCACCATGTTCGGCGTGACCACGCCTGCGGTGCAGAAGATCGCGGCCGCGTTGAAGGACGATTTCGAGTGCCTGGTGTTCCACGCCACCGGCGTCGGCGGCCGCTCGATGGAGAAGCTCGTCGAATCCGGACAGCTCGCTGGCGTCATCGATCTGACGACCACCGAAATCTGCGATCTCCTGATGGGCGGCGTCTTCCCGGCCACCGACGATCGCTTTGGGGCGATCATCCGCAATCGCGTGCCCTATGTCGGCTCCGTCGGCGCGCTCGACATGGTCAATTTCGGCGCGCCTGACACCATTCCGGAACGCTACCGCCAGCGCAAATTCCACGTCCACAATCCGCAGGTCACGTTGATGCGGACGACGGCGGAAGAGAACGAGCGCATGGGCCGCTGGATCGGCGAACGGCTGAACCAGATGGATGGTCCCGTGCGCTTCTTCCTTCCCGAAGGCGGCGTCTCCGCGCTCGACGCGGGCGGCCAGCCATTCTGGGACCCGGATGCCGACGCGGCGCTGTTCCGCGCACTGGAGCGGACGGTGCGCCAGACCGGCAACCGCCAGCTCATTCGCATCAAGCGCAACATCAACGATCCCGAATTTGCGGCTGCGATCGTAGCCGCGTTCCGTCCTCTGCTCGGACGCGCCGGTGGACGGCGGAGAGTGGCGAGGTGACCCATGGCCAGGTTTGAACGCGCGGCGCTGTTGAAGAGGTTTCGCGACATGGCGGCCAGGGGCGAGCCGATCGTCGGCGGCGGCGCCGGCACTGGGCTTTCCGCCAAATGCGAGGAAGCCGGCGGGGTCGACCTGATCGTGATCTATAATTCCGGGCGCTACCGCATGGCCGGCCGTGGCTCGCTCGCCGGGCTGATGCCTTACGGCGACGCCAACGCAATAGTGCTGGAGATGGCCGGCGAAGTGCTGCCAGTCGTGACCAACACGCCGGTGCTCGCCGGCGTCAACGGCACCGATCCGTTCCGCGATATGGACCTGTTCCTGGACCAGCTCAAGGCGCTTGGATTCTCCGGCGTGCAGAACTTTCCGACCGTCGGTCTGATCGACGGGATCTTCCGCGCCAATCTCGAGGAGACCGGCATGTCCTATGCGCTGGAGATCGAGATGATTGCCAAAGCCCACGACAAGGACATGCTGACGACGCCTTACGTCTTCAGCGAGACCGAAGCGGCGGCGATGGCGATTGCCGGCGCCGATATCATCGTCTGCCATCTCGGCCTGACCACCGGCGGCTCAATCGGGGCGCAGACCGCGCTCAAGCTCGAGGACTGCCCGGCCCGCATCGATGCCTGGGCCGAGGCCGCCCTCAGCGTCAATCCGCACATCCTGGTGCTCGCGCATGGCGGTCCGATCGCGGACCCCGCCGATGCCGATTTCATCATGAAGAAGACCCGCAAATGCCACGGCTTCTATGGCGCCTCCTCGATGGAGCGCCTGCCGGTCGAGCGGGCGCTCACGGATCAGGTACGCAAGTTCAAGGCGATCGGCGCCCGTTAGCGCCGAGCAAGGGAGGTTAGGATGTCAGGGATTCTCATCGGCGAATTGATCCTCTGGCTCATCGTCGCGATCATCGCGATCGTCGTCATCGTCTACATCGTCAACTGGCTCTATCACCGCTCGTCGAAGGAAGTGTCCTTTGTCCGCACCGGCTTCCTCGGCGAACGCGTCGTGATCAATGGCGGCGCCTTCGTGCTGCCCTTCATCCACGACTACACGCCGGTCAACATGAACGTGCTGCCGATGGGGATCGTGCGCTCCAGACAGGACGCCGTTATCACCCGCGACCGCATGCGCGTCGATATCGAGGCGGACTTTTACGTCCGCGTGCAGCCGACCCGCGAAGCCGTCTCGATCGCGGCCGCCACGCTCGGCCGCCGCACCATGGAGCCGGAACAGCTCCATACGCTGCTCTCCGGCAAGTTCGTCTCCGCCATCCGCTCGGTCGCCTCCGAAATGACCATGGAGCAGATGCACGAGCAGCGCGGCGACTATGTCGCCCGCGTCAAGGCTGCCGCTGCTGAGGCGCTCGCCCAGAACGGCCTCGAGCTCGAATCCGTCGCGATCACCGATCTCGACCAAACCGACCTCGAGTTCTTCAATCCCTCCAACCGTTTCGATGCCGAAGGTCTCACCCGCCTGATGGAGGACATCGAGGCCAAGCGCAAACTGCGTAACGACATCGAGCAGGACTCGATGATCAAGATCCGCTCCCGCAATCTGGAGGCCGAGAGGCAGGCTCTCGAGATCGAGCGCGAGAGCGAGACCGCGCGGCTGGAACAGGAGCGCGACATCGAGATGCGCCGCGCCCTGCAGCGCACCGAAGTGGCGCGCGAACGCGCGTTGCGCGAGACCGAGGCCGAGCAGGCCCAGATCACCGCGCGCGAGGCGATCGAGAAGGCGCGGATCGCCAACGAGCAGGCGATCACGGAGGCCCGCATCGCCTCCGAACGCGAGACCCGGCAGAAGGAGATCGAACGTACGCGCGCGGTCGAGGAACGGGAGCTCTTGGCCCGCGAGGAGATCGAGAAAGCCCGGATCGCCAACCAGCGATCGGTCGACACCGCGCGGATCGCCTCCGAGCGCGAGGTGCGCCAGCGTGAGATCGAGCGCATGCGCACCGTGGAGGAGGCCGAGATCGCGGCGCGCGAAGCGATCGAGAAGGCCCGCATCCAGCAGGATCGCGTCGTCACAGATGCCCGTATCGCCAATGAGGAAGAGACCCGGCGCCGCGAAATCGAGCGCACGCGTACGGTCGAGGAAGCCGAGATCGCTGCGAAGGAGGCGACCGAGAAGGCGCGCATCACCCAGACCATGACCGTCAATGTCGAGCGCATCGCCTCCGACGAACGTACCCGCGCGCTGGAGATCCAGCAGGTCCGCACCATCCAGGAAGCGGAGATCGAGGCGCAGAAGGCAGTCGAGGCAGCGCGTATCGCTCGCGAGCGCACGCTCGCGGCCGAAAGAATCGCCGCCGAGCAGAATACGCGGCAATTGGAGATCGAACGCAACCAGGCGCTTGATGTCGCCGGCATCGCCGCGCGCGAAACCACCGAGGCCTCCCGTATCGCCCAGGAAGAACGCATCCGTTCGCTGGAGATTGCGCGCAACCGCGCCGTGGAAGAAGCCGACATCGCCTCGCGCGAGGCCATCGAGGCCGCGCGCATCGCGCAGGAGAAGGCCGTTGCCGCCGAGCGCATTCAGGCCGAGCGAGAGACGCGCGCCCTCGAGATTGCGCGCACCGAAGCGATCGAGGCAGCCGACCTCAAGCGGCGCGACGCAATCGAGCGCCAGCGGATTGGGGTGGAGCTTGCGCTGGAATCCGAGCGGATCGCCTCCTCCAAGACCCGCGAGGTGCTCAATATCGACCAGAAGAAGACGATCGAGATCGCCGACGAGGAGCGCGTGATCGCGCTGTCCGCCAAGCGGTCCGAGCGCATCGATGCCGACCGCCAGGTCAGGCAGGCGGAAATCGTGGCGCGCAAGGAAGTCGAGACCACCGATGTCTCGCGCGAGCAGGCTCTGGAGGCAACACGGATCGAACGCCGCCGCGCCATCGAGCAGCTCGAGGTCGCGCGCGTCCAGTCGCTGCAGGAGGCCGAGATCGCCTCCCGCGAGGAGGTCGAGCGCGCTCGCATTGCCTCCGACCGCGGCCTCGACGAGGCCCGCATCGGCCGCGAGCGCGATCTACGGCGGCTCGAAGTCAATCGCGAGAAGGACGTCGAGACCGCTTTGATGGAGAAGGCGATCGTCCTCTATCAGAAATCGCTGGAGGAATCCGCAGCCAAGGTAGCGGCAGAAGACGCGCGGGTGCGCGCGACGGAAGCTGCCGAGCGCGTCGTCACCGCGCGCGAGAGCGAGATCGCACGACGCCGCAAGACAGTGGAGGTGCTGATCGCCGAGAAGCAGGCCGAGGAGACGCGCATCGCGGCCGAGGCCGAGCGGGTGCGCGCCGCCGTGGAAGCAGAGGCGCAGCGGCTACTCAACGAGGCGGAGAACGTGCTCACCGATCAGGCGCGCTACTCGCTGTTCCGCCGCAAATTGCTCGACCGCATCGAGGGCATCGTGCGCGAGAGCGTCAAGCCGATGGAGAAGATCGAGGGCATCCGCATCCTCCAGGTCGATGGGCTGAACGGCAACGGCCATGGCAATGGCTCGTCGCGCAGCGCCACCGACGAGGTGATCGATTCCGCGCTGCGCTACCGCGTGCAGGCACCGCTGATCGATTCGATCCTGTCCGATATCGGCGTCGAGGGCGGCAGCCTTGCCAAGATGCCCGGCCTGATCCGCGAGGCGCGCGACATGCAGGGCATCAAGGACTCCGCGACCCGCAAGAGTGGCGACGCCAAGCCGCCCGCAAGTCCCGCCACGGGCGAGCCGCGCCCGCCGCGGAAGAAGGAGTGAGCACGCGCCATGGCCAGGGTCTATGTCTCCACCGTCGTCAACGCCCGCAACGATCGCGTCTGGGCCCGCGTGCGCGACTTCAACGGCCTGCCGAACTGGCATCCGGCGATCGCCGAGAGCCGCATCGAAGGCGGCGAGCCCGCCGACAAGATCGGATGTGTGCGTGATTTCCGCCTGCGCAACGGCGACCGCATCCGCGAGAAGCTGTTGGGGCTGTCCGACTACGACATGTTCTGTACCTACTCCATCCTGGAATCGCCGATGGGGGTGGAGAACTATGTCGCGACGCTGCGGCTGACGCCGGTCACCGATGGCGACCAGACCTTCCTCGAATGGACCGCCGAGTTCGACTGCACGCCCGAGCGCGAGGCCGAACTCGTCGGCAATATCGGTGGCGGCGTCTTTCAGGGCGGCTTCGATGCCCTCAAGCGCGCCTTCGGAGGCTAGCGCGATGCGATTGAGTCCACCCGCTGTCGCGACGATCACCCACCTCTCCCCATCGGGGAGAGGTCGGATCGCATCGCAAGATGCGATCCGGGTGAGGGGGAGCGCTCTCTCGCGGGACCTGAGTCCCCTCACCCGGCGCTTCGCGCCGACCTCTCCCGTGTGGGGAGAGGTGACATCGATCGGAGGCTAGCGTGCCGCATATCGTCAAGAGCACGATCATCGATGCGCCGACCGAGGCGGTGTGGGGCGTGCTCCGCGATTTCAACGGCCACGACCGCTGGCATCCGGCAGTCGCGACCAGCACGATCGAGCGCGCACATGGCGCCGACAAGATCGGCTGCATCAGGCGCTTCAAGCTCAAGGACGGCTCGGAGCTGCGCGAGCAGTTGCTGGCGCTGTCCGACCTCGAGCAGTCCTTCAGCTACTGCCTGCTCGATACGCCGATCCCGATGTTCAACTATGTGGCGCATGTCCGCCTGCTGCCCGTCACCGACGGCGATCGCACCTTCTGGCACTGGGAATCGCGGTTCACGACGCGGCCCGAGGACAGCGCCGGCATCACGCAGATGGTTTCCGACGAGATCTACCAGGCCGGCTTCGACGCCATTCGCCGGCATCTGAAGGAGGCCGCATGAGCGCGGAGGAATGCCCATGGCCGTCACGGTAAGGACCTTTGCCTCAACCGGCGAGGCAGCCGCGGCGCTCTCATCAGATCGCGGCGCGCGCTATCTCGGCGGCGGCACGCTGGTGATGCGCGCGCTGAACGAAGGCGACATCTCGATCTCCACGATCGTGCGCGCCAGCGACCATGCGCTGACGCGGATCGATGCGACCGGCTCCCGCGTCGCCATCGGCGCCGGTGTCACCTTTGCCCGCATCCTCGCCGAGCGCGATCTCGCCTTCCTGCACGCCGCAGCCCGCTCGATCGGCGGCCCGGCGGTACGCAACATGGGCACGGTCGGCGGCAATCTGTTCGCCGCGACCCCATATGGCGACTTCACCGTCGCGCTGCTCGCGCTCGACTCTATGGTTTCCGTGCAGGGCGGCCTCGGCAGCCGCGACGTGCCGATCGAGGAATTTTTGCAGACGCGCGAGCGGCAGACCGGCACGCTCGTGCTCGCGGTGTCCTTTCAGAAGCCCGCGAGCGCGGATGCGTTCCGCTATCGCAAGATCGCCCGCATCAAGCCGAAGGGCGGCGCCGTGATGACGCTCGCCGCGCATCTGCCTGTCAGCAGCGGCCGCATCGTCGGCGCACGCATCGCGCTCGGCTCGATGGCGCCGACACAGATTCGCGCCCGTGCCGCCGAGCGGGCGCTGGAGGGGCGCACGCTCGATGCAGCGACGATCAGCGCCGCCGCCGCGGCTGCGGTCGAAGGCACCTCGCCCGCCGACAATGCGCTCGCCTCCGGCTGGTACCGGCGCGAGATCGTCGGCGTTCACCTTAGACGTTTGCTGTCCGGTCAGGAATAGGATCACCAAGAGAATCACGATGGCCAAGACCGCCCTGCAATTTCGACACAACGGCCGCGACGTCGCGATCTTCGTCGACGGCGGCACCAACCTCCTGGTCGCGCTGCGCGAATTGATCGGCGACATGACGCCGAAATTCGGCTGCGGCCAGGGCGGCTGCGGCGCCTGCAGCGTCCTGATCGACGGCGAATTGCATCTCTCCTGCCTGACGCTGGCCGAGACGGTCGCCGGCCGCTCGGTGGAAACGCTTGATGGCATCAAGGATGGCCCGAACCTGCATCCGCTGCAGCGCGCATTCGCCGACAATTTTGCCGCCCAGTGCGGCTATTGCACGCCGGGCATGCTGATGGCCGCCAAGGCGTTGCTCGACCGCAACCCGCAGCCGAGCCGCGCCGATGTGGTCGAAGCGATCTCGGGCAATATCTGCCGCTGCACCGGCTACGAACCCATCATCAATGCCGTGCTCGCCGCCGCCTCGGTCGGTCGTGCCCGCGCTTGAAGGACTTGAGCCATGCTGGAATTGCGCAAGGACATCTTCGCCGACGAACGCGACGACAATCTGAAAGAAATCGGCAAGGGCACGCAGCGGCAGGATATGCTCGGGCATGTCACGGGCACCTCGAGCTATTTCGACGATCACAAGCTGCAGGGCATGCTGCATTTGAAGGTGGTTCGCAGCACCCATGCCCATGCGCGGCTGCGCCGCATCGACACCGGCGAGGCCGAGCGCGCGGCGGGCGTGCGCCGGATCATCCGCGGCAGCGACGTGCCGCGCAATCTCAACACCCTGCTCAGCCTGATCAATTTCGGTAAGGACGACGAGCCGTCGCTCGCGGTCGACAAGGTGCGCTACAAGGGCGAGCCGATCGTCGCCATCGTCGCCGACAGTCCGCGCGAGGCCTATGAGGCAATGGCCAAGGTCCGCATCGACTACGAGCCGCTATCGGCCGTGTTCGACGTCGAGGATGCGCTGAAGCCGGGCGCGCCCGTTGTCAACGAGACCTATCCGAAGAACGCGTTCATCTATCACGATATCTACGATCACCAGAAGCTGCGCTTCGGCGACGTCGAGCGCGGCCTTGCCGCGGCCGACCATGTGCTGGAGCAGCGCTACCAGATGTCGCCGATCGAGCACGCGCCGACCGAGACCAACGGCTCGATCGCCGCACCCGACACCAATGGCCGCTACATCGTCTACACCTCGACCCAGGCGCTGTTCTTCTCGCTCGACACCTGCGCCAAGATCCTCGACGTGCCCTCGAACACCTTTCACTTCATCGGCGGCACCGTGGGCGGCGGGTTCGGCGGCAAGGTCGATACGCTCACCGAGCCGCTCTCCATCCTCGGCGCCATGCTGACCGGGCGTCCGGTGCGCTACGTGTTCGGGCGCGAGGAAGAGATGCAATATGGCCCGCCGCGCGGCGCCGAGCGCATCTACATCAAGGATGGCGTGATGCGCGACGGGCGGATCGTGGCGCGCAAGATCCGCGCCTACTTCGACAGCGGCGCCTATACGCGCCTCTCCAGCTACGCCGCCGTCAAATGCGCCGCGCATCTGCCGGGCCCTTACACGATCCCCAACGTTTACGGCGACGTCTATTGCGTCTTCACCAATCGCACGCCAGCGACCGCGATGCGCGGCTTCGGCGTCACCGCGATGGATTTCGCGATCGAATGCCAGATGGACAAGCTCGCGCATCTCGTCGGTATGGACCCGATGGAGTTCCGCATCCTCAACGCCTATCGCGACGGCGACATGAAGGCGCATCGCCGCGAGGCCAAGAACTGCGCGCTGATCGAATGCGTCCAGGTCGCCGCCGAGAAGGCCAAATGGCCGATCCGCGAGGACTTCAAGCGCGCCTCCTCGCGCAAGGATGGCGGCGGCAGCCGCGCCGCGATTCCGCCGACGCCACGCGATTCCTACGCACCGGCGATGGCGCCGTCGCAGCAACGGACGACCTATGACCGCGCGCCCGCCGCCTCGCGCGAGCCGCCTCCGCCGTCACCACCGCCACCACCTCCTCCTCCGCGGCCGCAGGCGCCATCGCATGGCGCCGCCCGCTTCTCCTCCGTCTTCGGCACCAGGAGGCGCTGACCATGACCAGGCATCGCGGACGCGGCATCGCGTCGATCAACTACCCGATCGGGATGAATCTCGGCGGCGACCCCAGCCAGGCGCTGGTGCACTCCAATCCCAGCGGCAAGTTCACGGTGGCGCTGTCCTCGATCGATCTCGGCCAGGGCATGAAGTCGGTGACGCGGCAGATCTGCGCGGAGACGCTCGGCGTGCCGGTCGAGGACGTCTATGTCGACACCGCCGATTCCGATACCGGGCCGCACTGCATGGGCTCGTTTGCCTCGCGCGGCACGCATCGCGTCGGCAATGCGGTAATGATGGCCGCACGCGAGGCTCGTGGCGTGATGATGGAAGCGGCCGCCGAAGAGCTGGAAGTCAACGCCGCCGATCTCGAGACCGACGGCCGCGGTACCATCCACGTCAAGGGCGCGCCGCATCGATCCATCTCGACCAAGGACGTGGCGATCGCCGCGCAGTTCAAGCAGGGCAAGACGATCTCCGGCCGCGGCATCTTCCTGGTGCCGCTGTCCGACGTCGATCCTGAAACCGGCGAGATGTCGCCTGCCACATGCTACGCGCATGCCTGCCTGGTCGCCGAGGTCGAGGTCGATGACGAGACCGGCGAAGTCGCGATGGTCCGCATGGACAGCGCCTATGAGCTCGGGCGTGCGCTCAATCCGCGGCTGGTCGAGCAGCAACTGGTCGGCGGCGCCTGGATGGGCATCAGCCACGCGCTCTACGAGACGCCCGAGCCCTATTATCCCGACCCTAGCCACGGCCCGCGCGACTTCGTCGAATATCTGATGCCGGGGCCCGGCGACATCTGCCCGCACGATATCGCAGTACTGGAGCGCCCCGCCGCCGACGGACCGTTCGGCGCCAAGGGCCCGGGCGAGATGTGCGCCAACCCGGTGCTGCCGGCTGTGGCGAACGCGATCTTCAACGCCGTCGGCGTCCGCATCGATGAACTGCCGATTACGCCGGAAAAGGTTCTGCGCGCGATCAAGGCGCAGGGCGGCGCGCGGCCGCAGGCGCGGCGCTAGAGGCAGCAGATATGCCGGTTCGCAGCAACATCGTCGGCATCGACTCGCCAGAGGCGCTGGAGAAGGCGCTGCGCGCAGCCTACTACCTTGCCGACGACGGCATCGCGACATCAGCCTATCTCTCGCTCGCGCTCGGCAAGCCGCTGCTGCTCGAAGGCGCGCCCGGCGTCGGCAAGACCGAGGCCGCCAAGGCGATCACCGCCGTGCTCGGCCGCAGATTGATCCGCCTGCAATGCTATGAGGGCATCGACGCCGCCGCCGCGCTCTATGAGTGGAACTATCCGCGCCAGATGCTGGCGATCCGGCAGGCCGGCGACGAGACTATCGACATCTATGGCGAGAGCTTTCTGATCGAACGGCCGATGCTCGCTGCGCTGCGCGCGCCTGACTCGACCGTGCTCTTGATCGACGAAATCGATCGCGCCGACCAGGAGTTCGAGGCTTTCCTGCTCGAATTCCTCTCCGACTTCCAGATCTCGATTCCCGAGCGCGGCACGGTGCGCGCGGCAGAACATCCGGTCGTGGTGCTGACATCGAACCGAACGCGTGACCTGCACGAGGCGCTGCGCCGCCGCTGCGTCTACCACTGGATCGACTATCCCTCAGCCGAGCGCGAGGCGCGCATCGTCATGATGCGAGCTTCCAGCGTCGCCGAATCCACCGCCCGTGCCGTCGTTGCCGCGGTCGAAAAACTCAGGCGCGAACCGCTGAGCAAGGCGCCCGGCATCGCGGAAGCCGTCGACTGGGCCGAGGCGGCGACGCTCTTGCATAAGGGCGGCGCACGCTGGCCGGACGCGTTCAAGCGCTCGATCGGCGTCGCGCTGAAGGACGAGGAGGATCTGCATTTCATCTCGCCCCGGCTCGATGCGCTGATAGCGGAGGCTGCAGCGTGACCGACGAATTGCTACTGCCGCGCGCCGCACAAGTGTTCATCTCCTTCGTCGCGCTGCTGCGCCACAACGGCTT
This sequence comes from Bradyrhizobium sp. Ses1, assembly GCF_059512365.1. Classification (NCBI taxonomy): domain Bacteria; kingdom Pseudomonadati; phylum Pseudomonadota; class Alphaproteobacteria; order Hyphomicrobiales; family Nitrobacteraceae; genus Bradyrhizobium; species Bradyrhizobium sp. Ses1. The sequence continues at coordinate 73,614 of NZ_JCAMOQ010000019.1, forward strand.
CGCCGTCGCGCCAGAACAAACCACCGCCTTCCTCGCCGCGATCGAATTGCTCGGGCCGCGCAGCCTGGAGCACATCCGCCGCGCGGGTCTCGCGACACTCGCGCCGCCGCCGGAACGGCGCGCGACCTATGACCGGCTGTTCGATATCCATTTCCGCGGTGCTGAGGCCATCGAGCGGGCCGAGGGCGAAGACGAAGACATCGTGCGCCTGCAGGAGGACGGCCGCGGCGAGGACGAACCGCCGCTCGCCGACGAGGCCAACGAATCCGGCCTCGCCGCCGCCCGCACCGAGGCGCTGGTCGAGCGCCGCTTTGCCCACGGCACGACCGGCGATGTGCTGCGCCGGCTCGCGCGCGAAGCGCCGCGGCGGCTGCCGCGTCGCCGCGGCCACCGGCGGATGCGGGCGCGCCGCGGCCCCTTCGCCGACATCCGCCGCACCTTGCGCGACAGCGTGCGCAATGACGGCGAGGTGCTGCGTCTCGGGCATCTGAAACGCCGCCAGCGCCCGCGCAAGATTCTGCTCCTGATCGACGTCTCGGGCTCGATGAAGGCGCGCACCGAGGAGAACATGAAGCTCGCGCATGCGCTGATCCAGGCCGCCCGCAATGTCGAGGTGTTCACCTTTGGCACCCGGTTGACGCGCGTCACCCGCGCGCTGCGCCTGAAGCGTCGCGAGCAGGCGCTGGACGCAGCCGCACATCTCGTCAGCGACTGGGACGGCGGCACCCGCATCGGCGACGCCTTGCAGGCATTTCTCGCCGTGCCGCGGTTCGGCGGCTACGCGCGCGGCGCCGCTGTGGTCGTGGTCTCCGACGGATTGGAGCGCGGCGACATCTCAGCCTTGCGCGACGCGGTCGCCAAATTGTCGCGACGCGCCTGGTCCCTGAGTTGGCTGACGCCGCTTGCGTGCGGACCTGACTTCCGGCCGCAGACCGAAGCGCTGATCGCGATCGCGCGTTTCGTCGATGATCTCTCCGACGGCGGGTCGAGCGCCGCCGTCGTATCGCATCTGTTGTCGCTCGGAGGAAGGAGAGCGGCATGACCGACATTGTCGACGCCCACCACCACATCTGGCGGCAGGCGGATCTCGCCTGGCTGTCCGGCCCGATGCAGCCGCGCATCTTCGGCCCCTATGAGCCGATCCGCCGCGACTATCCGATCCGCGAATATCTCGACGACCTCGCCGGCACCGGCGTGATCCGCTCGGTCTATGTCCAGACCAACTGGCCCACTGATCGCTTCGAGGACGAGGCGGCCTGGGTGCAGCAGACAGCGGGCGAGCACGGCTGGCCGCATGCCATCGTCGCCTATGCCGACTTCTCCGCCAGCGACGTGCGCCCGCAACTCGACCGCCTCGCGCGCTATCCGCTGGTGCGTGGCGTGCGCATGCAACTGCACTGGCATGAAAATCCGCTCTACCGTTTCGCCGCGCGGCCCGATCTCTGTGCCGATCCCGTGATCCGCCGCAACGTCGGCCACCTTGCTGATTATGGCTGGAGTTTTGACCTGCAGGTGTTCGCACCGCAGATGGCGGATGCCGCCGGCCTCGCCGAATCCTGCCCCGACGTGACCTTCATCCTGCAGCACGCCGGCATGCTGGAAGACCTGTCGCCGGCAGGCCGCGCCGCCTGGCGCGCCGGCATGGCAAGGCTCGCACGCTGCCCGAACGTGGTCTCGAAACTTTCGGGGCTCGGCACCTTCATCCATCGCAACGACCTCGCACATATCCGTGGGATCATTGAAGACACCGTCAATGTCTTCGGCGCCGAGCGCTGCCTGTTCGGCTCAAACTTTCCGATCGAGAAACTCTGGACCAGCTACCGCGAACTGATCGCCACCTATCGCGCGGCCACCGTGCAGCTTCGAGGTGAGCAGCGCGACGCCATCTTCAGGGCCACCGCGATGCGCGTCTATCGTATCGGATGACGGCGCACGAAGTCGCACAAAGCAAGATCAATCGGGAGGGAATGGATGCCGCTGGAAATCAAGATCCTGGACTATGGCGATATCGAGTTGGAGTCGAGCTTCCTCGTGCTCGGGCGCGACTGCGGCCGCACCCGGCGCGTGCTGACGCTCGGCTTCCTAATCCTCGGCGGCCCCCATCCTGTCGTGGTCGACACCGGCTATCGCTCCAACCAGATCATGGAGACGCTGGGCATGCGCGGCCTGCAATTCCACGAGAACATGATCGAGAACCAGCTTGCGCGTCACGGCGTACGCATGGGCGACGTGCGCTTCGTCTGCCACACTCATCTCCATATCGACCACGCCGGCAAGGACGATCTGTTTCCGATGAACACGACCGTCGTTCTCAACCGCCGCGAGCTGGAATATTCCGTGTCCGGCCTGATGCATCCGCAATATCCGGCGCCCGACATCAAGCACCTGGTCGACCGCTTGCACACCAAAGGCGCGCTGCGCTTCCTCGATCTCGAGATCACCGGCCCGATCGAACTGATGCCCGGCGTTTATTGCGACGCCGCCAATGCTCACACCGAGGGCTCGATGAATATCCACGTCCACACCGCTGATGGCATCGCCACGATCTGCGGCGACGTGATCTATGATTTCAACGACCAGATCGTGACGCCCTTCAACGAGATCCATGACTGGGAGCCGCGAACCACCGGCAACCACGGCACCAGCAAGCGCGCGGAGAAGGCCGCGATCAAGAAGCTGCTCAGCAGCTCGCGCTATCTGCTGCCGGTCCACGACCGACCCGCCAAGATCGAAGGCGGTGCAGTGGTCGGCCGATTGCACGACCAGGTGCCGGGCCCGATCGTGCAGAGCCTGCCGGAGCGCCACTGGTTCCCGGCGTGAGCGCAAGAGGACTTTAGCCGATGACGCACGTCACGCTGCGGCCGGAATTCGAGAACCTGATCGATCCCTATGCGCCGGTCGGCCAGGTGGGCACCGGCTTCGAGTTCACGGAGGGCCCGATCTGGCATCCGACCGATCATTATCTCCTGTTCTCGGACATGCCGGCCGACGTGCGCCGGCGCTGGGATGCGCGGCGCGGCATCGTCGAGGTCAGGCGCCCCTCCAACAAATGTAACGGGATGACCTATGACTCGGAGTTGAACCTGATCGTCTGCGAGCACGCCACCTCCTCGCTGATCCGCGAGCGGCCGGATGGACGGCGCGACGTGCTCGCTTCGCATTTCGAGAACCAGGAGCTCAACAGCCCGAACGACGTCTGTGTCCATTCGAGCGGCGCGATCTATTTCTCCGATCCATGGTATGGCCGCATGCCGGTCTATGGCGTCGAGCGGCCGCGCCAGCTCGGCTTCCAGGGCGTCTATCGCGTGCCGCCAGGTGGCGGCGCACCCCGCCTGCTCGTCGACCGCAATTTGTTCGAGCAACCGAACGGACTCTGTTTCTCGCCGGACGAGCGTGTGCTCTACGTCAACGACACCGTGCAGGCGCTGATCCGCGCCTTCGACGTCGAGGCCGACGGCGCGCTCGCTAATCCGCGCGTCTTTGCCAGCAACATCCGTTCAGAGTTCGAGCCCGGCGTGCCCGACGGCATGAAGTGCGACCAGCACGGCAATGTCTGGGTCACCGCGCCCGGCGGCGTCTGGGTCTATTCGCGCAGCGGCGAATTGCTCGGCAAGGTGCGCCTGCCCGAGCTTGTCGCCAATCTCGCCTGGGGCGGTCCTGACTTCCGCACGCTTTATCTGACCGCGACCCATTCGGTCTACGCGATCCCGACCAAGGTCGGTCCGCGTCACGAGCCCTATATGAGCGGCCGGCGCGGTAGCGCTGCTGCGGCTTCTTCGGCGCCCGCCCCTCACCTGACCGATGGCGAGATGCGGCTTGATCCGCAGCGCTGCGCGATGATCATCCAGGATCTGCAGAACGACGTCATCATGGACGGCGGCGCGTTCGCGGAATCAGGCGCGCCGGCGCACGCGCGGCAACAGCGCGTCGTCGACAATGTTCGTCGCCTTGCGGAAGTCGCGCGCTCGCGCGGCGTCGTCATCATCCATGTCTGGTTCATCGTCGAGCCGGGCGCGCCGGGCGTCACGCTGAATGCGCCGCTGTTCGAAGCCCTCGTCGACAGCAAGGCCATGGTGCGCGGCAGTTGGGGCGCCGCGCCGGTGTCGGGGCTCGAGCCGCGCGCGGGCGATTTCGTCGTCGAGAAGATGCGCATGAGCGCCTGGGAGGGCACGCGGCTGGAAACCATCTTGAAGGCCACAGGCCGCGACATGATCATCAATACGGGTGCCTGGACCAACATGTCGGTCGAGCACACCGCCCGCACCGGCGCTGACAAGGGCTATTTCATGATCGTGCCGGAGGATTGCTGCTCGTCCATGAATGCGGACTGGCACAATGCCTCGATCAACTTCGCGCTGCAGAACGTCGCGGTCGTGACCAACGCCGACACCGTCATCAAGGCCCTGGAGTGAAAGGCGCAAGGGGTGCCCAAGCTCCTTCATCTCGCCTGCTCGCCGCGCGCCGATTCGGAATCGGCAGCCGGCGCGCGCATCTTCCTCGAGCATTTTCGGAAAGCGCGGCCGGACTGGGACATCGACCTGATGAACCTCTGGAGCGATCATTTACCAGAATTTTCCGGCGCGATCCTCGATGCCAAATACGCCCGGCTGAAGGGCCAGGCTTTCACTGATGCCGAGCGTGACGGCTTCGCCGCCGCCGAGCGCATCGCCTTGCGTCTCGCTCTCGCCGACCGCGTGCTGATCTCGACACCGATGTGGAACTTTGGCATTCCTTACAAGCTCAAGCATTGGCTCGACGTCATCATCCAGCCCGGGCTGACGTTCCGTTTCGATCCGTCGCAAGGTTATCTGCCGCTGCTCAAAGACCGGCCGACGCTCGTCATCCTCGCCAGCGGCAGCGACTTCATCACCGGCATGAATCGCGGACGCATCGATATGGCGACGCCCTATTTGCGCGAGGCGCTCCGCTTCATCGGCATCAGCAGCGTGCGTTTCGTGCCGATCGGGCCCACCACCGGCCCGGCCGACCCGATCCGGATCGCGCGCGAGCATGCCCATCGCCGCCTCGCCGAGATGGCCGCGAGCTTTTGATCAGGTGATCCCGAGGGAATGGATGCCGATCATTCCCGCCAACACGGCGAGCGCGACTGCGCTCAACCTGTAGCCGATCACAGGCCCGATCCTGTCGCCAAGCCCATGGCGCAGCGAACTGCCGAGCAAAATCCATCCGGCGCCGACCGTGACAATCTGGGCTGCCAACGCTGCGAGCCAGGGCAGCAGTTCGAGAGGACCGATCGCCGATGGAAGGATCGTGAAGGCAAAGATGATCGCCTTGGGGTTCAACAGCGTCGTGACGAAGACCCGGCCAAAGGTCACCGGAGCGGCGTTGCCCACCTGACGGGCTCCGTGACGCCAGAGCATCGCAGCCAGATAGATGAGATAGATCACGACGGCGATCCGAAGGCCGATCCCGAACTCGGGTACCGTCGCGATGACCGGGCCCAGGATGGATCGCAGCAAAACGATGGCGAGCAGGTAACCGCTCAGCTCCGCCGCCAGCAGATGGGCCGAGCGACATGGTCCGACGCCGGCTCCCGATGTAGCAAGCAACGTATTGGTTGGGCCTGGCGTTGCCAGCAACGACAGCGTGGCCGCGACGAAAGTAACCTTGTCCATTGGCCCATTTATCGCGACTTCGAGCGATGCCGCCTTGATCTCGATCACGAATTGGTCGATCGAGTGTGGACTGGTCGTCAGATACCGATGCGGCTATCCGCCATTTTTTCTAACGATTTCAACGTGATTTGCCGCGTCCAGACCTTCGCACAAAAATAAATCGCTTAACCCGTCGGGCAAATCAGTGATTTAACTCCGCGCGTCTCAGCGCGAATGAGGGGCGGGTCGCGATCGTCACGAACGTTGCGGTGAGATGCGGTGGACGGGAGTGTCACGACTGACGAGCGTGGCACTCACGGACGGCGAAGTCGTGTGGTCCTGGCGCCCCGACGCTGGCGCTAAGTTTTTTTTTGCGCGAAGAAATCCGCGCGAGAGGCGATGGTGGCAAGAAAGCCCGGTCACCAAGGAGAGCACGAAGGAAACCGTAACACCATCGCGCAGGGAAAGCCGGAATGCTTCGGTTGAACCTGTGGTCCTACCCCCGTGCTTTTTGTTGCACGGGACCCACGGGTGCAACCAGCACCCGGCTTTCCCTGCGCCCTCTGATATCGAAGAGGGTGAAACCAGATGCAAACCTCGGGCAGCGAATGCCGCGAGAATGCGTACTCACATCCCCTCCGTTGTTTGACAATTGAATCAGATCTCACCTCGTCATTGCGAGCGTAGCGAAGCAATCCATCGCGCCGCGTGTGGAGGCATGGATTGCTTCGCTCCGCTCGCAATGACGAGGATAGAGCAGCGCGCTCGCACCTATCCCCTCACCCTGAGGAGACCGCGCAGAGAATCGTAGGGTGGGAAAAGCGAAGCGTACCCACCATTGAGCACTTCGCCCGTGATGGTGGGCACGCTTCGCTTTGCCCACCCTACGGCTTCTCGCGCAAGACTCTCACGAGATCAAGCTTGCGATCCAGCCCTTCTTCTCGCCTGCTTCCGCCGGAGCCGCATCCGTCGTCCCGCCCGCTGCAGCGGCGAAGCGCGTGAAGAATTCGCCGGCGAGCTTCTTGGCCGTGGAATCGATGAGCCGCGAGCCGAGTTGCGCGAGCTTGCCGCCGATCTGCGCATCGACCTCGTAATGCAGCACCGTGACATCGACGCTTTCCGCCTCCAGCCGCACTGTCGCGCCGCCCTTGGCGAAGCCGGCGACGCCGCCGGAGCCTTCGCCCGAGATGCGATAACTGTTCGGTGGATCGAGATCGGACAGCGTCACCTTACCGCCGAACGAAGCCTTCACCGGTCCGACCTTGATGACGACGGTCGCGGTCATCTCGGTTGGCGACGTCATCTCCAGCGACTCGCAGCCGGGAATGCACTGCTTGAGCACCGCGGGATCGTTCAGCATCGCCCACACCCTTTCCTTCGATGCGGGGATACGCTGGCTGTCGTTCATCTGCATGAGTAGGTCCTCAATGATATCAGGCGGAAACCGGCAAGCGCTGGCCGCGCCGCCGCTCGATCGTGATCTCGGCCAGGATTGACATCGCGATCTCCTCCGGCGTGATGGCGCCGAGGTCGAGGCCGGCCGGAGCCTTGACGCGGTCAACCAGCGAAGCGTCCACGCCCTCGCCGATCAGCTTGGCGCGCAGCGAAGCCATCTTGCGTCGGCTGCCGACGAAAGCCTGATAGCAGGCATCGATCGCGACCGCCGCGCGCAAGGCGGCTTCATCACCCTTTCCCTGCGTCGACACCACGATGAAGCGCTTCGCGTCATTCAGCTCGCCCAACTGGAAACCGTCGATCCGCTCGTCGGCATCGGGCACCGCGGCAACATCGACGGCGGGCGCGGCGAGCGTGACGTGATAGCCGAGCGTGCGCGCCTGCGCAGCCAGCGACAGCGCCACCGGGCTCGCGCCAAGGATGATGAGCGAGGGATGCGGCAATACCGGCTCGACGAAAATATCCATCGTACCTTGGCTGGGGCACATATTGCTGGCGAAGCGGATGCCGCCGCGGCTCTCGCCGGCCTTGACGCCGAGCTCGGCGAGCAGGTCCTGCGGCTGCACCGACACCATCCGCGGCACGCCATCGGCGAGCGCCTCACGCGCCGCCTTCAACACCGCACTGCGCGCGCAGCCGCCGCCGATCCATCCCGCAACGATGGTGCCGTCAGGCGCGATGATTGCCTTCGCGCCGGCCTTCGCCGCCGTCACCGAAACCGTGCGCACCACCGTTGCGAGCACGAAGGCCCGCTCGGCCGATTTCATCTGCGCGACCAAATCCATGACTTCGACATGAGCGGTCATCGGATAACTCCCGTAAAGCGTTTTCGAGCGAAGTGGACACCGGTTCGCGTGAAGAAAACGCGTCAAAACAAAAATCTAGAGCTTCGCCAGATAGGGCTCGAGCGCGCGCAGGCTCTGCAGCGTATTGGCCGGCGCATAGACATCAACATGCGGCAGCGCCGCCTTGATGCCGAGCGCTTCCGGCGCATAACCCTCCCAGGCCATCATCGGGTTGAGCCAGACGATGCGGCGGCAGCGCCGTGCAAGCGCAGCCATTTCACGACCGAGCAGCGCCGCATCGCCGGTCTCGTAGCCGTCGGATACGATCATCACGCAACTGCGCGAATGGATCACGCGCGCGGCGTGCCAGCGGTTGAACGTCTGCAGGCTCTCGCCGATCTTTGTGCCGCCGCCCGCGCCCTGCGCCATGATCGAGAGCCGGTCGAGCGCGCGGCCGGCGTCCTTCTCCTTCATGGCGTCGGAGACGTAAGCGAGACGGGTATGAAACAGGAATGCCTCGGCCTCGCGGAATTCGTCGAGCACGCCGTGGATGAAACGCAGGAACACGCTGGTGTACATGCTCATTGAACCCGACGCATCCAAGAGCACGATCAGCCGCAGCGGCTTGTCCTTGCGCTGCCGCTTCACCAGGCTGATCGGCACGCCGCCGTGATTGATATTGCGGTGGATGGTGCGGCGCAGATCGAGCCGATAGCCGCGCCGCCGCGCAAGATCCCGCCGCGTCAATCGCGTACGCATGACCTTGGCGAGTTGCGCTGCAGCCTCATGCGCCTGCGCAACCTGGTCGGGATCGGCGATCTTGCGGAAATCGACCTCGGCGAGATTTTCCGCGCGCGAGGCGCCTTCCATCCGTCCCTCACCGCTGCGTCCTTCGGGCACATCGTCGGACGACGGCACCTGGTCAGTCGCGGATTGGCCACCGCCCGGCGCAGGTTGGCCCTCCTGCAGGCGCTTGAGCGACGGGCTGTTCGCTGCCTGCCCCGACGCCATCGTCCGCGACCGCGAACGCGCCCGTTTGCCGAGCCAGAACGCATCGAACAACCCGTCGAATTTCTCCCAATCCGACTTCCGCGCCGAGAACAGATGCTTGAACGCCGACCGCAACAATCCCGGCCGCGCCGCATAGCCTTCGGCCATCAGCGCCGCGGCATCGCGGCCCTCGGCAAGGCCGATGCGAAAGCCGTTGTCGCGCAGCGTGCGGAGAAAGGCTGCAAGCCGACCCGAGACCAGCCGCGAGACCTCGTCGATCTCCTCAAAGCCCGGATTGGTGCCACAGCAGCTCATGCGACCTTCCCTAGCAGGCGCTGTGTCACCTCAGGTGCGAAGCGGGCGCGATCCTCATGAGTCTTCAGCAGGCAGATCAACGTCTCATGCACCGTCTCCGGCGCATCATTGAGATCGCGGATATCGAGGCCGACCAGCGCCGCGGCCCAGTCCAGCGTCTCGGCGACGCCGGGGACCTTGCGCAGATCCTCCTTGCGGATCGCCTGCACCATGCGCGCGATCTGCAGCGACAGCGACGGGCTCACATGCGTAATTCGCGCCAGGATGATCCGCGTCTCGCGATCGACATCGGGGTAGTCGACATAATGATAGAGACAGCGTCGCCGCAACGCATCCGAAAGCTCGCGCGTGCCGTTGGACGTCAGCACGACATGCGGGATCGTCACGGCGGAGACGGTTCCGAGCTCGGGGATCGAGACCTGAAAGTCCGACAGCAGTTCGAGCAGGAACGCCTCGAACTCGTCGTCAGCGCGGTCGATCTCGTCGATCAGCAGCACCGGCGCCTGCGCGCGGCGGATCGCAGCGAGCAGCGGCCGTTCGAGAAGATACTTCTCGGAGAAGATCCGGTCCTCGACTGCATCGGCATCCTCGCCTTGATGCGCCTGGATCGCAAGGAGCTGCCGCTGGTAGTTCCATTCGTAGAGCGCGGCCGACTGGTCGAGTCCCTCATAGCATTGCAGGCGGATGAGCTCGGTCGAATACGCCTGCGCCAGCGCTTTCGCGACCTCGGTTTTGCCGACGCCCGCCTCGCCTTCCAGCAGCAGCGGACGCCGCAGCAATCGCATCAGCGAGATCGCGGTCGCCAGCTCCGCATCGGCGATGTAACCCGATGCGGCCAGCGCTTGCGCGATCTCCTCACGTCCCTTCATCTAGGCAACCGCTCCGAGAGTCTTCGCCGCCTTCCAGTTGCGCCAGAAGTCATGCGGCATCTGGATGTGGGTCGAGCCGAGGAACGAGAAGGCATCGTTGACGGCGTTGGAGAACGCCGGCACGCCGCCGACATTCGGGCTCTCGCCGACGCCCTTGGCGCCGATCGGATGATGCGGCGATGGCGTCACCGTGAAGTCGGTCTCCCAATGCGGCGTCTCGACCATGGTCGGCATGAAGAAGTCCATGAACGAGCCCGTCACGACGTTGCCGGTGTCGTCGTAGCGGATCTCCTGGCCCATCGCGATCGCGAAGGCTTCGGTAAGCCCGCCATGCACCTGGCCCTCGATGATCATCGGGTTGATCCGCGTGCCGCAATCGTCGAGCGCATAGAAGCGCCGGACCTTGTACACGCCGGTATCGACGTCGATATCCATCACGCAGAGATAGGCGCCGAACGGATAGGTCATGTTGGGTGGATCGTAATAGCTCACCGCTTCCAGCCCCGGCTCCATGCCCGGCGGCACGGAGTTGTAGGCGGCCCAGCAGATATCCTTCATCGACATGAACTTCTCCGGCAGGCCCTTGACCCGGAAGCCGTCGATATCGAACTCGAGATCATCTTCATGGACTTCGAGCTTGTAAGCGGCGATCATCTGCGCCTTCGCCTTGATCTTGCGCGCCGCCATCGCGATCGCAGCGCCTGCGACCGGCGTCGAACGCGAGCCGTAGGTGCCGAGCCCGTATGGCGCGGTGTCGGTGTTACCCTCCTCGACCATGATGTTGTCGGCGGGAATACCGATCTCGGTGGCGATGATCTGAGCCCAGGTGGTCTCGTGGCCCTGGCCCTGGCTCTTGGTCCCCATGCGCGCGATGCCCGCACCGGTCGGGTGCATGCGGATCTCGCAGGAGTCGAACATCGCAATGCCCAGGATGTCGCAATTCTTCGACGGGCCGGCGCCGACGATTTCGGTGAAGAAAGAGACGCCGAGCCCCATGATCTCGCGGGTTTCGCCGCGCTTGAAGGCCGCGCGCTTGTCCGCCTGCTCCTGGCGGAGTGCGGCGTAGTCGGTCGTCTCCATCATCTTGCGCATGGCGGTGTGATAGTCGCCGGAGTCGTACTGCCAGCCGAGCGCCGAGTGATAAGGAAACTGCTCCGGCTTGATGAAATTCTTCAGCCGCAGCTCAGCAGGGTCGATGCCGAGCTTCTGCGCCAGAATGTCCATCGCGCGCTCGATGCAATAGGCGGCTTCGGTGACGCGGAAAGAGCAGCGATAGGCGACGCCGCCCGGCGCCTTGTTGGTGTAGACGCCATCGACAACCAGATGCGCAGTCGGGAAGTCATAGGAGCCGGTGACGATGTTGAAGAACCCCGCCGGCCATTTCGACGGGTCGGCGCAGGCATCGAACGCGCCGTGATCGGCCAGCACATGGACGCGAAGGCCGGTGACCTTGCCCTCCTTCGTCGCCGCGATCTCGGTCGTCATGTGATAGTCGCGCGCAAAGGATGTCGCGGTCAAATTCTCGATCCGGTCTTCGACCCATTTCACCGGCTTGCCGGTGACGATGGAAGCGACCGCCGCACAGATATAGCCGGGATAGGCGCCCACCTTGTTGCCGAAGCCGCCGCCGATGTCAGGCGCGATCACGTGGATCTTCTGCTCCGGCAGCTTGGCGATCAGCGACACCACGGTGCGGATCACATGCGGGGCCTGGAAGGTGCCCCAGATCGTCAGCTCGCCCTTGACCTTGTCAAAGGAGCACACGCACTGGCAGGTCTCGAGCGGCGACGGATGAGTACGGTGATAGGAGATCATCTCCTTGATCGTGACCTCGGCCCTTCGGAACGCCGCATCGGTCAGGTCCTTGTCACCGACCGTCCACTCGAAGATGTGGTTGTGATGCTTGCGCGGCCCATGCGCGCCCGTGGTCTTGCCGGCGAGGTCCTCGCGCAGCACTGGCGCATTATGGTCCATCGCCTTGAACGGATCGACCAGCGGCGGGAGCGGCTCGTATTCGACCTCGACCTTGTTGATGCCATCGTCGGCGGCGTAGCGGTCGGTCGCGACCACGAAGGCCACCTCCTGGTTCTGGAACAGCACCTTGCCGTCAGCCAGCACCATCTGCACGTCGCCGGCGAGCGTCGGCATCCAGGCGAGGTTAACGGTCTTCAGCGTCTCGGCGGTGATCACCGCGAGCACGCCCGGGACCTTCAGGGCCTCTTCAGTCTTGATCGCCTTGACGCGCGCATGTGCGTGCGGCGAGCGGACGAAATCGCCATGCAGCATGCCCGGCAGCTTGACGTCGTCGACATAGTTGCCCTTGCCTTGCGTGAAGCGGATGTCCTCGACACGCTTGCGCTTGCAGCCCATGCCTTCGAGCGCGGCGGTGCGTTGTTCCCGCGTGGGAGTCATGTCGTTCATTCCGCGGCCTCCTTGAATTCGACATTGTTGAGCTTGGCGGCGGCATACTGGATCGCCCGAACGATGTTCTGGTACCCGGTGCAGCGGCAGAGATTGCCTGACATGCCCATGCGGATGTCCTGCTCGCTCGGCGACGGATTTTCCTGTAACAGCCGGTGCGCGCGCATGATCATGCCGGGCGTGCAGAAGCCGCATTGCAGGCCGTGCATCATCCGGAAACCTTCCTGCAGCGCCGAGAGCGAGCCGTCGGGGTTGGCCATGCCTTCGACGGTGGTGATCTCGGAGCCGTCGGCCTGCACGGCGAACACCGTGCAGCTCTTCACCGACATGCCGTCGAGATCGACGGTGCAGGCGCCGCAATGGGTGGTCTCGCAGCCGACATGGGTGCCGGTGAGCTGCAGATTCTCGCGAATGAAGTGCACGAGCAGCGTCCGCGGCTCGACCAGCCCTTCGACCTCCGCGCCGTTCACTTTCATGGTCACATGCGTCTTTGCCATCTGTTCTCTCCCTCTATGCCGCACGGCCAGCGGCGCGCTGCAGCGCGCGCATCACCATGATGCCGCCGACATGCTTGCGGTATTCGACCGGACCTCGGGCGTCGGCCGCCGGCGCCATGATCGCTTCCGCAGCGGACGCGGCTTGCTTCAGTGTGGCCGCATCGAGATTGCTGCCGATCGCAGCGTTGGCAGCGTCCGTCGCGAGCAGCGGCGTCTCGTGCAGATTGGTCAGCCCGATCGCGCAGGTCGCGACCTTGCCGCCTGCCATGGTCAGCACGACGGCTGCGGCAGCGGTGGCGTAATCGCCAACCTTGCGCTTCAGCTTCTCGTAGGCATAGCCGTGACCGGCCGGCGGCACCGGAATGGAGATCGATGTCAGGATTTCGCCGGGCTCGAGCGCGGTGAAATAGGCGCCCTGATAGAATTCGCTCGCCGCGACCTCGCGCTCACCACCGGGTCCGCTCAGGCGGAAATTTGCGCCGAGCACGATCATCAACGCCGGCATGTCGTTCCCGGGATCGCCATTGGCGACATTGCCGCCGATGGTGCCGAGGTAGCGCACCTGGGGATCGGCGATCAGGGCCGCCGCCTCCTGCAGGATGGGCAGAGATTGCCGGATTGCCGCAGAGGCCAGCAGCTCGTGCTGGGTGGTCATTGCCCCGATCACGATCGTGTCGCCGTCGCGGCGCATGCCCTTGAGATCAGCGACGCCGTGAAGATCAACCAGATGAGTGGGCGTGGCGAGCCGCAGCTTCATCATCGGCACCAGGCTGTGCCCGCCGGCCAGTGGCCGGGCGTCGTCGCCCAGATCGGCCAGCAATTTGACCGCGTCGGCCAGGGTTGCCGGCCGGTGATAGCTGAAAGGTCCCGGGATCATCGTTTCCTCCAATCGTCCTTTGGCGCCGGTCGGGCGCGTGGACGTTGGCGGGACGGTCTCTCCGGTTTTTCCCGACCGCAATCGTTCGGGCACGGAATGGGGTTTTTCGCACGAAATGCGGATGGCGGGACACGAATTGCGTCAACCGCAGCGACCTATTGGCCGGAGCCGGGCCTAGGCATGGCGACGGCTGAGACCGAGTCGCGCCTTGACCTCGGCGATCTTGGCGCGGCTGACGGGCACGCGATGCGGCGAAGTCCCGTCGAGCTCGATGATCGCGCCATCGCCCTCCCTGCGGACGAAGGCCACATGCGGGATCGCGACGATGTGGCTGCGATGCACCCGCATGAACAGAGCGGGATCGAGCTGCGCCTCGGCCTCGGAGATCGACCACGGACACATCCGCTCCCGAGTCCCGTCATGCACCCGGGTATAATGCGCATCGGCCCGGACGCTGCGCACGTCAGCGATATCTATAAAGTGCGTGCCGTCGGCCCCCTCCACCGGCAGCCGCGGCGCGGGCGCCGAACGGGGCGGCCGGCCGACACCGGCGAGCGGCGCCGCGCTCAGCCGCGGTGCAACAGCGGCAGCCGCGACCGTTTCGGGCACGAGCGCATCGGCAGGCAACACGACCTCGCCGGCCATCGCCGGAACCAGATTCTGGCGGCGCGGATCCGGCACCAGCGACAGCAGGAAGCCAGCCGCGATCACGAAGCAGAGCACGGCAACGATGATCGAAAGGATTTGTTGCGACGCAGCAAGTCCGCCGCCGAGATGCTGATGCGTCCCCGCCGCAAGCGGTGCGAAATGCATCCCCGCCATCGCCGTATAATGCATGCCGGAGACGGCAACACCGAAGGCAATCGAGCTGACAACCAGTCGAAAGCCTTCCTGCTGCGCGAGGAAGGCGCGCAGGCCGCCATAGGCCGTCACCATCGCGACGATCACCGATAACAGGACGAATGCGTCGTCGTGCTCGATCATGAAACGACCGGACAGACCGTGGATGCCGACGTAATGCATGCTGGCGATCCCGGCGCCGAGCAACACGGCCGACGAGGCCACGCGCCTGAGCGACGGCTCGCCGATGCTGACGAAGAACAGGGAGATGCCGACCACCAGCGCGCAGATCAGAAAGGAGATGATCGTGGGCAGGACCAGATAGACGGTGTCGGGCGGCAGCGGGGCCGCCAGCATGCCGACGAAATGCATGGTCCAGATGCCAACAGCCAGAAACGCGGCGGCGCCCGCGAGCAGGATGCGGTTGCTGCCTCCCGGCGTGCCGCGAATCCGCGCCGCCAGGCTGAAGCCCGTATATCCACCCAGGATCGCGATCGCCACCGACAGCGCGACGAGATAGGGATCGTGTCCTTCGAACATGATCGTCTCGGCCGCCCGTCTCCACGGGCTGGCCCCTCCCTAGCCTCCCTACATAACCGGACAGTTAGAGACAGTCTACCGCTGCAGCAACGCCCTGTTCCCTTCGCAGATGCGATGTCATCTCGAAAAGCCTATGGTTGCGCGTGCACGTTCAATTGCGAAAGACATCGTCACGAACGTTGTCATTTGGTAACCAAGTAACAGTTGGCCGCACACAAGGAGACGAACCCATGCAAAAGGTCGCGCCGTTCGGGGCCGCCATCCTCATCCTGCTTCTGACGATTCCGCCAAGCCATGCCGGTCCCTGCGAGGACTCGATCGCGCGCGTTCAAGCCCAGGCCGATGCCGCGATCGAGAAACGCGCCGGCGCCGGGGGTTGGCAGAAGGAGAGTCTCGACGCGACGCGCAACTACCAGCCGACGCCGCGATCGATCGCCGCCACCGAAGGCAAATATGGGCGGCGTCTCCAACGCGTGCTCAATGCGCTCAATCTTGCCCGTGCCGCCGATCGCGCAGGGGATGCCGCGCAATGCAACGCCCAACTCGACAAGGCCACACGTGCGCTCGCGGCGGCGCGATGAGCCGTCACAGGTGGCCGCACGGCGTGCGACTGCCAAATGAGCGTAGCCGGAGGCCTAGCCGTTAACGGAGCGCGCGCCACTGAGCCGGCGTACTTCCCGCGATCCGCTTGAACACCGTGGTGAAATGAGCCTGGGTCTGGAATCCGACGCTCAGGGCAACCTCGACGATCGTCATCGTCGTGTGCCGAAGCAGTTCGTCGGCGCGGCGGATGCGCTGTCGCAGCAGATATTCGTGCGGCCGAAGGCCAGTCGCGATCCGGAATTGCGAAGCGAAATGCATCCGGCTCAATCCCGCAACGACTGCCAGATCCGAGAGCGTGATCTTCTTCGACAGATGGCTGTCGACATATTCGGCGACACGCTTCAGCCGCCACTTCTGCAATCCCCCGACCGGTCGCTCGGCAGGAACCGTCGTGACAGCTCGATCATTGACGAATGACCCGTTCTCGGCCTGCAACCCAAGCAACCTGATGGCCACGGCGAGCCGCAGCGCATCGGCGCGAATTCCGGCATGGCGGTCATAGGCCTGCCCGGTGTCCGCGAGCGCATCCGACAGGCATTTGATGACGGGATCCTTGAGCCGTTCGATCGCGGCCTTGTGCTGGAAGACATCGAGGCTACTGGCGGCGTTCAGCAGCGCGGCGCGCTCAGCTGCATTCCCTTCCGCATGACCTTGTGCTGCGATCGCGAGCACGAGGTGCAGGCGTTCAAACGCAAGCGCCATCCTGTCATCGACGACAGGACGGCCGGGCAGCAGCACCGCGGCCTGCGTCGACTTATTGAGACGTTCAGCTGCGGCTGTCTTGCGGTGATATGGTGTTTCATGGACAGTCGCGTGAACCGGCAGACCATCGTTGAAGTGAACGTTGTCATCTCGTCGAAGCTGAATCTGCGGCATGGTACCATCTCTCTGTCGCCATGGTGACCGTACGCCGGAAGGCCTGTACACGTTACCAATCGAGAGATCACTCTTCCTTGAGCGTCTCTCCTCGGAGCGGCCGCATTCCGACTTGTGCCTTGGAGAATATCTAGCACCGCCGCTCGCTCCATTCTACGGGCGTTTTCACGTACGTATATTGTGGGGCTAAGGCGATCATACCTTGGTATCTGCTGCGTGCGTTCGACGGGTAGGGCGTGCGTTCTTGAAATACCGTCGCGGAAGGCGGGAAGTAACTTTTCGGAGAGCTTAACCTCCGGAGAGCCGTCCTATGACAGGTCCGCTTCGGTCGAGGCGAAACCAGCTTTCGCGCACGTCCGGACGACGATCCCTAATCGCCGCACTCGCTGCTTGCATTTCGCTGTGGCTCGCCGTCGAATCGATTTCGCTCGAACCCGCGACCGCGCAGGCAGCGACGCCTGGCGTGCAGCCATTTCCGAACCTCGCCTCGCCGCTCGGTTCGGCAACGGGTTCCGCCATCCGGCCGGCAGGCATTCCGCTGGGCTCCACCGAACTTGCAACACCCGGCACGAGCCCGGTGCTGCCGCAATCCGGCGCCGCCATGAGTTTCGGAAACGAAAACTGTTTCACCGCCAGCAAACCGGGAGCGGTTTTCGATGGCGGCGGGCTGTCGGGACATTCCTCGGCCGGCTGCGGCGCGCACGGCACGACGAGCATCGTGCGTCCCATGACGTCGACATCGTCATCCGTGGGACCGATCGGAGTTCCCTTGGGCTCGACTGAACTCGGCAGTGCGGGTCTCAGTCCGGCGCTGTCGTTCCCGTCACCTGCGTCATCGCCAGTAGGCTCTTCGCCTCCGGCCGAAGCGCTACCTTGTCCGGCCGATGGCACGACAACAACGACGGCGGCACCAGGCGGCTGTTGAGACAAACACATTTACGAGGCATGCCGTGAAGCGAAAGATCGCGATCGCAGTGGCCGTTCTGCTCGTGGTGCTGGCGGGCGGCGGGTTCTGGCACTTCAAGCGCCCGCTGACGTCAGAGCAAGCCGCCGCAGTGCCGGAGCCGGCGCCGATCCCGGTGGTCGCGACGACCGTCGCCAGCAGCAATGTCCCGATCTATCTGACCGGCGTCGGCACGGTGATCGCCTACAATACAGACTTAGTGCGCAGCCAAATCCAGGGACAGATCACGCAAATCACCTTCGTCGAAGGACAAACCGTCAAGGCCGGCGATCTGTTGGCGCAAATCGATCCGCGGCCTTATCAGGCGCAGATCGAGCAACTGACCGCGAACCTCGCCCGCGACAACGCGCAGCTCGAGAACGCACAGGCCAATCTGTCGCGGTACACCCAGCTCGGTAACAAGGGCTATGCCACCCCGCAACTGATCCAGACCCAGCAGGCGCAGGTAGCGCAGTTGCAGAGCGCGGTGAAGGCGGATCAGGCCCAGATCGACGAGGCCAAGATCCAGCTCAGCTACACGCGCTTGACCTCGCCAATTCCCGGCGTGACCGGCGTGCGCCAGATCGACGTCGGCAACATCATTCACCCGACCGATCCGAACGGCCTCGTGGTCGTCACCCAGATCGAACCGATTTCACTGATCTTCACGCTGCCGGAAAGCTATCTGCCGCGAATCCAAGAGGAGATGGCCAAGGGTCCGCTGAAGGTGATCGCCTACAGTCAGGACAACAAGATCAAGCTGGATGAAGGCAAGCTGCTCCTCGTCGACAACGAGATCGTGCAGACGACCGGCAGCATCCAGCTCAAGGCCGAATTCCCGAATGCCGCGCATCGGCTCTGGCCCGGCCAGCTCGTCAACGTCAACCTGCTGCTTGAAACCCGCAAAGACGGGCTGACCATCGCCGCTTCCGCAGTCCAGCAAGGCCAGAACGGCTCCTATGTCTACGTGGTGACGCCGGATGGGACCGCGCAGTTGCGCTCCGTGAAGGTCGGCCAGATCAGCCAGGGGCAGGCACTGATCGATGACGGACTCAAGGCCAATGAGACCGTCGTGGTCGATGGCCAATACAGATTGCAGCAGGGCAGCCGCGTCAAGGAATTGCACGGCAAGGCCGCAACCGAAGCCGATCTGCAAAGCTCGGTGCAGAAGGCCATTCCATGAACCTCTCGGCGCCTTTCATCGCCCGGCCGATCGCGACCGTCCTCTTGATGGCCGGGCTGTTGCTGTGTGGACTTGCCGCCTATCCGCTGTTGCCGGTCGGCGCACTGCCGAACGTCAACTACCCGACGATCCAGATCTCGGCGCAATTGCCCGGCGCCGACCCGCAGACGATCGCATCTTCTGTCGCGACGCCCCTCGAGCAGCAATTGAGCCAGATCCCCGGCGTCACGCAACTGACCTCGTCGAGCGCGCTCGGCGTGGCCCAGGTAGTCGTCCAGTTCGAGCTCTCGCGCACGGTCGACAGCGCCGCCGTCGACGTGCTCTCGGCGATCAATGCCGCAAGCCCCTATCTGCCGCAGAATATTCCCTACCCACCGACGATCCGGAAAGTGAATCCGGCCGAGACGCCGATCATGCTGATCGCGCTGACCTCTGAATCGCTGCCGATGACCACGGTCGATGCCTATGCCGAGAACATCCTGCTGCCGAAGATCTCGCAGATTCCCGGCGTCGGCCTGGTCGGCATCGGCGGTCAGCAGAAGCCCGCCATCCGCATTCAGGTCAATCCGCAGGCGCTCGCCGCAAGAGGAATAAGCCTTGAGGATGTCCGCACCGTCATCGCCGGCGCCAATGTCGATCTGCCGAAGGGAACGCTCAACAGCCCGCGCGTGACCTACACGCTCAACACCAACGATCAGTTACTCAATCCCGCCGCCTATGACGAACTGATCATCGCCTATCGCAACGGCTCTCCGGTGCGGATTCGGGATATCGGCAAGGCGATCGAGGCTCCGGAAAACGACCTGCTGGCCGGGTGGTATGACAAGCAGCCGGCGATCATCCTCGCGGTCCAGCGCGTGCCCGGCGCCAATGTCATCGAGACCGTGGACCGCATCAAGAAGCTATTGCCAACGCTTCAGGCATCCATTCCGCCCGCGATCAAGGTGACGATCGCGGCCGATCGCACCACCACCATCCGCGCCGCCGTCGCCGACGTCCAGTTCACGCTGATGCTGACGGTAGCTCTGGTGGTGATGGTGATCTTCCTGTTCCTGCGCAATCTCTGGGCAACCGTGATTCCCGCTGTCACCGTTCCGCTATCGCTGATCGGCACCTTCGCGGTCCTCTACGTGCTCGGCTACAGCCTCGACAATTTGTCGCTGATGGCGCTGTCGATCGCGGTCGGCTTCGTCGTCGACGATGCTGTCGTCGTCATTGAGAACATCGTGCGCCATCTCGAGAAGGGCCTTACCCCAATGCAGGCCGCACTCAAGGGTTCGGCCGAAATCGGATTCACGATCGTCTCCATCACCCTGTCGCTGATCGCGGTGTTCATCCCGCTGTTCCTGATGGGCGGCTATGTCGGCAAGCTGTTCCAGGAGTTCGCGATCACGATCACCGCCTCACTGATACTGTCGCTCGTGATCTCGCTGACACTAACACCGATGATGTGCTCGCGGCTCCTGAAGGACGACAGCCACAAGAAACATGGCAGAATCTACCTCGCCTTCGAGTGGGGTTTCGATTCCCTGCTCGCGCTTTATGCCCGCGGCCTGAAGGTCGTGCTGCGCCATCGGTTCGTTACGTTGATGGTGATGCTGAGTACGATCGCGCTGACGGGATTTCTCTACGTCGTCATTCCGAAAGGCTTCTTCCCGCAGGAAGACACCGGCCAGATCGTCGGCATCACCGAAGCCGCGCAGGACATCTCGTTCCCGGCCATGTCCGAGCGGCAGCAGGTGCTGGTCGACACGCTGCTGAAGGACCCCGCGATCGATTCGGTGGCGAGCTATATCGGGCCGGGCGGGCCGACCGCGACGCTCAATCAGGGCCGCATCTTCATCATGCTGAAGCCCAAGCCACAGCGCAAGGCGAGCGCGGACGAGATCATCAATCGGCTGAGGCCGCAGCTCGCGCACATCCAGGGCATCACCCTCTACATGCAGGCCGCGCAGGACATCACCATCGGCGCGCGGCTGTCGAAGACCCAATATCAGTACACGTTGACCGACGCGGATTCGAACGAGCTGACGCATTGGTCGGCCATCTTCCTAGAACGGATCAGGAGCCTGCCGTTCGTCACCGACGTCGCCAGCGATCAGGCCAACGCCGGTCCGATGCTGGACGTCACCGTCAATCGCGAGATAGCGTCGAGCTTCGGCATCCTTCCCTCCGCCATCGACAACACGCTGGATGACGCCTTCGGCCAGCGCATCGTCTCGACCATGTTCACCGCGCTGAACCAGTATCACGTCGTGATGGAGGTCTATCCGAGCTTCCAGTACGGGCCCGAGGCGCTGAAGGACATCTACGTGAATTCCGCGAGCGGCCAGCAGGTCCCGCTCAGTCAGCTCGTCAAGAGCGGGATCAAGCCGGCGCCGATCTTGATCAACCATCAGAGCATGTTCCCGTCGGTCACCATCTCTTTCAACCTGAAGCCCGGCGCGTCGCTCGGCGAGGCGGTGGCCGGCATTCAGAAGATCGAAAAGGAAACCGGCAAGCCGCCCTCGCTCGCGACGTCGTTCCAGGGCAACGCGCAAGCCTTCCAGTCGTCGCTGTCGGGCACCCCGCTGTTGATCGGCGTGGCGCTGATCGTCATCTACATTATTCTCGGTGTGCTCTATGAGAGCTTCATCCATCCGATCACGATCCTATCGACGCTGCCTTCGGCGGGCATCGGTGCGCTATTGCTGCTGATGGCCGTGCGCATGGATCTCACCGTCATTGCCATTATCGGCATCATCCTCCTGATCGGCATCGTCAAGAAGAACGGCATCATGCTGGTCGACTTCGCGCTCGAGGTCGAGCGCAATGAGGGCTTGAGCCCGGAAGAGGCGATCTATCGGTCCTGCACCATGCGGTTCCGGCCGATCCTGATGACGACCATGGCGGCGCTGCTCGGCGGCGTGCCGCTGATGGTCGGAACCGGCACCGGGTCGGAGCTGCGCCAGCCGCTCGGCTACACCATCGTCGGCGGCCTGATGCTGTCGCAGGTCCTGACCCTGTACACGACCCCGGTGGTCTATCTCTATCTCGACAGGCTGGGCCAATGGCTCGGCAGTATCGGCAAGCGTCCCGCCAAGAAAGTGGTCGCGGCAGCCGCAGAATAAGGAAGCGGATATGGATGCACGTGAATTATTGAAGCTCGACATGACCGCGGAGACGATGATCATCGTGACGCCGGAACTGACGGTCGGACATTTCGTTCCAGGCATGCCGCGGGTCTATGCGACGCCGATGATGATCCTGCACATGGAGATCGCCGCAGGTGCCGCCATCTCAGCGGCGCTGCCGAAGGGATTTGTCAGCGTCGGCATGGAGGTGAACGTCCGCCATCTCGCTGCAACTCCGATCGGCCAGACCGTGCGCGCGACCGCCCGCGTCACCGAGCTCGATTCCAGGCACATCCTGTTCGCCGTGGAAGCCTGGAACGAGGAGCGCAAGATCGGCGAAGGCACCCACCGCCGCGGCATCGTCAACGTCGCAGAATTTGAGAAGCGGTTCGGCGTGAATGAGAATGCGGCTGCGTGAGTCCTCTTTAGCGGAGCACGAGACCAGATCTCGGGACCTCCACCTCGCCCCCGCTTGCGGGGAGAGGTCGGAATTCAAGCGAAGCTTGAATTCCGGGTGAGGGGGAGCCTCCGCGAGTGCAACTCGCACCGTATCCGTGGAAGCAGCCCCTCACCCTACCCTCTCCCCGTAAGAACGGGGAGAGGGAGGAGAGAGCGCGCCCGCTTAGTTCTGCTCCCTCACCGAGCGTACGATCCGGATCGGAATCCCCTTCGACGACGGGGTGAAGCTCATGGGATCATGCGCATAGAGCGGCACCAGCGGATTGGTCTCGGGATAATAGGCGGCGCAGCAGCCGTTCGGGAAGGAATAGCCGACCACGCGGAAATTGTGCACGCTGCGCTCCATTCCGTCGGTCGAGAGCGTGACGAGATCGACCCGGTCGCCGTCGGCAAGGCCGCGCTTCTTCATTTCCGCCTCGTTCAGGAACACCACGTCGCGCTGACCGTACACGCCGCGATAGCGGTCCGACATCGAATAGAGCGTCGTGTTGTACTGATCATGGCTGCGGATGGTGCTCAGCCAGAGCATCTCCGGATCGCTTTCACAGCTATCTTCGCCCAATCCTTCGAACAGCAGGAAATTGGCTTTTCCCGACGGCGTCATCCAGATGCGCTCGCGCGCCGTCGAGGTGAGATGGAAGCCGCCGGGCACGCGGATGCGGGCGTTGTAGCCTTGGAAGATCGGGAACACGTCCTCGATCGCATCGCGAATGCGGTCGTAGTCGGCGACCAAGGCCTCCCAATCCACCACGCTGCGGTTGCCGAGGGTGGCGCGTGCGATTCCGGCGATGATCGCCGGCTCGCTCAGGAGATGCTCGGAGGCTGGCTTGTTGCGGCCGCCGGAGGCATGAACCATCGACATCGAATCCTCGACCGTGATCGATTGCGGTCCGGTCGCCTGGATATCGATCTCGGTGCGCCCGAGGCACGGCAGGATCAGCGCATCGCGCCCATGGATCAGATGACTGCGGTTGAGCTTGGTCGAGACATGAACCGTGAGATCCAGATTGCGCAACGCGGCCTGCGTCTGCTGCCAGTCCGGTATCGCCGCGGCGAAATTGCCGCCCATGGCGACGAACACCTTCACCTCGCCGCGCAGCATCGCCTCGAGCGCCGTCACCACGTTGTGGCCGTGCGCGGCTGGCGGCTTGAAGCCGAAGCGATGCTCCAGCCGATCGAGGAATTCCTTGGTCGGCACTTCGGTGATGCCGACGGTGCGATCGCCCTGCACATTCGAGTGGCCGCGCACCGGACAGAGGCCGGCGCCCTCGCGTCCGATGTGGCCGCGCAGGAGCGCGAGATTGGCAAGCTGCTGCACATTGCAGGCGCCGCGCTTGTGCTGGGTGATGCCCATGCCATAGACGATAATCGCGCGCTCGGCCTTCATATAGACGTGCGCGGCATGCTCGAGATCCTCGCGCGAGAGACCGGACTGCCGCTCGATATCAGGCCATTGCGCCGCCTTCAGATCCGCGATGAACGCCTCGATGCCGGCGGTATGGCCACGGATGAAATCCCAATCGAGGATCTCGGGCTTGTCGCTTGCGCGCGCAGCCTCATCTTCCTCGACCATCACCTTCATGATGCCCTTGAGCGCGGCAATGTCGCCGCCGACGCGTACCTGGTAGAGCGGCGAGCTGATCTTGGTGGCCGAGAAGGTCGCCATCTCGATCGGATTCTGCGGATATTGAAAGCGCTCCAGCGCCCGCTCGCGGAACGGATTGAAGGAAATGATCGCTGCACCCCGGCGCGATGCCTTCCACAGGCTCGTCATCATGCGCGGGCTGTTGGTGCCGGGGTTCTGGCCGAAGATGAAGATGCAATCTGCCTTGTCGAAGTCGTCGAGCAGCACGGTGCCCTTGCCCACCCCGAGCGACTGCGGCAGGCCGACGCTGGTCGCCTCATGGCACATGTTCGAACAATCAGGAAAATTGTTGGTGCCGTATTCGCGGGCGAAAAGCTGATAGAGGAACGCGGCTTCGTTCGACGTGCGACCCGAGGTGTAGAACTCCGCCATATTAGGGTCGGGCAGTGCGTTGAGGTGGCGGCCGATGATCGCGAACGCATCGTCCCAGCTTACCGGACGGTAATGATCGGACGTCCTGTCATAGACCATCGGATGGGTGAGCCGACCGACCATTTCGAGATCGTAATCGCTCCAGCCGGACAACTCGGTGACGGAGTGCTCGGCGAAGAACTCCGGCGTGCAGCGCTTCGCCGTCGCTTCCCACGCAACTGCCTTGGCGCCGTTCTCGCAGAACTCGAACGACGACGTATGCTTCGGATCAGGCCAGGCGCAGCCCGGACAGTCGAATCCTTCGGGCTGGTTCATCCGGCTCAGCGTCGTCGCGCCCTTGATCGGAACGCGCTGCTCGATCAGATGCTCGCTCAACGCCTTGAGCGCTCCCCATCCGCCGGCCGGCTGATGATAGGGACGGATGGATTTGCGAACGGTCATCGGCAAAGGCCTTTTTTAGAATGCCAGGGTCGGTTGAGTAAAGGAGAGCTGTCCAACCGATGTCTTTCCAAAACGAGGCGGGATTTGCACAATCGCACCGCTCGCCGCGTGAGAAGCTTGCACGTCGTGCTCACGCAACTGCGCGTCATCTGTCATCGCGGCAGTGCGTTCCAGAAAAAGCGTGTCATTACGGAAGCAAAACCAACGGCGCCTGCCTAGGTCTTGATGAACGGGCCGCTGATGAGCGGATCTGTACCGGTTCGACCATCTCTTTCTGGAGTATCAGCTCATGTTCTCGCGACGAGATCTTCTGGCAGCGTCGGCTGTCGGAGCCGCAATGACCGCATCCGCGCATGCTGCAAGCTTCGGTAATCCGGACGAGCCGCCTCAGGGCGCCATCAACGCCAAGTCGCCTGGAAGTCTGACCGATCCCGGTCCGCAGAATCCAGCCATTGCAAAACAGTTTCCATCCGCATTCACTCCGCCCGCGACCGACGTTGGCGGCCTGCCCACGACCTGGGCGTCCTTCAACAATGCACCGAGACGCATTCAGAACGGCGGCTGGGCGCGGCAGGTCACGGTCGACGATTTCGCGATCTCGAAGGAAATATCCGGCGTGAACATGCGCCTCGCCGCCGGCGGCATTCGCGAGCTGCATTGGCATCAGGCCGCCGAGTGGGCCATTATGACCTATGGCACCTGCCGCGTGACTGTTCTCGATGCCGAGGGGCGTCCTTATGTCGGCGACCTCAAGGCGGGCGACCTCTGGTATTTTCCGGCCGGCACGCCACACTCCCTGCAGGGCCTCGGACCCGACGGCTGCGAGTTCGTGATCTGCTTCGATGACGGCCACGCCGACGAGTTCAATACGCTGCTGCTGTCGGATTGGATGGCCCACACGCCGCCCGAAGTGCTCGCCAAGAACTTCGGAGTTCCGGTCGAAAGCTTCGCGAACATTCCGCTGCACAACCTCTGGATATTCCAGGGCACCGTGCCAGGCGACCTCGCCGCCGACCGCGCCGCGATGAGCAGGAGCGCAGAGATGCCGCCGCATCCCTTCATCTTCTCGCTCGAAGGCTCGCGCCCGCTCAAGCAGTCCGAGGCCGGCACCATTCACGTTGCCGACAGCACCAACTTCAATGTCGCAACGACCGTGGCCTCGGCGCTGGTCACCCTCAAGCCGGGCGCGGTCCGCGAGATGCACTGGCATCCGAACGCCGACGAGTGGCAATACTACATCAAGGGCAAGGCCCGGATGACGGTGTTCAACACCGGCCCCAATGCGCTGACAATGGACTTCAACGCGGGCGACATCGGTTACGTCAAGAAGAACTACGGGCACTATGTCGAGAACGTCGGTGATACCGACCTGCAATTCGTCGGCGTGTTCCGCGCCCCTCGCTACGAGGAAGTCTCGCTGACGAACTGGCTCACGCATACGCCGCCCAAGCTGGTAGCGCAGCATCTCAACATCGACGAAGCGATGATTGCCAAGTGGCCCGACAACAGTCCGGGTATCATGCCGAAGGCATGAACCTGGGTATCATGCCGAAGGCATGAACCTGGGTATCTTGCCGAAGGCATGATCGCAGTCGGGTGGACTCATTGCGCCCGTCCGACATCCTCATGGAGCGGCAGGGTGAACTGGAAGGTCGCGCCCGGCCCGGCATTGCGGGATGCAGACAGCTTTCCGCCATGGGCCTCGACGATCGAGCGGCAGATCGATAATCCCAAGCCAAGGCCGGCCGACTTGGTGGTGAAGAACGCATTGAACAGCCGCTCGGCGTTCTCGTCGGAAAAGCCGACGCCGCAGTCCGCCATGATCAGGATGGCCTGATCGGCATCGAAACTGCGCTGCGATCGGATCAGCAATTCGCGCGGCCGATCCGTAACCGGCTGCATCGCCTCGATGCCATTCATCACCAGGTTCATGACGACCTGCTGCAATTGAACCCGGTCGGCGCGGACAATCAGCGGATCGGTCGCAAGCTCCGTACGCAGCGTGATCTGCTTGCTCGTGAGCTCGCGCCGCATCAGCACGCGGGCCTCGTTGACGACCTCGTTGATGTCAAGAAGCGCCCGCTCCGTATCGGTCTTGCGTGCCAGCGCCCTAACGCGCCCGATCACGTCGGCCGCGCGGCTGACATCCTTGACGATCCATTCCACCGAGCGCCGCGCATGCTCCATGCCTGCCGCGCCGCGGTCGAGCCAGCGCAGGCAGGCTTCGCCGTTCGACATGATCGCGGCCAGCGGCTGGTTCACCTCGTGGGCGATGGAGGACGTCAACTCGCCGAGCGTGATCACGCGCGTGGCGTGCGCGAGGTCCGCCTGCGCGTCGTTGAGCGCGGCCTCGGCCTGCTTAGCGGGAGTGACGTCGGTCACCGCACCGATGTACTCGATGCCATCAGGACCGTCCTTCACGGCATGGGCCAAAGTGCGAATATGCTTTAGCGCGCCATTCGGCATCACCAGCCTGGCTTCGTGACCGAAATCCACGCCATTCTGCGAAGCCTCCTCGAGCAACTGCTGCACGAAATCCCGATCTTCGGGATGCATACGCCGCAGAACGAACTCCAGTGTCGGCGTTGTGGCCGGATCGCATTCGAAGATCCGAAACGTCTCCTCCGACCAGCTGATCTCGCCGGTCGCCACCTTCCAGCCAAAGCTGCCGGTGCGGCTCAGCCGCTGCGCTTCGGCCAGGTACATTTCGCTCCGCAGCAGCCGGGCCTCGGTCCGCTTCTGCGCTTCGAGCGCAGCCAACAGGTCGCGGCGAGAAAGCTCCAGCGATCTCGTCGCCTTTCGCTGTGCCGCAGCGATCCAGTTAACGAACAGCGCCGTGATCAAGAACAAACTCACGCGCGGGATCTGATGAACATCGATCTCGAACGAATTGATGGGAGAGGCCACGAAATACTCGAACGCCAAACCTGCAAGCGCAGTCGACACCAAGCCGGGGCCGAGGCCACCAAACCAGGCCGCAAACATGATCGCGCAAAGAAATAGCGAGACGTACGGTTCGATGTTCAGGTACTCGACCGCGGCCTTGGAGGCGAGTAGAGCTGCAGCGACCGACAAGATCGCAACCGCATAACGGGAGAACGTCGCCCAGGGCGTCTGATCGAAATCGGTCAGTCCCAAGCGCCAATCTGAAGATGGCCGCGGGGCATCGACGGACAAAGCGGGCGCACCTGTTTCGCTGCTACGCTGGCCCGGATACATGCCAAATGCTCCTTGTGCCGCCCGATCATGAAATCCCTGCTTACGGTCGCGCAAGAGCTCTTCCAACTCAAGACTCGTTCTTCCAACTCAAGAGCCGTTGAATTTCCGTGTGGCAGGAGTGGACGAGCCGTGAACGGCGGCCGCGATGCGGTTTTGGTGATCGTCGGGACCCGTCCCGTCTGGACCGACCGGGTCGGAAAAACCCGCCTGCCGAAGAATTCAGATCTTGACAGTCGGACCTTGCCCATCACGCCCCTGCAGGGCCTGTTCAAGGTTTTGAATGAGATTGTCGGTCTCGAACGGCTTGGTCAAGAGACAGACTGCACCGGCGCTTGCGGCGTGGGCGGACACGGCCGCCTCGGGAAAAGCCGTGATAAAGATGAAAGGTATCTCGTTGCCGCGGGCGCGCAGGCGAAGCAGGAGCTCGACGCCGTTAGTGCCGGGCATATTGACGTCGGCGATCACGCAGGAGGTCTGGTCGAGCACGCCGGACTGCAGAAATTCGTCAGCCGACCCAAACGTGAGAACGCCATAACCAAAAGACCTCAGCAGATTGTCGGTCGCGGTACGGACGGACGCATCGTCGTCGATGATGGAGATCATCGGTGTTGTCGGCAAGATCGCTGTCCTTTTGGGGAAACGGGGAATAAGGATCCGCTAGCGCGCGATGACTTTTCCTCGAATCGTCAGCCCGCCTAGATTCTTGTCCGGCACACGATCTGCCGCGCAAACGTTCCCCATTTGTCGCGCGGAAAAGCCGGCACCGCTTCCCCGGATCGCACGCTCGTAACGTTAAAATGCGCTCTATCAAGGTACCGGGGAATCATACTTAGGTTTCTCGCCCACAGCTATCGGCGGCGAATTCCGATCATTTCGGCCATCCTGACCAGATCGGCGAGCGATTTTGCGCCCATCTTCTTCATGACGCGCCCGCGATGGATTTTGACGGTGATCTCGGCAACCCCGATCTGCGCCGCAATCTGCTTGTTCATGAGACCCGCAGCCACCAAAGCCAGTACTTCGCGTTCACGGTCGGTCAGGGTCTCGAAATGTTCTCGCAAGCCCGTAACGGCTTTCTCAGCCTCGCGCCTTTCGCGATCGCGCTTGATCGCGGTCATCACGGAATCGAGCATATCCTGATCGCGGAACGGCTTGGTCAGGAAGTCGATCGCCCCGCCCTTCATGGCGCGGACGCTCATCGGAATGTCGCCGTGACCGGTCATGAAGATGATGGGAATGTGGACGTCGGCCCTGGCCAATTCGAGCTGGAGGTCGAGCCCACTCAACCCGGGCAGCCGGATGTCCAGCACCAGGCAACTCGCGACATCAGGCAACTTGCTGTGCAGCAATTCCGCGGCGGAGCCGAACTCCTGCACCTCCAGGCCCACCGATTGGAACAGGTTGGCAAGCGCCCGTCGTACGCTCTCGTCATCGTCGACGACGAAGACAACTGACTCCTGGCCCGTCGTCAGGTCGTGAGGCGACGCAAACGGATTCATGCGCCATCTCCGCATGCAATGGCCGAATGAGAACTCCAGCGGACGGCAGCAGACGGATGTTTCGGATTCAAAACTGATTTTCCGGGTATCCCTGACCTCTGACGTTAGAACACATCAGCGGAACCTCCGCAATTCTACGGGGGTGCCGGGAACAGGACGCAACCATGCTCCCGCGGCGCTGCTGCTATGCCTGCGACAAAATAGCCAACCGGGATCGAAGGCCTAGCGGCCGACTTCCACACTGGCAGTGGTGCCGGCAACGAGGCGCACCCCGTCAGGCACATGATCGATGTGAATATGCACCGGGATCCGCTGCGCCAGCCGCACCCAGGTGAAGATCGGATTGACCGACGCGAGCCCGCCCTGCCCCGGCTGCGCGTTGGTGACAGTGATGCCGCGCGAGACCCCGCCGACATGGCCACGGATGAGCTGGCTGTAGCCCATCAAGCGGACTGTCGCCGGATCATTGTCGCGAATCCTTCCAAGGCTCGTCTCCTCAAAATAGCCGTCGACCCAGAAGGAATCGGCGTCGACCAGCGAGACCAGGTTTTGGCCGATATTGGCGTAGTCGCCGCGCTGGGCCAGCAGATTCGTCACATAGCCATTGACGGGCGAGCGAACGGTGACACGGCTGAGATTGAGCTCCGCCTTGGAGACCATGGCCTGACCCGCGGCGACAGCGGCTTGCAGTTGATGCAGCGAGCTTGCCGATTGCTGAAAGACGTCCGTCGACACCCAGCCTTCTCCGCGCAGCTTCGCCTGCCGTCCTTCGTTGGCGCGCGCGTAGTCGAGCGCGGCCTGGTCGCGCGCAACCTGGGCGCGGGCAGCGTCCAACGCGATCTGGTAGTCGTTCGGTTCGATCTCGAACAGCACGTCGCCCTTGCGCACCATCTGGTTGTCGGCGACCGGCAGGTTGACGATCCGCCCGGCAATCTCCGGCGCGACGGTCACGACATAGGCCCGCACCATGCCGTCGCGCGTCCACGGCCGCCCCATATAGACGTCCCACGCGAACCATCCCAACAACGCCGCCACCACGACAGCGCCCAGCGTGAGCAGTGCCGGGATCACGGAACTGAGCGATATCCTGCGGCTCGCCCCGCCTGCCGAAGAGCGCAGCAGAGCTTTCCCATCGCCCGCCAATCGCGTCTGAACTTCAGACATCGCTATACCTCAGCTACCACCAAAACCACGCATGAAAGCAGAATGATATAAATCGCGAGCACGAACAGCGCCGGATGCCAGACATGGCGCAGCAAGCCGAAGCCCGCCACCATCCGTCGCAACACGACCAGGATAAGCCAGGCCGCCACCATCAGCAACGAAAGCGGGGCGACGTAGACGCCAAACAGGTTGACTTCCGAAAAGCTCATGGCGGCGATGTTTCGAAATAGGTCTTATGTTGTGCGAGCGTTTCCGATAGCACGAGGATGCTGCCGCGCGCCCGCTCCCTGACGGGCAATCCCGGCGTCGTGGGCGCGACCGCGGCAAGCTTCGCATCGAAGTCTCCGAGGCGCTCGATCGCAGCCGCGATATCGGCTTGCGCGACCGCATCCAGTGCAACGGAGAACTCCTGATCAAGGTCGAAGCGACCGGCGACGGGACGAAGCCGGATGATGGCATTGCCCACCACCAGGGCCGACAGGAGATCAGAACGTGCCGTCGGCTCGGTCTTTTCAGGGAGCGCCTGCAGGTAGTTGTAGATCCGTCCTTCCCACGCCTCCGATGTCAGTTGCAGCCGGTCGGTGGCAAGCCGCCGTAGTTCCCGCAATGTCCGCCGCAGCAGACGGCGGACACGGAGCTCCGCCGACAGCGGCGGCACCATGCGGAACGCAAGCGCGGCCGCGCCGAGTCCCACGAAGATCGCCAGCGCGACATTGTAAAAGGCGAGCGTATTGTAGGTCATCTGGTTCGCCGGCCCGAGCAGCGGAATGAAAGTCGCGACCAGCGCGATGAAGACCGGCGGCAGCCAGGGTTGGGTCATCAGCGCACCGGCCGGAATGAGAACAAGCCCGATCACAAGGCAGAGGCCGGCGAAGGATGTCATCTGCGGCAGAAGCGCGAAGTTGGCGATGGCCGCGAGCACGGTGGTGATGGCGGCGCCGACCATGAACTGCATGGTGATGCCATAGGCCTGATCGGGCCGCGCCGAGAACAGGGTGAGCGCGATCGCCGCAAAGGCGACGGCAAGCGCGCCATTCGGCCACGCCGTCACGACCCAGAACAATTCGACCGCGGCGATCGCGGTGAATGCCCGTGCCGCATTGAGAAGCGAAGGAGCATAGTCCGGAACCGGAAACCTTTCATGCCGCCGCGCCCGAACGGGCTGCGCGGGATCAGTCAGCACGAGCAAGCCGCCAAACGCCCCTCGAAGCGCAAGCAGCGACCGCGCCGCCTCATCGACGATCAGCTTGATCGACGGCGTCGCACATCGCATCGTCAGCAGTTCACGCACGGCTGCAGCACATGACCTGCGCAAACGCGCCGGATCGGTTTGTGCGATCATCGCAACGCCGGCGGATTGCGCCGTCAACTCCGTTGGAAAGCTGCGCGCGATCTGGCCGATTTCATGCCGCCCCTCTTCGCTTGGCAGCAGATCGAGATGGACGGCCACCCTTCGCCATGCGGACATTGCGCGGAGAAGACCAGTCGATGCCGACTCTAATTCCAGCATGTGATAGCGAACGTCATAGGACTCGCCGCCTGCCTCATCCATGAGGGGATCGAGAGCACCGATCCGCTGCGCCAGACCGAAGCCGATCCGGCGGGATCCCTCTCGCCTTTCCGACAACGTCGCGACGAGCTGAGCCAGGATTTCCGTCGCCAGCGCAGCCATCTCCTTCGCCAGCCGCCTTGGCGCATCGCCGAAATCCGTCATCGCCATCACCAGGCCCGAACACACGATGCCGACGCAGATCTCGCTGGCGCGGTTCACCGCAAGCGTGAAGACCTCGCCATTGGCGCCACCGGTGGCGCCAAGCAGGTCGCTTGCGACGATTGCAGCGGTAAAGCCCGCGAGCGCTGCCGAATAGGACGCAAAATTGCGCAGCAGCGTCGCCACGAAAGCGCAGCCCGCGCTCCAAAGCGCCAGTCCAAGCAGGAATCCGACCCGCTGTTGGGGAAAGAGTGCTGCCAGCACCACGATCGCCACAGCGCCGATCGTCGTCCCGATCAGGCGAAACCAGCCCTTGCGCAGCGCAGCGCCGAGGTGCGGCTGGCTGGCGATCGCGGCCGATGCACCGGCCCAGGACGGAATCTCGAGCTGAAGCCAGAAGCTGAGATAGAGGGCGAGGCAAACGCTTGCCCACAAGCGCAACCCAAACATCAGCGCCGACGCCGGAACGCGCAGCCGGTCGGCAAGCCGTCTTGCTTCGGGAAGCCGGCCCGCAGTCCAATCAAGCAGAAGCGACGCCGCCCTGGTCATCTGCCTCACCTATGCACATCGGGCAGACTGCGCGCTGATCTCAATCGAGCTCATGCCGCATCAGTAATGATCGGTCATGGGACCGACCTTACCACGGAACACGCGGTAGCCGATCACGATGTAGAGCAGCATGAGCGGGAACACGAACAAGCCCTCGCCCCAGAACATGAAGGCGAGGCTGGAATGCGGCGCGGCCGCCTCCTCTATGGTGATGACAGAGGGGATCATATAGGGCCAGAACGACAGCGCCAGTGTCCCGAAGGCGGTAACGAAGATCGTCGCCACCATGTGGAACGGCCAGTAATCGTTATGGCGCAGGATGCTGGTGGCAAGCACCAGCGCCGCAGTGGCACCGATCGCCGGGAACGCGAACAGATATGGCCTGTCGGTCCACCGCTGCAGGATCGGAAGATTCTCGATGAGCGCATGGGCGAAGACGACGATCAGGAACACCAGCACGGCGATCGCAAGGACCGGGATCTGGCGGCGCGCGGTGGCGCGAACCGCCCCCTCGCTCTTCCGCACCAGCCAGCAGGCGCCGAGCAGCGCGTATCCGAGGCAAAGGCCGATACCGCACAATACGGCAAAGCCGGTCAGCCAGCCGAGCGCGCCGCCGGAATATTCGCCATTGGTGAACTCAAGTCCCTCGACCAGCGCGCCGACCATCGCGCCCTGCATGAAGCTCGCAACAAGCGAGCCACCGGAGAAGGCGACATCCCAGACCCAGCGCGAGGCCAGCGCCTTGTTGCGGAACTCGAATGCCACGCCGCGCAGGATCAATCCCAGCAGCATGACGATGACGGGGATATAGAAGGCCGACAACAGGATCGCGTAGGCAGCGGAAAACGCACCCCACAGGATCACGCCAGCCACGACCAGCCAGGTCTCGTTGCCATCCCAGACCGGCGCGACCGTGTGCAGCATTTCGGCCCGATCCTTCTCGTTCTTGGCCAGGCCGAACAGCATGCCGACGCCGAGGTCAAACCCGTCGAGCAGGAGATAGATCAGGATACTGATTGCGAGCAGCGCTACCCAGAACATCACCATGTCTATTCTCCTGCACTGATGTAGCTGCGTGCGCCGACCGGGGGCTGATCGGCCATCGACATGGGCCGGTTCGGTGCCGCTTCGCGCGGCTCCGTGGTCGGAATTCCGGCCGGGCCGGCGCGCAGCAGGCGATAGATGTAGTAGGTGCCAAACGAAAAGATGAAGGCGTAGACCAGGACGAACAGGATCAGCGTGGTCAAGGCGGCGGACGCGGTGAGGAACGGCGTCATCGCATCAGCCGTGCGCAGCACGCCATAGACGGCCCAGGGCTGACGGCCGACTTCCGCGGTGTACCAGCCGGTGAGGATCGCGATCCACGGCAGCGGAAAGCTGAGAAAGATCCCCCAGAGCAGCATGCGGTTCCGCTCGAGCCGATGCTTGAGGCTGAGATAGGTCCCGAGCCAGGCCAGCCCCAGCATCACGAGACCGCAGCCGACCATGATGCGGAAGGTGAAGAACGGGATGATCACCGGCGGCCGGTCCTGCGGCGGGAATGTCGTCAGACCGACTTCCTTTGAGGTCAAGCTCATGCTGCCGATGATGCTGCCGAGCACGGGAATGCTGATCGCGTATTTGTTGGACTCCGTGCTCGAATCGGGGACCGCGATCAGCACTTCGGAGGCGGGCTGCTCGTCGTGCCAACGGGCCTCGATCGCGGCGAATTTGGCCGGCTGATAATCATGGACATAGTCGCCGACGAGATGTCCGATGAAGAGCTGGATCGGAAGCAGCACCGCCGCAAGCGAAAGGCCCATGCGCAGCATCACCCGCGCCTCTACGTAATAGGTCCGTCGCAGCAGGTACCACGCGCCGGTCGCCGCCACGCAGAACGCACCGGTCAGGTAAGAGGCGATCAGCATGTGCGGAAAGCGCACCCAGACCACGCGATTGAAGAGGATCGCCACCCAGTCGTCAGGCGCGAACTGTCCCTTCTCCAGGACATAGCCGACCGGCGCCTGCATCCAGCTGTTGTTGACCATGATCCAAAACGCCGAAAGCGTCGTTCCCAGCGCCACCATGGCAGTGGAGAACAGATAGAACCATGGCGGCACGCGGTTGCGGCCGAAGATCAGGATGCCGAAGAAGCTCGCCTCCAGCATGAAGGCGGTGAACGTCTCGTACGACAATAGCGGCCCCTGGATCGGTCCCGACATCTTGGCCAGCACGCTCCAGTTGGTGCCGAACTGGAATCCCATGACCACGCCCGACACCACGCCCATGCCGAAGGCAACGCCGAAGATCTTGAGCCAGAACTCGAACAGTGTCCGGTACACCGGCTTGCCGGTACGCATGTGCATCGCTTCGAGCACGGTCAGCCACGCGGCCAGGCCGATCGTGAACGAGGGGAAGATGATGTGAAAGGAGATGGTGAAGGCAAACTGCAATCGTGACAAGAGAAGTGCTGTGGCATCCATCGGAAGTCTCCTGCCTTCTCAAGCCCGTTGCGCTGCCGACGTCGGCGTGGCGGCCGGCGGTGGAATGTTGTCGACCTTCAGAATTTTGGCGGTGGTCGCACGGATGCGCCGGCAGAAATCCGCATCATCGATCAGCGATATGCCGTAGGACGGGATGATTTCTTTCAGCTTGGGCAGCCAGGCATTCGCCGTGAGCTGGCCGGCAAAGCACTTCTCCAGCACGCTGATGGCGATGAAGGCCGCGGTCGAGGCGCCCGGCGACGCGCCAAGCAGCGCGACCAGCGAATGATCAGCCGCGCCGACCAGTTCAGTGCCGAATTCGAGCAGTCCGCCGCGCTTGACGTCCGGTTTGATGATCTGGACGCGCTGGCCTGCGACCTGCAGCCGCCAGTCCTTGGGATCAGCGTTCGGATAATACTGGTCGAGCGTCGCCAGCCGATGGCTCTCGGACTGCAGCACCTGCCCGATCAGATATTCGGTCAGGTCGAAATTGTCGCGCGCCACCGCAAGTAGCGGTTCGACGTTGGCGGGCCGGATCGACTCGAATAAATCGAGCCGCGAGCCGTGCTTGAGGAACTTGCTGGAGAAGCCGGCATAAGGCCCGAACAACAGCGAGTGCTGCCCGCCGATGACGCGGGTGTCGAGATGCGGCACCGACATCGGCGGCGAGCCGACCGCAGCCTTGCCATAGACCTTGGCGTGGTGACGCTTATTGACCGCGGCATCGTCGCAGCGCAGCCAGATGCCCGAGACGGGGAAGCCGCCATAGCCGTTCCCTTCCGGAATGCCGGATTTCTGCAACAGCGGCAGCGCGCCGCCGCCGGCGCCGATGAACACGAACTTTGCCTTGACCGACCGTTTCTCACCAGTGTCGGTATCGCGGACCTCGATCCGCCAACGACTGTCCTGATCGCGAACGAGATCGGTGACGGCGCTCTTGTAGTGGACAGCGCAGCCGGGCTGGCTGACGAGATGATGAACCAGATGATGGGTCAGCGCGCCGTAGTCGACATCTGTGCCGGTGATGATGCGCGTTGCGGCGACCGGATCGTTGCCGCGGCCTTCCATCACCAGCGGCACCCAGTCGGCGATCTGCTTCGGATCCTCGGTATACTCCATGCCCTCATAGCAATGATGGGCCGACATCGCCTTGAAGCGCTTGCTGAGGAACTCGACATTGTCGGCGCCGGACACGAAGCTCATATGCGGCACCGGGTGAATGAAGGTGCGCGGATCCGAGATCGCGCCCTTGCCGACAAGAAAGGACCAGAACTGCCGCGACAGATCGAATTCGACATTGACCTGCAGCGCTTTGGAAATGTCGACGCTGCCGTCGGGCCGCTCCGGCGTGTAGTTCATCTCGCAGTTGGCGGCGTGCCCAGTGCCGGCATTGTTCCAGGCATCCGAGCTTTCCAGCCCGCAATCCTCCAAGACCTCGAACATCGAGATGGTGAGTTGCGGCTCCAGTTCCTTGAGGAAAACGCCTACCGTAGCGCTCATGATGCCTGCGCCGATGAGGACGACGTCCGGCTCGCCAGTGGGGATGCTCTGCATGGATGTCTCCTTCCGGGTTGATATCGCTGTCCTGAACGACTCACGCCGAGGCGGGCTGCTGCTCCTTGGAGCGGAACGGCACATGCGCACCGGGCCGCAGCACCACATAGGCCCGGCGCCAGGATGAATTGTCGGTCAGTTTCCAGCTATGTCCGGAGCCGGCAGTGTCTTCCGCCAGCAGGATGTCGCCGGGATGCAGCAGGAAGTGCTCGCCGTCGCGGGTCTGGAAATCCAGTGTCCCGGAGAGCGTGATCACCAATTGGCGGATCGGCGCGGTGTGCCAGGCGAACGCGCCGCCCGATGCCGTCTCCTGGAAGGAGATGGTGACGGCGTCGGCCTTGCTGCTGAGCCAATCGCCGCGCTGGCCCGGCTCGAGCTCGATGAGCCCATCCTCGAAATGCGAATTGTTGTCCTCACCGGTCCATAACCTGACGCATCTGATCATGCTGCGCTCCTTCAGCTCGTCGGTGTGCCGGCTTTGACCGGCGCGTTGCCTTGGGCCACATAGGGCTTGACCATCTTGGCGGGATCGACGACGCGGTCGAATTCCGGCTCGCTGACGAAGCCGAGCTTCAGCGCTGCCGCCTTCAGCGTGAGATCGTTGTCCATCGCGTAGTGCGCGATCGCCGACGCCTTGTCGTAGCCGATCACAGGCGCGAGCGCGGTGACCAGCATCAGCGAGCGCTCGACATATTCCTTGATCTTTTTCTCGTTGGGCTTGGTGCCCTCGACCAGGAACTTGCGGAAGTTCGTGCAGCCGTCGGTCAGGATCGTGATCGACTGGGCGATGTTGTGGATCATCAGCGGCTTGTAGACGTTCATCTCCAGATAGCCGCTGGCGCCGCCGAAGCCGACCGCGACATCGTTCGCCATCACCTGCACCGCGATCATCGTCAGCGCTTCGGCCTGGGTCGGGTTGACCTTGCCCGGCATGATCGAGGAGCCTGGTTCATTCTCCGGGATCATCAGTTCGGCAAAGCCGGCGCGCGGGCCGCAGGACATCAGGCGGATGTCGTTGCCGATCTTGTAGAGCGAGACCGCAAGCGTGCGCAGCGTGCCGGAAAGCTGCACCAGCGCATCATGCGCGCCCTGCACGGTGAACTTGTTGGGCGCACTGACGAACGGCAACCCGCTCAGGCGCGCGATCTCGGCGGCGACAGCCTCGGCAAAGCCCGGCGCCGCATTGATGCCGGTGCCCACGGCGGTGCCGCCAAGCGCCAGCCGGAACACGCCCTTGAGCGCGTCCTCGATCCGCGCAAGGTCATCGGCGAGCATGCCGGCATAGCCCGACCATTCCTGGCCGAGCGTCAGCGGCGTCGCATCCTGCATGTGGGTGCGGCCGATCTTGACCACGTCGTCCCACTGTTTGGCTTTGGCATCGATCGCGTCGTGCAGGGCCTTCACCGCCGGAACAAGGCGTTGCGTCACGTTGACGGCGGCCGCGATATACATGGCGGAAGGAAAACTGTCGTTCGAGGATTGCGACATGTTGACGTGATCGTTCGGATGAACCGGATGCTTGCTGCCGAGCGGCGTGCCTGCGAGCTGGCAGCATCGGTTCGAGATCACCTCGTTGACGTTCATGTTGAATTGCGTGCCGCTGCCGGTCATCCAGACGTGCAGCGGAAACATGTCGTGATGCTGGCCCTGCAGGATCTCGTCGCAGACATGGACGATCAGCTTGTGCACCTTGGCATCCAGCCGCTTGCCCGCATGGTTGGCGTTCGCGGCCGCCTTCTTCAGGATCGCGTAGGAATGGATCATCTCGCGCGGCATCAGGTCCTTGCCGATGCTGAAGTGCTCGAGCGAACGCTGGGTCTGGGCGCCCCAGAGCTTATCGGCGGGGACTTCGACTTCACCAAGACTGTCGGTTTCCTTGCGGAAGTCACTCATGGTCGCCTCTCTTTACGCGCGGTTCGAAAAGCAAGCATCGGCGTTGCGGCAAGGCTACGTGCAGGGTCGCGTACAGGCTTCCTGAAACGAACGTCTTTTACGGAATTGCATGTCAGCACTGCGCTGCGACAATTTTCGCGAATTTCCGTCGTCACGAGCAAGAACGACGCGCCAGCGCGGAAGGCCGCGCACAAGCACATCAGTACAAACGGCTACGATTGCCGCTATCGCCGATAATGTTCACTTTGGCCGAGGCCGCGAAAGCACTCACGCCGTCGCAAAGCCATCGCCTGTCTCAACGGAACGGCGACGCATTCCCGGCGCGAAGACAACACGGTCGGGATGCGTGAACACTTCGTAGCCGTCTTCGCGCGCAATGGCGATCAAGGTGATCCCCGCTTCATCAGCGGTCTTGATCGCGAGCGTCGTCGGCGCGGAAACGGCGACGATGACGGGCGCGCCGATCATGGCGGTCTTCTGCACCATCTCGACCGAGATGCGGCTCGTGAGCAGAATGGCGCCGTTCGAGACCGACCTGTTGTGGCGGATCAGTGCGCCGGCGAGCTTGTCGAGCGCGTTGTGGCGGCCGACATCCTCGCGCACCGGGCCGACGCCGCCATCGGCCTGCCAGAAACCGGCCGCATGCACGGCGCGGGTTTTCTGGTTGAGGTCCTGCAGCGAGGGAAGCGCACCCATGGCTTCCAGGAGATCGCGGGCATCGAACGTCGCGCCCTTCTTCACCCTGGGAACCGCGCGCCTCGCCTGCACCAGGCTTTCGATGCCGCAAAGACCGCAACCGACGGGGCCCACCGAGGCACGGCGCCGCGCGAACAAGGCCGCCGTCCGATTTTCTGCAAGCCAGATCCGGACCTCGATGCCGAGATCAGTCTCGATCAGATCGAGACTCCTGATCTCCTCAGCGCGGGCAACGATGCCCTCCGTCACGGCGAAGCCGACGCCGAAATCCTTCAGATCAGCAGGCGTCGCCATCATCACGGCATAGGTCGATCCGTCGAAGGTCAGCGCGATGGCGGTCTCTTCCGCCACCGCTCGTGACGAAGAGCTCGCGCGGCCGCCCCGCCAGTTCAGGCCGGTTCGTTCGATGAAAGCACCATCGGCGGCCATGATCACCTCAGCTCGGGTTCGGCGTCGAATGCGCGGCGGGCTACACGGCTCAGGTCAGGAGTTCCTGTTCCGCGTCGCCTCGTAGAGGAACCAGGTCCGGCGCTCGGTCTCGTCGATCCAGTTTTCCAGCAGGCTCGCGGTGGCGACGTCGCCATATTCGTCACAGACATTGTGCACCTGGCGCATCTCCCGCGTGAGCTGCTGGTTGTCGCTGCCCAGTTCGGCGAGCATGTCCTGCGGATCGACATAATCGGCGTCGTTGTCGAGGATGCGCTGCTGACGCGAGATCTGACCGATCGAGCGGATCGTGGTGCCGCCGATCTTGCGCGCGCGTTCGGCGATCGGGTCGGTCATCGCGAAGATCTGGTCAGATTGCTCGTCGAGCAGAAGATGGTAATCGCGGAAGTGCCTGCCCGACATATGCCAGTGGAAGTTCTTGGTCTTGACATAGAGCGCAAAAACGTCGGCCAGCAGGGCGCTGAGCGCGGCGGAGATATCGCGTGTCGCCTCGGCTTTGAGATCGGTCGGGCTTTGCAATTCGGGGCGCGTGGACTTGAGCATTCGTGCCATCCTTGTTTCTTGGTCGGCGGCCGCAGCATTTCCGGGCCGTCCTCGACGGTTGCGATACCGTGCATCTCAGAGCGTATCTTTCCAGAGCCTGCGGACTCTTTCGGATTCGCACGGATTTCGGGACATTCTTCCGAATTGGCTGCGAAACCCGCGCAGAACGGGGCGGGTCAGACTTTGCGAAAGCTTGCGCGGTACTGGCTCGGCGTGATCCCGAGGCGCTTGACGAACACGACGCGCATATGCTCGGCGCTGCCAAAGCCGCTTTCATGCGCGACCACTTTCAGCGCAAGGTCGGAGCCTTCGAGGCGGTTGCGCGCGGCATCGACGCGCGCGCTTTCGACGAATTCGGCCGGCGTCACATTGGTCTCGCGCTTGAACGCGCGCGCAAAACTGCGTGCGCTCATTCCGGCGACCTGCGCCAGCACCTCAACACCGTTCCGCTCACGCAAATGCGCCATCACATGAGTATGGACGCGCGCGATCGGCGAATCCTTCTCGGCCGGCGGCACGAGATAGGGACTGAACTGGGATTGCCCGCCCTGCCGCTGCGCCACCACGACGAGCCGCTTGGCGACCGCGAGAGCGACTTCCGGCCCGTGATCATCCTGCACGATCGCGAGCGCGAGATCGATTCCTGCCGTGACGCCGGCCGAGGTGAGCAGCGGCCCGTCGCGGAGATAGATGCGGTCGAACTCGACCTTCGCCTTCGGGAACTGGCGGGCAAGACTAGGCGCATTCTGCCAATGCGTCGTCACCGTCTTGCCGTCGATCAGGCCGGCATGGCCGAGCGCGAACGCACCGGTGCAGATCGAGCCATATTGCTGACAGCGCGAGGCGCTCTCGCCCAGCCAGTCGACAAGCCGCGGATCCGGCGGCGTGGTCGGAAGCGCCGGTCCGCCGGCGACCAGCGCGAGATCGAACGCCTGCTCCGCATCGGCAAATGTCATCTCCGGCGTGATCGACATCCCGTTCGACGCGCGGTACGGCTGCCGTTCGGCACCGATCAGCGTGAGGACGTAGCCGCGATCCGTTCCGACGAACGCGTTAGTCTCGGCGAACACGTCAAGCGGGCCAGCGACATCGAGCGCCTGCACTTCCGGAAAGATCGCCAGCGCGACCGCCTTCATCGACCAACAATCCAGTTGCTGCGCGTGGATGCGCGCCATGACTATGCATGGAATCCTGCCAGCCGGCCATGCATTTCAGCCAGCGGCTTCTTGCACGAACGCCATCGGCAGAAAAGCATGGTGTTTTGACGGTTTCGCAGGGATCGGCGGCGTTGTTCGCGCCAACGTAAAGCGTCAATTGTGAGGTGAGCTATTCACAAGACCATAAGGACATCAGATCATGACCAGGATCATTGCCGGTATCACCGTTCCCGACAGCAAGCTGGCGCGCGAGATCGACGAACTGGTTCGCGACACCGAATCCGAACTGCTCTACCACCATTCCAATCGCGTCTTCCTGTTCGGAGCGCTGGCCGGGCAGCGCCGCGGGCTGAAGGTCGATCATGAACTGCTCTATGTCGGTGCGATGTTCCACGACATGGGCTTGCAGGCACCCTATGCCAGCACAAGCGAGCGTTTCGAGGTCGACGGCGCCAATGCCGCCGCAAGCTTCCTCCGCGCCCATCGCATCAATGAGCGCGACGTCGAGGACGTCTGGGACGCGATCGCGCTGCACACCACGCCAGGCATCCCGCAGCACAAGCGGCCGGTGGTGGCGCTGGTGACGGCCGGCGTCGAGATGGATGTGCTGGGCCTGGAATTCGACTCCTTCACCGCCGCACAGCGCCATGAGGTCTGCGCCCACCATCCGCGCGGCCACGACTTCAAGAACGGCATCATCGATGCGTTTGCGGCCGGCACGATCAAGAAGCCGCAGACGACTTTCGGCAACGTCAAGGCGGACGTGCTGGCGCTGCGCGACCCGACCTACCACCGGATCAATTTCTGCGAGGTCATCCTCAACTCGAAATGGTCGGAATAACGAAAGCATCTCCTCGATGCGAACCGATTGAACCGAGAAGGATTGACAGCTCACGACCTATGCGGATTCGGCCTAAACCTCCGATCTGGCGGCTGGTTGCCTAACCCTGCGGTGCCCGGCATGCTAGGCCTCCTCGATCCCTCCCTGCGAAGGCCTGAACACCGCAATGTCCGACCAGTTCTCCAACACCCAGCAGATCCGCAAACCGGCCGTCACCTCCAAGGGCGGCATCGTTGCCGCGCAATCGCGAAGAGCCGCCGAGGTCGGTGCGGCCGTGCTTGCAGCGGGTGGCGATTGCGTCGATGCCGTGGTCGCGACCACCTTTGCGCTCGGCGTGGTGGAGCCGTGGATGAGCGGGATCGGCGGTGGCGGCGCCATGGTGCTCTACCGCGCCCGCGAAAACCGCTATGAGGTGATCGACTACGGCATGCGGGCTCCGAACAGCCTTCGCATCGAGGACTATCCGCTGACCGGCGACGGCACCGCTTCCGACCTGTTTCCCTGGGCGCGGGTGAAGGACGACCGCAACCTGCATGGCCCCGGCTCGGTCGCGGTGCCCGGCGTGGTGGCAGGCATGGAGGAGGCGCATCGCCGCCATGCCAAATTGCCGTGGAAGGACTTGCTCAAACCGAGCGTCGATCTCGCCAGCGAAGGCCTGCTGGTCGACTGGTGGACCACGCTGATGATCGCAAGCTCAGCCGCCGACCTCCGCCGCTATCCGGCGAGTGCGACCGCCTATCTGCAGGACGGCCTGCCGCCGAACGCGCAATGGGGCATCAAGTCGGTAGTGCGGCTATCGCAGGACCGGCTGAAGGCAACCATGGCGCAGCTCGCGGCCGAAGGACCGCGCGACTTCTATGAGGGCGGCCTGGCGCGCAGCATCGCCGCCGACATCCGGGAGAGCGGCGGCGCGCTATCGGTCGAGGATCTGGCTGCGTTCCGCGCCCATGTGCGCGAGCCGCTGCGCATCCCCTATCGCGGCGGCTACGTCTATGCGACGCCCGAACTGACCGCAGGGCCGACGCTCGCGCATACGCTGCGCCTGCTGCAGCAGAGCGTCCAACCCTCGCCCTCCCCGGAGGCCGCCGCCTACACGGCTTACGCACAGGCGCTGCAGACCGCCTATCGCGAACGCCTGCAAGGCATGGGCGATGCCGATGGCCGCCGCTCGCTCGGCGCGGAAGCGGTCGCGCCCGCCTGCAC
Organism: Bradyrhizobium sp. Ses1; assembly: GCF_059512365.1. Taxonomy (NCBI): domain Bacteria; kingdom Pseudomonadati; phylum Pseudomonadota; class Alphaproteobacteria; order Hyphomicrobiales; family Nitrobacteraceae; genus Bradyrhizobium; species Bradyrhizobium sp. Ses1. The sequence continues at coordinate 117,391 of NZ_JCAMOQ010000019.1, forward strand.
CACGCATTTCTCCGTCGTCGACCGCGATGGCAACATGGCGGCGGTGACGCAAACGCTGCTGTCGACCTTCGGCTCCAAATTCGTGACGCCACAGACCGGCATCACCATGAACAACGGCATCATGTGGTTCGATCCGACGCCGGGCACGCCGAATTCGCTGGCGCCGGGCAAGCGCTGCCTGACCAACTATACGCCGGTCGTGGCGCAGGCTGCTGACGGCCGGCGCCTCGCCGTCGGCGCCTCAGGTGGCCGGCGGATTCTTCCAGCGGTGACGCAGCTTCTCTCCTTCGTGATGGATTACGGCATGGACCTTGATGCCGCGATCCACCAGCCCAGGATCGATGCCAGCGAAGGCGCGATCGTGATCGGCGATGCGCGGCTGCCGCCAGCGGCGCGCGAGGCGCTGCGCGCACGGTTCGACTATGAAGAAGCGCGGATGCAGACGATGCCGCTGAAATTCGCCTGCCCCAGCGTCGTGCTGCGCGACGGCGCCAGCAACAGCGGCGCCGCGGAGCCGTTCCACGTCTGGAGCGAAGCGGTGGCGGAAGGTTGATGTCTCTCTCTTCACCTCTCCCATCGGGAGAGGTCGGCGCGCAGCGCCGGGTGAGGGGTTACGGTTTCTCATGGGCACTCGAGCCCCTCACCCGATTCGCATCTTGCGATGCGATCCGACCTCTCCCCGATGGGGAGAGGTTTTGCACCTCCCGCATAGCACCAACTCGATCTCATCTCATCGGCTCAATTCAAGCCGATATCGCCGCCGACAGTACCGCTTCGAGTTCCTGCCTGACATCGTCGAGCGGTTGCGCGTTGCGGGCGGCGCGGCACAGCGCGAGCGCGCCCTCGATCGAGGCGACGACCAGCGCGGCCAGCCGCCGCGCGCGGGCCGGCGTCACGCCGTCGCGGCGCAGCGCGGCGATCATGATCTGCTGCCAGTCCGCGAACACGCCATCGGCGAGATCGAGCAAGTGGCGCTGCGCGGCTTCGTCCGGCGCTCCCGCATTGTCCATGGCGTCGGAGACATATCGCTCGACCGCCACGGCGAGCACCGGGCAACCGGCCTGAAACCTGCTGCGCTCGAGAATTTTTCGCCACAATGCGATGAAGGCGCGCAAGCCATCGATCGTGCCGCGCTCGCGCGTGAACTGCTCCAGCGGCTTGCTCACCTGTGCGCCGGCATAGACGATCGCATCTTCGATCAATTGCTGCTTGCCGCGTGGAAAATGATGGCTGATCGAGCCGCGCGGCGTGCCGGTATGGCGGACCACCTCGCGCATGCTGGTGGCGTTGACGCCACGGCGGCTCAAGAGGTCGGCCGCTCCCGCCACCATCTTTGCTCTCGTACTGGAAATCATCCTTGCCTCGTGGATTCGTCGATCCAGACTAGACTATGACACTTGACATAGCCAGCCCGATATGCGGCTATGTCAAATGTCATAGCTGGCCGGGCGAGAGTGGCGCGATGACGAATGCTGACAACGAAAGGGAGGAACTATGACCACGCCAGGCAGCATCCGGACTGAAGCACACGACCACATCTTCAAGATCGTCATCGACAACCCGGCCAAGAAGAATGCCTTCTCGCCGGCGATGATGGAGCAGCTCTCCGACGCGCTGACCGAGCTGCACAACAACGATACCTATTGGGTCGGCGTCATCTGCGCCGAAGGCAAGGATTTCACCGCCGGTCTCGACATGCCGAAATTCTTCGGTCCCACCGCCGAGAAACGCAACATCAAGGAGGGCAATGTCGATGCGTTCGGCCTTTCCAAGCGCTGCAGGAAACCGATCGTCACGGCCGTGCAGGGCATCGTGTTCACGATCGGCATCGAGCTGATGCTGGCCGGCGACATCGTCGTTGCCGCCGATGACAGCCGGTTCTGCCAGATGGAGGCCAAGCGCGGTATCGCGCCCCTCGGCGGCGCGCATTTCCGCTTCCTGTCGCGCACCGGATGGGGCAATGCGATGTATCACCTGTTCCTGTGCGACGAATTCACGGCGCAGCGCGCCCGCGAGATCGGCCTGGTCCAGGAAGTGGTGCCAGCGGGCCAGCAGATCGCCCGCGCGATGGAGCTTGCCGCCGCGATCGCGCGCAACGCGCCGCTCGGCATCCAGGCAACCAAGGAAGCAGCCGTAAAATATATCGAGGGCGGCGAGGCCGCCGCGATCGCCTTTATTCCGTCGATCCGCGAACGCGTCCTGAACAGCGCCGACGCCCGCGAAGGCATTCAGTCCTTCATCGAACGGCGGGCTGCGGTGTTCCAGGGACGCTGACGCGGCTGAACCTAAAGCTGCGTCAGGAGATCATCGATCCGGATCGGGAAGCGGCGCACGCGAACGCCTGTGGCGTGCCAGACCGCATTGGCGACCGCACCGGCGCTGCCGGTGACGCCGATCTCGCCGACGCCCTTGATGCCGAGCGCATTCACATGCGGATCGTGCTCGTCGACGGTCAGCACATCGAGCGACGGCACATCGGCATTCACAGGGATATGGTACTCGGCGAGGTTCGCGTTCAGGATGCGGCCGGAACGGTGGTCCATGACGGCTTCCTCGTGCAGCGCGAACGATACGCCCCAGATCATGCCGCCGAAGAGCTGGCTCTGCACCAGCCTGGGATTGATAATGCGGCCGGCTGCAAAGGCGCCAACCAGGCGCGTGACGCGGATCTGGCCGAGTTCGGGATCGACCTTCACCTCCGCGAAAACAGCGCCATGGGCGTGCATGGCATAGTTCGACTGCGCCGCAGGATCTGCCGCGCCGCCACCGCTGGCTTCGATTTCGGCGACGCCGGCGCGCTTGAGGATGTCGGCATAGCTCTCGCTACGCGCTTCATCGTCTCGGCGGAATAGCCGCCCTTCCCGCGCGACCACGCCGGCATTGCCGGCACCGAACAACGGCGAGCGCTGGTCGGAGGTCGCGAGATCGGCGAGCTTTGCGATCACCGCCGCGCCGGCGTTGTGGATCGCAGCACCGGCGGTCGCGGTATGGGCCGAGCCGCCGGCAATGCCCGCGTCCGGCAGATCCGACGTGCCCGACCTGAATTCGACCTGGTCGATGCCGAGCCCGAGTCCGTCGGCCGCGATCTGGGCGAGCGCGGTCCACGCGCCCTGCCCCATGTCATGCGCGCCGGTCTCCATCACGCCCGAGCCGTCGCTGCGGATCACGGCGCGCGCCTGCGCCTGGAACATCAGCGCCGGAAAGGTCGCGGTGCCCATGCCCCACCCGACCAGGAAACCATCATCGTCGCGCATCTGCCGCGGCGCGAGCGGACGCCCTGCCCAACCGAAGCGTTCGGCACCCTTGGCATAACACTGCCGCAGCGCCTTCGAGGAGAACGGCTTTCCGGAGATCGGCTCGACCTCGGCGTAGTTCTTCAGGCGAAAATCGAGCGGGTCCATGCCGCAGGCGGCGGCAATTTCGTCGATTGCACTCTCCAGCGCGATCGAGCCGGTCGCCTCTCCCGGCGCCCGCATGAACAGTGGCGTGCCGGTATTGACGCGCACCGCTTCATGCGAGGTCTTGATCGCGGGGCTTGCATAGAGCGTGTGCGAGGCGTCGGCGGCCGGCTCGTAGAAATCATCGAACGTGCTGGTCGTGACCTTGGCGTGATGATCGATCGCGGTCAGGCGACCTTCGCCGTCGGCGCCGATGCGCAGCGTCTGCCGGGTCGGCGGACGATGGCCGACCGGGCCGTACATCTGGTCACGGCGCAGCACGAGCTTGACCGGACGTCCCACCAGCTTGGCCGCCATGATGCCCAGCACTTGCGGCCCGGAGACCAGTCCCTTCGAGCCGAAACCACCGCCGAGGAACGGGCTGCGGATATGAATATTGCCAGGCGGAATTCCGAGCAATCCGCCGAGCCGCATCTGTGCCATCGCCATGCCCTGGCTCGGCGTATCGATCGAGAGCTTGTCGTCGTCCCAGGCCGCGACCATCGCGTGCGGCTCCATCGCATTGTGATACTGCGCCGGCGTTTCATACGTCGCCTCGATGCGGTTCGATGCACCGGCGAGCGCAGCATCGACATCGCCATGCCGGACCTCGGCCGGATTGCCGATACCGACCACCGGCGGCACATAGCTCTCGGCACCATCAAGGCCGACCCGCGCGGACTCGATGTGATATTGCGGCGACAGCAGTGCCGCGCCTTCGGTCGCGGCTTCCAGCGTCTCGGCGATCACGACTGCGATCGCCTGGTTCGCATAGCGCACCTCGTCGTTCTGCAGGAGCTCCATCTTGAATGCGAAAGGATTGGGCTTGCCGTCCGGATCTTCGGCAAGCGGCGGCTTGTGCGAGGGCGTCATCACGTCGACGACGCCGGGATAGCGCTTGGCGGCATCGACATCGAGGGAGGTCACGCGGCCGCGCGCGATGGTGGAGACGGCGATCACGGCATAGAGCATGCCCGCCGGGTGATTGTCGGCGGCATAGCGGGCCTGGCCCTTGACCTTCAGGACGCCGTCGCGGCGGGTCAGCGGCTGGCCAATATTCGAGCCGTGCCTGAGATGGGCAGGATCACGGGTGAGCTCAAGCGACATGGCGCACTCCTGATGAGAAGGGAGAGCCGGGAAGCGCGGGAATGCGCGCCGGCGTGCCCGCGGTGGCGAGCGTCAGCGCCCGGACCACGATACGCTCTGCGAGTTCGATCTTGAACGCGTTGTCGCCAGACGGCTTTGCATCGGCAAGCGCGATGCGCGCAGCCTCGCGGAAGCCCGCAGCATCGGGCGTAACGCCGGCAAGACTCTGCTCCGCGGCCCGCGCGCGCCAGGGCTTTGCCGCGAGGCCGCCGAGCGCGAGCCGTGCCTCGCGGATCAGACCTTGCTCCAGCTGCAGGCTCGCGGCGGCCGATACGACCGCGAATGCATAGGAGGTGCGTTCGCGAACCTTGATATAGCGTGCATGCGCGGCAAAGCCGCGTGCCTCCGCCGGCAGCCGCAGCGCGACGATCAGATCACCGCGCTCGAGCAAAGTCTCCCGCTGCGGCGTGTCGCCGGGCAGGCGGTGCAGCGCCTCGAGCGCGACCTCGCGCCGCCCGCTCTTGCCCTCGATCTCGACGACCGCATCGAGCGCAACCAGCGGAACGCAGAAATCAGAAGGATGCGTGGCGATGCAGGCCTCGCTCCAGCCGAGCACGGCATGCAGGCGGTTTTCGCCATGGCGGGCGTCGCAGCCAGCACCGGGCCAGCGTTTGTTGCAGGCGCTGGGGGCGTCGTAGAAATAGGCACAGCGCGTCCGCTGCAGCACGTTGCCGCCGACAGTCGCTGCGTTGCGAAGCTGCGCGGACGCGCCCGACAGCAGCGCCTCGGCCACCGACGGAAAGGCGCGGGCGAACTCCGCATCATGCGCGAGATCGGCATTGCGGACCAGCGCGCCGATCCGGACGCCGCCGTCGGCAAGATATTCGACGCGGTCGAGCCCCGGCAGGCGCGTGATGTCGACCAGCCGGCTCGGATGGCAGACGCCGCCCTTCATCAGGTCGAGCAGGTTGGTGCCGGAAGCGAGATAAGTGGCGCCCTTCTCGGACGCGGCCGCGACCGCCTCGGCGACAGTGGCGGGCCTGACATAGTCGAAATTCATCATGCGGAGCGCCTCTGTTCGGAGTTCGCGAGAGTTTGTTGGGCCTCAAGCACGGCTTCGGTGATGCCGGCGTAGGCGCCGCACCGGCACAGATTGCCACTCATGCCTTCGCGCACGCGCTCGGGATCATCGCCCGCCTGGCCTTCGGTGATCAGTCCGATTCCGCTCATGACCTGTCCGGGCGTGCAGAAGCCGCATTGAAAGGCGTCATGCGCGATGAAGGCGGCCTGCACCGGATGGAGCTGGTCGCCATGCGCGACACCTTCGATGGTGAGGATGTCGGCGCCGTCCTGGCTCACCGCCAAGGCGAGGCAGGAATTGATGCGCCGGCCGTCGACCAGGACGGTGCAGGCGCCACACTGGCCGCGGTCGCACCCCTTCTTGGTGCCGGTCAGATCAAGACGTTCGCGCAAGAGATCGAGCAGGGTGACGCGCGGGTCGTCGAGCTCGATCTCCCGCCGCACACCGTTCACGGTGAGGCTGATGGAGAAATTCATGCAGGGCTCCGATCAGTGCTATGGTGGGATTGTTACAGTGGTAATGCGCCGCCGGCGTCCGCCAATGTGTCGATCGGCGGACCTTTGCAGGCCGGGTACTCATCGCATATACGGAGGCATCCTCCGTTTTACAAGGGAGGGTGATCACAAATCTGATGGCCAGTCAGTTCGCAGGAATAGTTCGCAAGCCACGCGCAGATGCCGTGCGCAACCGGGAGCGCGTGTTGGAAGCGGCGAAAGCCGTGTTCAGCGCAGGTGGTCCCGAGGCTAGCCTGGAGGCCGTCGCGCGGCACGCTGGTGTCGGCATTGGAACGCTCTACCGTCACTTTCCGACGCGCGAAGCACTGTATGAAGCAGTGTATCGGCGCGAGGTGGATCAGCTCGGCGACCTCGCGGAGCAATTGAACGAAGAGGCGGACCCGGTCGAAGCGCTGCGGCATTGGCTGCATGCCAACGTGCAATTCGTCGCCACCAAGAAGGGCATGGCGGCCGCGCTGGCGCTGGTCGCGCACGGCTCTCCCGAGCTTCACGCCTACTCGCTCGACCGCCTGACCAAGGCGATCGCCGCGCTGCTTGCGCGCGCCGTCGCCGCCGGCGAGATCCGGGCCGATATCAGCGCCGAGGACGTCCTGCGCGCGCTGATCGGCCTGTGCTACATGCACGACCAGGCAGGCTGGCAATCGACCGTGCTGCGGCTGTTGGATGTGTTCATCGACGGACTGCGCCTGCAACCGGCGCGGAAGGCGACGCTGCCGAAACAGAAGCCGACGAAGAATGCGGTAAAGCGAAAGCGCTAGCTCCAAGCACCGTCATTGCGAGCGCAGCGAAGCAATCCATGTCGCCGCAAGCCGAGATATGGATTGCGTCGTCGCTTTCGCTCCTCGCAATGACGACAGTGCAACTCACCCAAATCTATGATCGTAGCGCGTGATCGACAGCTCGCTCACATCGATCTCCGGCTTGCGTCCGGACAAGAGGTCTGCCAGCACCCTGCCCGAGCCGCAGGCCATGGTCCAGCCAAGCGTGCCATGGCCGCTGTTGAGATGGAGATTGCCGTATTTTGTCGCGCCGATCACCGGCGGTCCGTCCGGTGTCATCGGGCGCAAGCCGCTCCAGAACGTCGCCTTGGCGAGATCGCCGCCGCGCGGAAACAGATCTGTCAGCGAATGATCGAGCGTCGCCCGACGCGCCGCATAAAGCCTGTCGGAATAGCCTGAAATCTCCGCGGTGCCGCCGACGCGGATGCGCTCGCCGAGCCGCGTGATCGCGACCTTGTAGCTCTCGTCCATGACGGTCGATTCCGGCGCGCCGCTGGCATCTACGATCGGCACCGTGATCGAATAGCCTTTCACCGGATACACCGGCAGCGAAATGCCGAGCGGCCTGAGCAGTCGCGGCGACCAGCTTCCGAGCGCGACGACATAGGCGTCGGCCTGCAGCATGCCCTTGCTGGTCGCAACGCCGGTGACGCGCGAGGCGTCGGCGATCAAGCCATCGATGGCGACGTTGAATTCGAAGCGCACGCCGAGCTTTTCGGCCTCGAGCGCCAGAGCCTGCGTAAACATGTGGCAATCGCCGGTCTCGTCCTGCGGCAGCTGCAGTCCGCCGGCGATCTTCTCCTTCACCGCGGCGAGCGCCGGCTCGGCGGCAATGCAGCCCTCGCGATCGAGCACCTCGAACGGAACGCCATATTGCTTGAGCACCGCAATGTCATCGGCGGTGTGGTCGAGCTGGGCGGCGTAGCGGAACAATTGCAGCGTGCCGCGGGAACGCTCGTCATAGTGGATGCCGATCTCGCTGCGCAACGCGCGCAGGCAGTCGCGGCTATATTCCGCGATCGGGATCATCCGGCTCTTGTTGACCGCGTACCGCTCCGCGGTGCAGTGGCGCAGCATCTTGAGCAGCCAGATCCACATCGCGGGATCGGGCTTCGGGCGAACCACCAGCGGACCGTGCTTCATCAACAGCCATTTGATGGCCTTGATCGGCACGCCGGGACCGGCCCAGGGCGAAGAGTAGCCGGGCGAGACTTCGCCGGCATTGGCAAAAGAGGTTTCCAGCGCGGGCTTGGGCTGGCGGTCGACAACCGTCACCTCATGACCGGCGCGCGCGAGATAATAGGCTGACGTGACGCCGATGACGCCGCTGCCGAGGATGATGACTTTCACGCTTTTCAGGCTCCCGCCGCGGCATGACTTGCCGCTGCAAATAATCTCCGCAACGGCTGGAGCAAGGTCAGGCTACGCGCTTGATGACGTCGCCGAGGATCGACACGATCTCGTCGATATGACTGCGCTCGACGATCAAAGGCGGCGACATCGCCAAGGAGTCGCCGCTCTGGCGGAGGTAGAGGCCGCGATTGAAACAATCGACCATCATGTCATAGCCGCGTGCACCGATCGCGTCCTTGCGCGGTGCCACTTCGATGGCGCCCATCAGGCCGACATTGCGGATGTCGATCACGTTCGGCAGCCCCTTGAGCTGATGCAGCGCATCGCGCCAGTATTCGGCGAGCGAAGCGCCGCGCGTCAGCAGGCCTTCGTCCTTGTAGATGTCGAGCGTGGCAAGGCCGGCGGCGCAGGCCACCGGATGCGCCGAATAGGTGTAGCCGTGGAACAACTCGATCTGGCTTTCCGGCCCGGTCATCAGTCCGTCGTAGATCTTACGGCTGGCGAACACCGCGCCGCAGGGAACGGTGCCGTTGGTGATGCCCTTGGCGGTCGTCATCAGGTCAGGCGTCACGCCGAAGAACTGCGACGCGAACGGCGTGCCGAGCCGGCCGAACCCGGTGATGACTTCGTCGAAGATCAGCAGAATGCCGTGCTTGTCGCACAATTCGCGCAGCCGCTGCAGATAGCCCTTCGGCGGCGGCAGCACCGCGGTCGAACCCGGCACCGGCTCGACGATGACGGCTGCGATGGTCTCGGCACCGTGCAGCGCCACCAGCCGCTCGACGTCGTCGGCGAGTTCGGCGCCGTGCTCCGGCTGATCCTTTGCAAACGCGTTGCGGGCGAGATCATAGGTGTGGCGGATATGGTCGACACCGGGCAGATGAGTCGCGAAGGCGCGGCGGTTGGCCACCATGCCGCCCACGGACATGCCGCCAAAACCGACGCCGTGATAGCCGCGCTCGCGGCCAATCAGGCGCGTGCGGGTCGGCTGGCCGGCGGCGCGGTGATAGGCGAGCGCGATTTTCAGCGCGGTATCGACCGATTCCGATCCCGAATTGGTGAAGAAGACGCGGTCCAATCCCGTGGGCGCCAGCGCGGCGAGGCGTTCGGCGAAATCGAACGCGATCGGATGGCCCATCTGGAACGACGGCGCGAAGTCCAGCGTCATCAACTGCCGCTCGACCGCTGCAGCAATCTGCTTGCGGCCGTGGCCGGCATTGACGCACCAGAGCCCGGCCGAGCCGTCGATCACCTTCCGCCCATCGACGCTGGTGTAATACATGCCCTCGGCGGAGGCGAACAGCCGCGGCGTCTCCTTGAACTGCCGGTTGGCCGTGAACGGCATCCAGAACGAATCGAGCTTGATGGTGTTCGGAATCTGATGAACGGTCACGGCGTCGCTCCACTGCTGACGCCGCAGCCGAACATGCTCCCAAACGCGCAACAAGCCCTTTTCTGTGCCGCCGCAACCCATTGATCTCATTGGGGCGGACGCGGCATATTTGCGCGATCCGCAACACCTGCAACAGGGATTCTCTCCATGAGCGTCGATATCGGTGGCCGGCTGCGATTCATTCGCGCGCAGCAGAAGCTGTCGCAGCGCGAACTCGCCAAGCGGTCCGGCGTCACCAATTCGACGATCTCGCTGATCGAGTCCAACCAGATGAACCCATCCGTCGGGGCGCTGAAGCGCATCCTCGATGGAATTCCGATGGGACTGGCGGAATTCTTCGCGCTTGAGCCGGAGCGCCGCCGCAAGGTGTTCTACCGCTCCGACGAACTGACCGAGATCGGCAAGAAGCCGATCTCCTATCGCCAGGTCGGCGACAATCTGTTCGGCCGCAGCCTGCAGATCCTGAAAGAGCGCTACGAGCCCGGCAGCGACACCGGCCGCGTGCCGCTGGTGCATGACGGGGAGGAAGGCGGCATCGTGGTCTCCGGCAAGCTCGAGGTCACCGTCGATGACGAGCGCCGCATCCTCAATCCCGGCGACGCCTATTATTTCGAAAGCCGCCGCCCGCATCGCTTTCGCTGCGTCGGCGGCAAGCCCTGCGAGGTGATCAGCGCCTGCACCCCGCCGACGTTCTGAACGTGGCAGGCGCCGCGCGGCGCCTCACAGATTCCGGGTCTGCTTGTCGCCCCAGGCGATGGCCGCAGCGATCGTCACGAATATCGCCGTCACGCCAATAACGACCAGGATGGTATCGAGGGTCATGGCTTCTCTCCGTGGCTGATGGAGAAAAGCTAGCGGATTGCCGCCGCAGCGCTTTGCGCTCGATCAAATCCGAAAGGATGGTAGGCCTAGGCCATCGCCAGCCGCTGCCGCGAGCGGATCAGCAGCATCAGCATGATGGTGACGTTGAGCGCGTTCCAGGCGAGCCCGTTGGCGAAGGCGGCGGCGTAGGAGCCGGTGGCATCGAAGATCACCCCGGAAATATAGCCGCCCAGCGACATGCCGATCACCGAGGCGAAGATCACGATGCCCACCCGGGTGGCGGCCTCCGCGGCCGGCATCGCCTCGCGGATGATGATGGCGTAGCTCGGCACGATGCCGCCCTGGAACAGGCCGAACATCGCCGAGATGATGTAGAGCGAGGTCAGGCTGTCGAAGAATAAATAGAACAGCAGCGCCGTGCCCTGCGCGACCGAGCCGAGCAGCAGCGTACGGATGCCGCCGATCCGGTCGGCGAGAAAGCCGGAGCCGATGCGGCTGATGATGCCGAAGCCGAGCATCAGGGACAGCATCTCGGCGCCGCGCGCCACGCCATAGCCAAGGTCGCCGCAATAGGCGACGATATGCACCTGCGGCATCGCCATCGCCACGCAGCAGGCGATCGCGGCCAGCGACAGGATCGCCGTCAGCGCGTTGGTGGAGAGCCGCACATTGACGCGCGGCGGCGCCGCGTTGAGATGGCTGCGCCGGCTCGCCGCGCCCGTCAGGCGCCGCAGCACCAACAGCGCGACCGTCATCGCCACCGCCGTGAAGATGCCGATCGCGACATGCGTGGTGCGCCAGCCGAACTGCTGCATGCCGAGATTCACCAGCGGCGGCCAGATCGTGCCGCCGATATAGTTGCCGCTGGCGGCGATCGCGACCGCGAGTCCGCGGTAGCGGTCGAACCAGTGCGAGGCTTCCGCCATCAACGGCCCGAAGGTCGCCGATGACGACAGTCCGATCGCGAAATGAAACAGGATGAACGACCAGATCGACGGCGAGTAGCCGGCGCCAATATAGCCGAGCCCGAGGATGCCGATCCCGAGCCCGATCGCGGTGACGATGCCGTAGCGATCGGTGATCTTGCCGGTCAAAACCCCGCCCGAGCCGAAGCCGATCATGACGAGGGTGAATGCGAGCGAGGCGGTCCCTCGCGTGGCGGCGAAATCCCCCTGCACCACCGGCAGCGCCACCACCACGGACCACATACCCACGCTGCCGAGCGCGCCGATCACCACGGCGACAGCGAGCCGCAGCCATGCCCGGCGCGAATCGGGAATGAACTGGTCCGAATTTGGGCTGATCTGAGAAGGAATTTCCACGGCGACGCCAAACTTCGTCGCGAATTGCCTCCTGGTCAAGCGCTTTGGCGAAATATTGGGCATGCGGAAATGCCCTCCGCCACTCCCGTCATTCCGGGGCTCGCGCAGCGAGAACCCGGAATCCACTTCACCACCGTGCCTGCGGCACAATGGATTCCGGGCCTGCGCCTCACGGCGCATCCCGGAATGACGGCATTCTCACGCTGCCACCAACTTCGTGAGCAATAGGGCCCTTCCAGCAACCATCCAACTATGCGAAACTCGCACCGTGGATATCCGCCAACTGCTCAAGCTCCTGGTCGCGCTGCTGGTGACGGCAAGCCTGACCCTGGCGCCGCTCGCCACCCCGGCCGCGGCGGAGCATATGCTGTCGTCCGCTGGCATGCAGATGGCGGACGATCAGGACATGGCGGACATGCCCTGCTGCCCGGACAAAGAGAAGAGTCCGGCTTGCCAGGATTGTCCGCTGGTTGCGATCTGCATGATGCAGGTCATGCTGGCCGGCCCATCGACCAGCATGGTGGACGTGATCCGACGGCCGGGCGAACAGCTCCGTCCGCTCAACGACATCATCGCTGACGGGCTGGCGCGCCCACCTCCCGACCATCCCCCTCGAACTTTGGCCTGACCGGCGTCACGGCGCCGAGCGCTGCCGCGTGGCTTGAGACGCCGCGCGGATGACACGTGCTGCGCGAGCAGCAGACCAAAGCAATCGAGGAATGGAAAAATGAAATCGTTCAACACCAAGCGCGCCGTCTCGGCAGCGCTCATCGGCATGGCCATGCTGGGCACGGCCGGCACCGCGCGGGCCGAGATCAAGGATTACGAATTCCAACTGGTCGATCAGACCGTCCAGGCGGGAGCGGACAAGATCATCGCGGTTCGGCTGGTCAACAAGAAGACCGGCAAGCCGGTGCCGGATGCCGTGATCTTCGCCACGCGGCTGGATATGGCCCCCGACGGCATGCAGGAGATGGCGACCAAGGTTACCGCCGTGCCCGGCGGCGAGCCCGGACTGTACAAGTTCAAGGCCACCCTGGGCATGGCCGGCCGGTGGCAGCTTTCGCTCGGCGCCAAGGTGCAGGGCGAAACCGGCGCGGTCGAAAACAAGCTCGTCGTCACGGCGCAGAAATGACCCGCGCCATCGTGATCGGCGCCGCCGCTGCGACCTTCGCAGCGGCGGGTCTCGCCATTTTCGCCGGCGGAATCCCGTGGCCGAAGCCCGCGGGTTACGCCATCTCGCACGCGGCCGCAGCCGACACGGACACGACCTCCGGCCGCAAGATCAAGTACTACCGCAACCCGATGGGGCTGCCGGATACGTCGCCGGCGCCGAAGAAGGACTCGATGGGGATGGACTACATCCCCGTCTACGAGGGCGAGGAGACCGACGACGGCTCGATCAGGCTGTCGCCGGGCCGGATCCAGCGCACCGGCGTCAAGTCCGAGCCGGTGATGCTCCATATCGTCAGCACATTGGTGCGTGCACCGGGGACGATCCAGCTCGACGAGCGCCGCGTCTCCGTCATCGCCATGCGCGCCGAAAGCTATGTGCAGAAGGTCGCCAATGTGACCACCGGCAGCCGGGTGACAAAAGGCCAGCCGCTGATGGAGATCTATAGCCCCGCGGTCTCATCGGCCGCCGCCGAATATCTCGCCACCATCACCTCGAAGACTACGGCGACGATCGAAAGCTATGGCCGCGGCTCGCGGCAGCGGCTGATGAATCTCGACGTGCCGGAAGCCGCCATCGCGACGATGGAAAAGACCAAGGCCGTCCCGATCGTGATCGAATGGTCCGCGCCGCGCGACGGCATCGTGCTGGAGCGCAATGCGATCGAGGGCATGCGTGCGCAGCCCGGCGACGTGCTGTTTCGTGTTGCCGACACCTCGCTGGTCTGGGCGGTGGTCGACGTGGCGGAACGCGATGTCGGCGGCGTGGCTGTCGGCCAGCCCGTCACCGTGCGCGCCCGTAGCTTTCCGGGCCGCACTTTCGCCGGCAAGGTCAGCGTGATCTATCCGCAGGTCAACCGGGAGACGCGCACCGTCCGCCTCCGGATCGAACTCGATAATGCCGACCTCGCGCTGCTTCCCGACATGTATGTCGATGCTGAGATCGAAGTCGGCAGCCAGAACCCCGTGATCGCCGTACCCGACAGCTCCGTGCTCGATACCGGCAGCCGGCAGACCGTCATCATCGACAAGGGCGGCGGCCGGTTCGAGCCGCGCGAGGTCAAGGTCGGACATCGCGGCGGCGGCTATGTCGAGATCACGGAGGGTGTCAGCGAAGACGACATCGTCGTGACCTCGGCCAATTTCCTGATCGACGCCGAGAGCAATCTCAAGGCGGCACTGAAGGGCTTTTCCGATGCACGCAGTGTGCATGAGACATCCTCGACCAGCGGCATGGGAGGACAGCCATGATCGCCCGCCTCATCGCCTGGTCGGCACGTAACCTCGTGCTGGTGCTGTTCGGCACCGGCTTCGCCGCGGCGGCCGGGCTCTATGCGCTCCTTCATCTGCCGCTCGATGCGATCCCAGATCTGTCCGACACGCAGGTGATCGTCTACACCGAATATCCGGGCCAGGCGCCCCAGGTGATCGAGGACCAGGTCACCTATCCCTTGACATCAGCAATGCTGACGGTACCGAAGTCGAAGGTCGTGCGCGGCTTCTCGTTCTTCGGCGTTTCCTTCGTCTATGTGATCTTCGAAGACGGCACCGACATCTATTGGGCGCGCTCGCGCGTGCTCGAATTCCTCAATGGCGCATCCTCGCGCCTGCCGGCCGGCGTAACGCCGACGATCGGACCCGACGCGACGGGCGTCGGCTGGGTTTACCAATACGCCGTGATCTCGAAAGAGCTGAACCTCGCCGACACCCGCGCGATCCAGGACTGGAATCTGAAATTCGCGCTCGCCAAGGCCGAAGGTGTCGCAGAGGTCGCCAGCATCGGCGGCTTCGTGAAGCAGTACAACGTGATCCTCGATCCGCAGCGGATGCGCGACCGCGGCATCCCCATGCAAAGGATGCGCGAGGCGATCCGCGCCAGCAACGCCGATGTCGGCGGCCGCACCGTCGAATTGTCCGAATTCGAATACGTCATCCGCGGCAAGGGCTACATCAAGGATGTCAACGACCTCGGCAATATCGTGCTCAAGGCCACCAACGGCACGCCCGTGCTGCTGCGCGATGTCGCCCGCGTCGAGCTCGGCCCCGACGAGCGGCGCGGCATCGCCGAGCTCAATGGCGAGGGCGAGGTTGCAAGCGGCATCGTGCTGCAACGCTTCGGCGTCAATGCGCTCGACGTCATCGAGAACGTCAAGAAGCGTTTCCAGGAGATCGCAACCAGCCTGCCGAAATCGGTCGAGATCGTGCCGGTCTACGACCGCTCGAACCTGATCAATGCCGCCATCGATACCTTGAAGCACACGCTGGCCGAGGAGAGCATCGTCGTCGCCGTCGTCTGCATCGTGTTCCTGCTCCATGTCCGCAGCGCGCTGGTCGCGATCCTGATGCTGCCGGTCGGCGTGCTGATGGCGTTCGGCGCGATGAAGCTGCTCGGCATCGGCTCCAACATCATGAGTCTCGGCGGCATCGCCATTGCGATCGGCGCCATGGTGGACGCCGCCATCGTCATGATCGAGAACGCCCACAAGCATCTCGAGCGGGCCAGGCCCGGCCAGTCCCGCGTCTCGATCCTGATCGACGCCGCCGCCGAAGTCGGGCCGGCGCTGTTCTTCAGCCTATTGATCATCACCGTCTCCTTCATGCCGATCTTCACGCTGGAATCGCAGGAGGGCCGTCTGTTCAGCCCGCTTGCCTTCACCAAGACGTTTGCGATGGCGGCCGCCGCGCTGCTCTCGGTCACGCTGGTGCCGGCGCTGATGGTGATCTTCGTCCGCGGCAAGATCGTTCCGGAGCACAAGAATCCGATCAACCGCTTCCTGATCTGGATCTATCGGCCCATCATCAAGGGCGTATTGCGTGCCAAGACGCTGGTCGTGCTGCTCGCGCTCGCCGTCCTCACTGTGACGGTCTGGCCGGCGCGGCAGCTCGGCACCGAATTCATGCCGAACCTGAATGAAGGCACCCTGCTCTACATGCCGACCACGCTGCCCGGCATCTCCGTGACAAAAGCCGCCGAGCTGATGCAGATGCAGGACCGCATCATCCGCTCGTTCCCCGAAGTTGCCTCAGTCTACGGCAAGGCCGGACGGGCGGCGACCGCGACCGATCCCGCGCCGACCGAGATGTTCGAGACCATCGTCAACCTCAAGCCCAAGGAGCAATGGCGGGCGGGAGTCACCGTAGACAGCCTGATCGCGGAGATGGACAAGGCGCTGCAGTTCCCAGGTGTCTCCAACGCCTGGACCATGCCGATCAAGGCGCGCATCGACATGCTTTCGACCGGCATCCGCACGCCGATCGGCGTGAAAGTCGTTGGTACCGACCTGGTCGAGATCGATCGTCTCGCCAAGCAGATCGAGCAGGTTCTGAAGGCAGTCCCGGGAACATCATCGGCTTATGCCGAGCGCGGCATCGGCGGCTATTATCTCGAGATCACGCCGGACCGCACGGCGCTCGCGCGCTACGGCATGTCGGTCCAGGACGTACAGGATACGATCGCAACCGCGCTCGGCGGACAGACGGTGACGACGACAGTCGAAGGCCGGCAGCGCTTCACTGTCAATATGCGCTATCCGCGCGATCTCCGTGACAATCCGAAGGCGATCGGGAGCGACGTCCTGGTGCCGATGCCGGCGGGAGGCGCGGTGCCGCTCGGCGAGGTCGCGACCATCCAGCCGGCACGCGGGCCGACCTCGATCCGCACCGAGAACGGGCAGCTTGCGACCTACATCTATGTCGACATCCGCGACCGCGACCTCGGCGGCTACGTCACTGAGGCGCAGCATGCGGTGCAGGCAAGCGTCCAGTTTCCGCCGGGCTATTATGTGATCTGGAGCGGCCAGTACGAATATCTCGAACGTGCGATGGCCCGCCTGAAGATCGTCGTGCCGGCAACGCTCCTGATCATCTTCCTCCTGCTCTACCTCAACTTCCGCTCGGTCACCGAGACGGGCGTTGTCATGCTGTCGCTGCCTTTCGCGCTGGTCGGCGGTCTCTGGCTGATGTGGTGGCTCGGCTTCAACCTTTCGGTTGCCGTCGCGGTCGGCTTCATTGCGCTCGCGGGCGTTGCCGCCGAGACCGGCGTCGTGATGCTGATCTATCTCAACCAGGCGCTGGCCGAGATCAGGGGGCGTCGCGCCGCCGAGGGACGCGCGTTGACTAGGGCCGACCTGCGCGATGCCATCATGGAAGGCGCGGTCGAGCGCGTGCGGCCGAAGATGATGACGGTGGTTGCGATCATGGCCGGACTGCTGCCGATCATGTGGAGCACCGGCACGGGCTCGGAGATCATGCAGCGGATCGCGGTGCCCATGATCGGTGGCATGGTCTCCTCGACGCTGCTGACGCTGATCGTGATCCCCGCGATCTTCGGCATCGTCAAAGGCTTCGGCCTGCCTTCCGACGATCAGGACCAATCACTGCCGCCGGCCGCAGCACCGGCGACGGCGAGCAAGGCGCGCGTTCCGGAGCCGGCCGAATGACGCGAGCCGAAGCGCGCGCCTGACCTCATCTTGCCAGCGGCTTCCCCGCCGTCTCGGGCGCCATCGCGATGAAGGGCAGGCCGACCACGTAGATCAGCGACA
Source organism: Bradyrhizobium sp. Ses1 (assembly GCF_059512365.1). Taxonomy (NCBI): domain Bacteria; kingdom Pseudomonadati; phylum Pseudomonadota; class Alphaproteobacteria; order Hyphomicrobiales; family Nitrobacteraceae; genus Bradyrhizobium; species Bradyrhizobium sp. Ses1. The sequence goes on from NZ_JCAMOQ010000019.1 coordinate 134,893, forward strand.
GCAGCGAGATCGCGAGCGGATAGCTCCCGGTCTTTGCGGCGAGCGCGCCGATCAGGGTCGGGCCGGCCGCGCCCAATACGCGTCCCATGCTGAAGGCGAAGCCGGAGCCGGATCCCCGCAAGGCGGTCGGAAACATCTCCGGCAGCCAGATCGTGAACAGGCCGAACACGCCGTTGGTGAAGAAGCCGAGCACGGGAAGCAGGACCAGGAACAGCGCGAGATTGTCGAGACGCGCGATGGCGATCTCGTAGCTCACCACCACCGAGATCAGCGAGCCCATGAAGAACAGCACCGCCGTCCGGCGGCGGCTCGCGAGATAGCCGGTGATCCAGGGCATCAGCAGGCAACCGGCCAGCGTGCCGACATTGGTGATGAGACCGGCCACGGCGCCCATCTGCTGCGCATGGGCTGGCGTCGCGCCCGCCGCGGTGAGCTTGGTGATGATGACCGTCGGCGCCCAGAAGTTGGATGACCATAGGCCGAAGATGATGCAGGCCATCATCAGCGCTGCCGCCCATGTGGTGCGCGCTTGCGCGCCCGAGAACAGCGCCGCAAGCGAGGTCTTCGTCTTGGATGCGCGGCTGTGCGCCGGCTCAGGAATATTTCTGCGCAAGTACGCGATCAAGAGCGCCGGCAAGATGCCGAGCATGAACATGCCGCGCCAGCCGAGCAGGCTTCCCCCGATCAGCGTGACGGCTGCGGCGAGAAACAGTCCGGTCGGCGTTGCCGTGTGCAGCCAGCCGGCGAGCCGCACCCTTGTGTGTTCGGGCACGGATTCCTGCAGCAGCGGCGTGCCCGCCGCCCATTCGCCGCCGACACCGAAACCGGCCATGAAGCGAAACAGGGCGAACATGACGACGCCGGTCGCAAGGCCGCACAGTGCCGTGAACAACGAATAGACCAGCACCGTCCAGCACATGATCCGGACCCGGCCATAGCGGTCAGCCGCCCAGCCCCACACCATCGAGCAAGCCCAGCCGAGCATGAAGATCGAGAACAGGAGGCCGCCATAAATGCCGATATTGGCGTGATTCGCCTCGATCCCGCTCGCCGGCAACAATTCCGAGAGCGCGCCGACCAGGATGTAGCTGTACATGGAGGAGTCGAAGCCATCGAGCATCCATCCGAACCAGGTCGCCCAGAACACTTTCCTGGGCGATACCGCCCCGCCCTCCGCGACCTCCGACGCTATCGTCTCAACGGCGCTCTCGGTCATGTTTCCTCCACGTTTCTTTTTCGGGCGGACTATGACCGCGTTTGTACGATGCGACATCTCCGGCAAATGGGACGGAGGCATCTTGTGGGAGAATGGCAGCGGGCTGCGACGCCGTGCGCAAGCGAGCGCGATTTTTTCGAGGGGACCGGGACGCAATAAAGCAATATACAGGCCGTGAACAAAGTCGGCGCCGGGTTCGTTGTATCGACAGCGGCGCAGCAAAGGTGAAAGCGAGACGGCCGTGCGAAGGATTGAAGACCAGGGTTTCCTGCTGCTGCTGTTCGTCGTCACCCTGGCGTTCGCCTGGATCCTGCAGCCGTTCTATGGCGCGGTGCTCTGGGCCATCGTCGTGGCCGTCATCTTTGCGCCGGCCAACCGGAGGATATTGAGATCGGTGGGCGGAAGGGAGACCCTCGCCGCCTCGATCACGGTCCTGCTTATCATCGCGATGGTGCTGCTGCCGCTCGCGATCATCGCGACCTCCCTGGCTCGAGAAGCTGCCGGTCTTTACGCAAAGATCCAGTCCGGGGAGTACAACTTCTCCGCCTACGTCCAGCGGGTTTTCGATGCGCTGCCTGCGTGGGCGACCGGCTGGCTGGATCGCTTCAATCTGGGCGATCTTTCGGCCCTGCGCGAAGCGTTGACGTCCGGCCTCATGAAGGGCGGACAGGTCCTGGCGCCTCAGGCGCTCAGCATCGGGATGAACACATTCGACTTCGTGATCAGCCTGGGCATCATGCTGTATCTTCTGTTTTTCCTGTTGCGCGACGGCAAGGCAGTGGCTGATAGGATCAGAGAGGCCGTTCCACTCGAGGCCGATCGGAAGTCCGCGCTGTTCACGCGCTTCGCCGATGTCGTCCGCGCCACCGTCAAGGGTGGCGTGCTGGTCGCGATGGCCCAGGGCGCGCTCGGCGGACTGGCGTTCTGGTTCTTGGGCGTTCACGCGCCGATCTTGTGGGCCGTGCTGATGGCGTTCCTGTCGCTATTGCCGGCGATCGGCGCCGGACTGGTCTGGATCCCTGTTGCCATCTATTTCCTGGCCACCGGCGCCATATGGCAGGGCCTCGGTCTTATTGCCTATGGCGTGCTCGTCATCGGCCTGGTGGACAATCTGCTGCGTCCCTTCCTGGTCGGCAAGGGCACCAAGCTGCCCGATTACGTCGTGCTGATCTCCACGCTGGGCGGAATCGAAGTCTTCGGTCTGAACGGCTTCGTCATCGGCCCGTTGATCGCCGCCATCTTCATGGTGAGCTGGGAAATCTTCGCCACATCGAGGCGGACGTCAGGCGATAACGCGTAGCGCGTAGGATGGGTAGAGCGCAGCGAAACCCATCATTCATGCCGCTTGCTCCATCGCGATGGGTTTCGCTTCGCTCTACCCATCCTACTCCTTGTCTCGCTACTCCGCGGCCACGGCGATAGGCACTCTCCCCTCGTTACTCAGCCCGGCAAACCGGCGCAAGGCTTCGGCCATCCGTACACGTCCGCTGACGCCGGTGATGATCACGTCGACCATGGTGAAGGAACAGTGGAAGTGACCTCGCGCGTTGAGCTGCTCGACCGGCACGCCGGCGGCGGCGAGCGCTTCGGCATACGCCATGCCCTCGTCACGCAGCGGATCGAACTCGCAGGTCACCACGAAGGCCGGAGGCAAGCCCTCCAGCTTGCCGCGTAGCGGCGAGGCGCGCGGATCGGTGCGGTCGCCGGGCGAGCAGTAGAGATCCCAGAACCAATACATCAGCGAACGCGTCACGAAATAGTCCGTCGCATTCTCGGCATACGAGGGCCTTTCGAACGTACAGTCGGTGACCGGGGTCAGCAGGAGCTGGCCCGCAATCTCGGGGCCGCCGCGATCGCGCGCCAATTGGCAGGTGACCGCCGCGATGTTGGCACCGGCACTCCAGCCGGCGACCAGCACCGGTCCTGGCGCACCGCCGAGCTCGGCCGCATGCTCGGCAATCCAGCGCGTCGCGGCAAAGCCGTCCTGCGCTGCCGTCGGGAAGCGGTGCCAGGGCGCATGCCGATAGCCGACGCTGACGAAGATCATTCCGCTGCGCCGGCACATGTCGCGGCAGAACGGTTCGTCCGATTGCTCGTCGCCGAGCACCCAGCCGCCGCCGTGGAAATAGACCACGACCGGATGCGGTCCCGGCGTCGCCGGCCGATAGAGCCGATAAGGCAGCGGACCGTCATTGCCGGGAAGCGTGCCGTCGACGATCTCGCCGACCGGCCGGCCCGCGGGACGGCCCTTGTTGAACTCGTCGAGGAAGTCGCGCGCGCCCTGGGCGCCGAGGGACTCGATCGGCGGCAACTTCATATCCGCCAGCATGTTCAGCACCAGCCGCACATCCGGCTGCAGGCGAACGACCTCGCCGTCATTGCATTGCTCGGCAACGTTCGGACCCGTGAGCTTGAAGCCGAGCATGCCGCGGCTGACGATCTCGTTGCAGATGCTGCGATACGGGCCGACGCCGCCGGTATAGGGCATCACGCCGCGCGCCTTGCCCGGAACGTTCGCGCCCGTGTACCAGGTGTTGGCGAGCCGGTGCAGCGTGACCGTCGCGCAGTCGGCCATGTGCCGCGCCCAGCCGGCCTGCGCCGTCTCGGTGGCTTCCATCGTGGTGAAGCCCGCTTCGCGCAATGCGGTCAATCGATCGACCACCCAGTCGATGTGCTGCTCGATCGACACCGCCATGTTCGACAGCACCGACGGGCTGCCCGGCCCCGTGATCATGAACAAATTGGGAAATCCGGCAACGGTGAGCCCGAGATAGGTCTGCGGTCCCTGAGCCCAGACGTCGGACAGCGATTTTCCATCACGCCCCGTGATCGGATGCACGGCCTTGATGGCGCCGGTCATGGCATCGAAGCCGGTGGCGAACACGATCACATCGAGATCGAAGCTGCGCTTGTCGCTCGTGATGCCGGTCGCGGTGATCTCCTTGATCGGCTCCTGCCTCAAATTCACTAGCGTGACGTTGGGACGGTTGTAGGTGGCGTAATAGTTGGTATCGAGGCAGGGACGCTTGGCGCCGAACGGATGATCGTGCGGAGTGAGCGCCTCGGCCGTATCAGGATCCTTCACGGCCGCACGGATCTTCTCGTGAATCAGTTCGCTGACCAGCGCGTTCCCATCGACGTCCACGCCCTGGTCGGCCCAGAGTTGCGTGAGCACGTGAACGAGATCGCCGGCGGCCCATGCCTTTTCGAAGCGCTCGCGCCGCTCGGCATCGCTCAACTGCCAGCTGACGACAGTTTGCTGCGGATATGGCACGCCCGTGAGCGACCAGCGCGCCTGCTCGCGGTAGCCGGCGCGATCGCCCTCCAGCATGGAAAGCCGATCAGCCGGCCGAGGGCCGTTGTGCGCGGGCAGTGCGAAATTCGGCGTGCGCTGGAAAACTGTGAGATGCGCCGCCTGCTCCGCGATCAACGGGATCGACTGGATCCCCGACGATCCCGTGCCGATGACCGCGACGCGCTTGCCGGCAAGATCGAGGCCGTCATGCGGCCAGCGGCTGGTGAAATAGACGTCGCCCTTGAACTCCTTGACGCCATCGATCTCCGGCGGCTTCGGCGCGGAGAGACAGCCCGTGGCCATGATGTAGTAGCGGCAGGAGACGGCTGCGCCATTGTCTGTCGTGAGCAGCCAGCGTTCGATGGACTCATCCCACATCGCCGCCGTGACTTTGGTGCCAAAGCGGATATGGCGCCTGAGATCATAACGATCAGCGACGAAGCCGAGATAGCGCAGGATTTCAGGCTGCGTCGCGTATTTCTCCGACCATTGCCACGCGCGTTCCAGCTCCGGATCGAACGTGTAGCTGTAGTCGATGGTCTGAATGTCGCAACGTGCGCCGGGATAGCGGTTCCAGTACCAGGTTCCGCCGACGTCGCCGGCCTCCTCCAATGCCACCGTCGTGAAGCCGGCCTTGGCCAACCGGTGTAAGAGATAGAGACCCGCAAAGCCGGCCCCTACCACTGCGACGTCGACCTGTTGCGCCGTGCCGTTTGTCGCCTCAGAAGCACGTGCTGCAACCATTGCGTCTGGCATGCCATCCTCCCGTGCATTTGATTTTTCGTGAGGCTACATCTGCTTCCCTCGGCTTGTCATCGGACAATTCAATCTTTGGTTGGTGCGCTGCAGCTACTCTTTGTTCTTGTTGGGAAACAGTCGAGCGCGATGACAGACCCTCATGGTGAGGAGCGCGTCTTCGCGCGTCTCCGGACGATGCTTCGCATCGCCTTGAGAACCATGAGGCCCCGATCTCGCCCGGAACTCATCCCTCGAGACGGCCGCAGTGCGGCCTCCTCGGGATGAGGTAGAAGCCGTGGCCCGGATTGGACTTAACGTTGGTGAACCGGCGCCCTCAGCGAGCCCGGCGCAGCATTGGAAACAGCGGCGGCGATGCCCCTACCTGGATCGTGCCGAGGACCTCGAAGCCGTGTCGCTGATACAGCGGGATGTTGGCCGGGTTGGTGGATTCGAGATAGGCCGCGACATGATCCCGATCGAACAGCCGAACGGCGTCCCCCAGCAACGCCCCACCACGGCCTTTGCGTCGATGCGCCGGATCGACGCCGATCAGCGGCAGATACCAATGAGTTTCCTTGGGATGATAGGCCGCCATCCCTTCGAAAACCGCAGCCATCTCGGACTCTCGCCCGGCCGGCATGGTCGCTGCGAGCGCCGCCTCGTCGGGTTCGATGCCCGGCGGCAGCCACAGTGCCGCGCCTGCATAATCGTCGACGCAGCGCGCCGTGTCCTGCTCAAAGGCGCGGCCCCCGAATGCGCGCACCAGGGCCGGGAAAGATGCGAGATACTGATCCGGATCCGGATAGGCCCAACGCGTCACCGGATCGGCGCTGAAGGCAAGCACCAAAACGGAAATGGCCCGCTCGATATCGGCGGGCGCAACAGCAGTTACGACGGGACTAGAAACTGCGTTCGCCGGACTCATCACATGATCTCCATCCCGGCCCTATTGCCAGGTCCAGGACCAACATCGAACCACAAATCTGGGGCGTCAATCGGGAGAGGCGGTCAACAAGACGTGCGTGAGAGCGTTTTCGAGCGAAGTGGAAACCGGTTCGCGTGAAGAAAACGCGTCAAAACAAGAATCTAGAGCTTCGGTTCTGATGCAATCAGAACCGAAAATGCTCTAGCGGTTCGTCCGCGAAATGCGCGTCGGCGACGCGGAAAACCGCGTCGCCTCGCCAAGGATTCAGAAACTAACCGTCAGCCGGCCGTTGATCGAGCGCCCCGGCCCTTTGACATTGTAGCCATAGGCCGCCGACGATCCCATCATCGAGACCACCTTGTAGTCGACCAGATCGGCGCCGCCGAGCGGCAGGTAATAATTCTGATCGAACAAATTGTCGATACCGAGATCGATCCGGACGTGCTGCCATTGATAGCCGGTGCGCAGATTGACCAGCGCGTAGGAAGGCGTCGTCAGTTCGTTGTGAACCTGGCTGACCTGGTCCTTGGAGCCGACGAGCTGCAGTTCGATGCCGTTGGTCCAGCCGCCGATGATATGATCGAACGCAAGCTTCGCGTTGATCGGCATCACGTGATAGAGGTCGACGCCGTCCTGCCGCTGGCCGCGCACATAGCCGAGCGTTCCGCGCAGCTCGCCCCGGCCGTAGCTCGCATTGTCCCACAAAGCGAGCCGGCCTTCGAGGTTCACGCCATATAATGTGGCGTCGTGGTTGGCGAAACGCAGATAGACGAACCCACTGGTGGCGGAGAGGTTGTCCGGATTGTTGGCAAGGCAACTGCCGGTCGCGCAGCGATCGACGTCGATATAGTCCTGGACGTAGCTCGCATAGGGCGTGACGCTGAAGCTCCAGATCTTGTGCGCCGGATCGTGCCAACCCGCGGTGAAGCTCACCGTGTGCGCTTTTTCTGGCTTCAGGTCGAGATTGCCGACATAGCCGTTGCCGTCGCCGAACCATCCGATCATGTTCATAGCCATGGCGTTGGTCGACCAGGCATAGCGTTCGTAGAGGTTCGGCGAGCGTGTCTTGCGCGCAAAGCCGAGTTCGTAATGGCTGGACTGATCGGGCTCATAGCGCACCAGGGCGGAGCCATCGAAATGAACATCGGTCCGAGCGCGGTCCTGGGCGTTGAAGGCGGCGGCATCCGCGCCATACATCATCGCATTGTAGCCATGGACGTCTCCGGCGTTCATCCACACCACGTCGTTGCGCAAGCCGACGACGGTGGTCCAGTTGCTGTCCCAGTGCCGCTCCCATTCGGCGAAGGTGCCGACGCGGTCGCGCTGGCCGCCATTGAGATTGATGAAGCTGTTCGGCCCCATCATCATCGAGCCCGCAACCGGATCCCACCAGTCGTCAATCCGGTTGAGCGTCAGCTCGTTGCCGACCCGCAGCAGGTCGATGTTGGACGCCGCAAACGTGGCTTTGACGGCGTATCCGCCATCGATCCCGTCGGTGTCCATCGGCATGTTGCCGGTCTTGTCCGGGGCGATGAAACCCATCGTGTGCCGGATCTGATGGACGAAAGCGCTGGCCTCTAACTTGCCCCAGTCGAAGTCACCTTCGTAGCGGCCGTTCGCGTACAGGCCGCGGTTGTAGACCATGTCCATGTATTGGTTGACGTAGCCCTGATAGGGGATGAACTGGCCGCCGACCTGGAACGTGAACAGGTTGCCAAAGGTACGCTTGGAAATGCTGAGCGCGTGGTTCTGGGTCTCGTAGAGCGTCGATTTGATAGTGCTGCCGTCGCCCGCCTTGTAGTTGCCGGCGCGCACCCAGCCGCCGGTGTAGGTGACGCTGGTGTCACGACCAGCGAGCGTTGCGGTGGCATCGACGCCGTAGGCATTGCCGTTGCTGCGGAAGAAGCCCGAGACGGTTGCGGTCGATAGCCAACCGGACGCGTCGTTCGCGAACACAGGAGGCGCGGTCGTGACGTCGATGCGCGCCCCGATGTAGTCGCCGCCGGTGCTGACCGGCGCGATGCCGAGATAGGCTCGCATCTTCGCGATCATGGTGGGATTGACGAAAGACAGCGGCGGATTCATTTCGTTCGGACATGCGGGGCTGATCAACATGCTGTTAATCGCGACCTGGACACGGTCGGCGCCGAACCCGTTGATCGCGGGCAGGCTCGATACGCCGCCGGCGCCCCACACTGCGCCTCCCGGCAATTCCGTGACGAGCGAAGCTGAATCGCTCGTCGACAGACCCCGATCGAACGCGGTCCGCGCCGTCACGGTCGCGTTGCCCGCAGGCTGCGGCGGATACTCGGCCGGGCGCTGGGATGCCTCCGCGAGATGGCCCGCCGCGGGACTCGTCGGATGACGCGCGTTCGATCGTTGATGCGCGGAATGTCGTCGATGCGGTGCGGCAACGTCGACCGGGGGAAGCGTATGGGCCGACTGTGCCGCGACGCTCGTCACGGCCGGCGGCGCCAGCGTGATGGTGGCGGTCAGCGCCGATGAGATGAGGGCGCTGGACAGGTAGAGAGTGGATCGGCCAAGGCCGGACGAAGGCTTGCTCATGATGAAAAGGACTCGGGTGTGGCGCGGCATCGCCGCGCATAGGGGTGACGCCCCTGCCCGGCGGATCGGGCCGGACAGGCAAACGAAATCGGGACATGCCTTCGCGCGCCGTCGAGGACAGCGATCGAGCGATGCATGTTGGTTGAAGGAAAAGGCGTCGCGTTTCGATGAATTGTCGAAGCGGCGGCGCCGGCTCGCCTTACGACATCGAAGGCGGTGCGCGCGCCTGCGTGTTGGAGCCTGCGCGGGAGGCTACATCGGTATGTCTGCGCGCGTGCCAGACCATCCGGACCGGTTGCCGATATGGCGTCGCGAACACGATGGCCTGCGGCGCATCAAATGACGCATTTGCCTGAGCCGCGCAGCAAATCAGACAGGCGATGCCATGCGCGCGCTGGCTGGCATCTCGATTGGCGTTTGCTGCCGACGCGACTGAATCGCTGTGACAGATTTCAGCGAAGCCGACCGGATCGGAAATGGCGATGGCCGCAGCCCAGCAGGTGGCGATCGGCGCCAGAACCTGAACCGCCAGCGCGATCAGAACGATCGGAAAAAATCTTTGCAACCGCTGCCGCATCAGCCCCACCCCATCAAGTTCCTAACACCCGAGGGTTTCAGAGTCGAGATAAGGCATTTCGGCCACCGCATTTCCTCGTCGCGAATCTACGTGTCGCAGATCGGCAGGGAGGTATCTTTGATCTAGCTCACACTGCCGGCAATTGAGAGTATTGCCGACACCGCATGGCGAGCCGGTTCGCTGCATCAGGCCACCGCCAAATTGGCCGCGGAGCGCCGAGTGGCGCGGAACCGGTCGGAACTATCAGATCAAGGATTCGTCAGGACTACCGACGCATCGCGGCATCGATTGACATGGCCGGCCGCAAGGAGTTTATTTTGTCTTCCGGGGATTAAGCGATCTCCCCGCGAGGCGACATGCCCAAGTATCGCGTCCTTAACGATGAGGGACGCAGCATGTCTTCATACACATCCATTTCCCTTGACAAGCTTTCACGACGGATCGGCACCGCCGGTGCGCCTGTTCTGATCGATGTCCGCCTCGATGAGGACTTCGCGGCGGACCCGCGCCTGATCCCGGGCGCGACGCGCCGCTCGCATCTCGACATCAACGACTGGGCACGAGAGCTGGCCGGACGGTCGGCCATCGTCATCTGCAACAAGGGCGAGAAGCTCTCAGAAGGCGCCGCCGCCTGGCTCCGTCACAACGGCATCGCGGCGGAAATCCTGGAAGGCGGCCATCTCGGCTGGAAGCAGGCGGAACTGCCCACCGTGCCCGCCAACAGGATTCCACGGCGTGACGGGCGCGGGCGCACTGTCTGGGTGACGCGATCGCGGCCGAAGATCGATCGCATCGCCTGCCCCTGGCTGATCCGCCGTTTCGTCGATCCCGCCGCGGTCTTCCTGTTCGTCGCACCTGCGGAAGTGGTTGCGGTCGGCGAGCGCTTCGCGGCAACGCCGTTCGACATCGAGAATGTGTTCTGGAGCCACCGCGGCGAACTCTGCACGTTCGACGTGATGGTGCAGGAATTCGGCCTGTCGACGCCTGCACTGGAGCGGCTGGCCGTCATGGTGCGCGGGGCCGACACCGCGCGTCTCGATCTTTCTCCGGAGGCGTCGGGCCTGCTCGCGGTCTCGCTCGGCCTGTCGCGCATGTACGACGACGACCTCGAGCAGCTCAACGCCGGCATGCTTCTCTACGATGCCTTCTACCGCTGGTGCCGCGACGCGACCAAGGAGACCCACAACTGGCCGACCAGCAAGGTGAAGCCATGACCGCGCTCACCGCCGAATCGAAGGCCACTTCGCACAACGAGGTGCACGGCATCTCTTTTGCCGATGCGCTCGTTGTCTGGCTGCGCGTCGCGATCCTGAGCTTCGGCGGCCCGGCCGGGCAGATCGCGGTGATGCATCGTATCCTCGTCGAGGAGAAGAACTGGATTTCGGAAGCGCGCTTCCTGCACGCGCTCAACTACTGCATGCTGCTGCCCGGACCCGAGGCGCAGCAGCTTGCGACCTATATCGGCTGGCTCCTGCACCGGACCGTCGGCGGGATCGTGGCGGGAGGCCTGTTCATCCTGCCTGGCGTTTTCGCCATCATGGCGCTGAGCTACATCTACGCCGCCTACGGCAATGTCGGCTTCGTCGAGGCGCTGTTCTTCGGCCTGAAGGCGGCGGTGCTCGCCATCGTGATCCAGGCGGTGGTCCGCGTCGGCAGGCGCGCGCTCCGCAATCCGGTCATGGTTGCGTTGGCGGCGATCGCCTTCATCGCAATCTTCTTCTTCGGGGTGCCGTTTCCGGTCATCATCGTTGCCGCCGCCATCACCGGCTTCGTTGGCGCCCGGCTCGGAAGGCCGGAGTTCGCAGCCCTCGAACACGGCGGAAAGAGTTCTGCCGTGATCGACAGCATGCTCGGCGAAGCTGTGCCGGATCACGTCCGGCCGAATGCCGCGCGCACCCTGCGTGTGGGCGCGGCTTGGCTTGCGCTCTGGCTTGTTCCTGTCTTCGCCTTGCTTATCGCCCTGGGACCGAGCGATGTGTTCAGCCAGATAGCGATCTTCTTCAGCAAGATGGCGATGGTGACGTTCGGCGGGGCTTACGCCGTGCTGGCCTACGTCGCCCAACAGGCCGCCGAATACTATCACTGGGTAACCCCGCGCGAGATGCTCGACGGCCTCGGAATGGCAGAGACCACGCCGGGGCCGCTCATCATGGTGGTCCAGTTCGTGGGCTTCATGGCCGCGTTCCGTGAGTCGAGCGGGCTATCCCCGATGCTGGCCGGCACACTCGGCGGATTGCTCGCGACCTGGGTCACTTTCACGCCGTGCTTTCTCTGGATCTTCGTCGGGGCGCCCTACATCGAGGCGTTACGTGGCAACAAGGCGCTCGCCGGCGCACTCTCGGCGATCACCGCCGCGGTCGTCGGCGTCATTCTCAATCTCTCCATCTGGTTCGCGCTGCACACGATCTTCCGGCAGACTTTTCCGGTGCAAGGCTTCGGTCTCTTCTTCGATGCGCCGGTACTGCGCAGCGTGGATCGGCCGGCGCTTGCGCTGTCGCTCGCGGCGGCGACTGCGATTTTTCGCTTCAATGTAGGAATGCTTTTCGTCCTCGCAGCGTCCTGCATCACCGGCGTCCTGTGGCGCCTGACTGGCATCATCTGACCGAAGCGCATGTGGCGGCGAGCCGAATGACGATAGCAGTAAACAATGGGCTGGAGGCACAAGCTGGGAGCAAGGACCATGATGCGACTGATCTCTGGCGCAGCCCTTTGCCTGACGATGGCGGGCGTGCTGTCGCCTGCCTATGCCCTGACGCAACAGGAACTCGTCGCGAAGCTCGAGTCGGCCGGCTACTCGCAGGTCGGTGAGATGAAATCGACCGCCGAAGGCATCGTCGTGAAGGCCGTCAAAGACGGCAAGGAGGTCCAGATCGTCGTCGACAGCAGCGGTCAAATCAAGGAACGGCGGTAGGGCCGCGCGCCGCGGTCGCAAGCACAAGCATCTCGACTACAGGAACGCCAACAAGAGGAGCCAATCCCCATGACCATGAAACCTCGTTTTGCCGCCATCGCCGCGGCCTTGCTGTTACCGAGCCTCGCATCGGCGCAGTCCGTCGATTGGAACATCTTTGCGGAGCCGTTCATCTCGGAAGCTCACGCGCAGTCGATCGATTGGAAAAAGGTGGATACAGCGCTCGGCAAGACCGCTACCGTCAGCGGAGAGGCCCATCGCTATGGCCTGCCGCGGTCCGATCTGCATGTCACGCTCGACGGCGTGACGATCAAGCCCGCGCTCGCGCTCGGCGGCTGGGTGGCCTTCACTCCCATGGATGGTCAGGCGATGGTGATGGGCGATCTCGTCCTGCTCGAATCCGAGATCACGCCAGTCATGACGAAGCTCTTGAACAGCGGACTGGACATCACGGCGGTCCACAACCACATCCTGCGCGCCTCGCCGGCAACGTTCTACATGCATGTCGCCGGACATGGCGATCCGGTGAAGCTGGCTAGCGCGATCCACGAGGCGCTGTCGACCGGCAGCAAGACGCCGTTCGAACCGCCGGCGACATCAGCCGGCCCTGCCCCCACCGTCGACCTCGACACCGCGAAGCTCGACGAGATCATGCACGCCAAAGGGAACGTCACCGGCGGCGTCGATCAGTTCACGATCCCGCGCCGCGAGCCGGCGACCGAAGCAGGCATGACGGTCACCCCCGCGATGGGCGGTGCCAACGGCATCAACTTCCAGCCGACCGGCGGCGGCAAAGCCGCCATCACGGGCGACTTCCTCGTCACCGGCGACGAGGTCAATCCGCTGATCCGAGCCCTGCGCGCCGGCGACATCGAGGTGACCGCGATCCACAGCCACATGCTCGACGAGCAGCCGCGGATGTTCTTCATCCATTTCTGGGCCAACGACGACGCGCAAAAGCTCGCCCGAGGCATCCGCGCCGCGCTCGATAAAACGGCGGTGGCGCAGAAGTGAGAGGGCCGCCCATGGGTACGCCCGCCGCGATTGGGCCGGGTCCATGATCTCCGCGGCTGCTACTGCTCACGATACGTCCCGCGAGCTCCTTCGCGTGGAAGACCTCGTTAAGCGGTACGGCCAGGAGGCGGCGGTCGCGCATGTCTCATTTTCCGTCGCGGCCGGTGAAATCCTCGGCATTGTCGGTCCGAACGGGGCCGGGAAGACGACCTTGCTGGAATCGCTTGTGGGCTTGCTCGCGACGGAGCAAGGCACTGTTTTCTGGTGCGGCGAGGAATTGCCCCCACCGCGGAGAAAGGAAGCGCTGTTCTATCTGCCCGATGGCATACGGCCCTATCAGGACCGGTTCGCGATCGACGTCATGACTTTCTTTGCGCAGGTCTACAAGCGAACGGCAGCGCAGACGGCCGCAACGATCGCTGCCGTCGGATTGACGCCGGCCCTCGGCAAGCGCGTGCATGCGCTGTCCAAGGGCTACAACCGCCGGCTGCTGCTCGGGCTCGGTCTGCTGACCCCGCATGACGTGCTGGTGATGGACGAACCGTTCGATGGCTTCGACATCAGGCAGACGCGCACCATCATCGACGTGATCCGCCAGGAAGCGGCGCGGGGACGCACCTTCATCCTCGCCATCCACCAGCTCGCGGATGCCGAGCGTGCCTGCGACCGCTTTCTGCTCCTCGCCGGAGGAAAGGTACGCGGTATCGGCACTCTCGGCGAATTGCGCGCGATAACCGCGCTGGCGAACGGCTCGCTGGAGGAGATTTTTCTTGCGCTCACCTGAACCACATCTCGCTCGCGAGGCGCCGCTTGCTCCGCTGCTTGCAAAGGAATTGGCCGAGATTGTCTGCGGCCGGGCGCTCTGGACGATGCTGCTCCTGGTCTGTCCATTGATCGGCTACAGCTTCGTTCAAGCCGTCTCGCTCTATGGCGAAGCGAGCGCGTCGGCGCAGCAATCTCCGGTACTGGCGGCAAGCCTGTCGCCGCTCGACGGCGTCCTGGTGCCGACATTCGGCGCGTTCTACGTCGCGGTCACGCTGCTGTTCCCATTCGTGGCGATCCGCGCGCTGGGCCAGGAAAAGGAATCGGGCGCGCTGCGCCTGTTGGTCCAGTTGCCCTATCGATCCTCGACGCTCATTCTTGCCAAGCTCGCCGCCGTGCTCGCGGCCTGGATTCTGGTAAGCATTCCCGCCCTTTCAGCACTCGCGATCTGGGCGATGCTGGGCGGGCATCTTGCGGCGTCCGAGACCGTGAACCTCTTGTTCGGCCATCTGCTCTACGGCCTGCTCGTGGGCGCGATTGCATTATTCGCCGCGACCATTGCCGATAGCGCGGCCACTTCAGCCATCATCGCGCTGGCAGTGACGATCGGATCATGGGTGCTCGACTTCACCCTCGCCGGCCATTCCGGCCTCGCGGCCTTTGTCGCGCAACTATCACTGACGCAGGCGCTGCGCCCGTTCGAACAAGGCTTGCTCTCCGCCGGGCTGGTGCTCGGCGTGACCGGCGCAATCGCAGGCCTGTCCGCCCTCGCGTCCATCTGGTTGCCGCCCGGCGTCCCAACGCAAACCAAGTGCATGCGTTCTGCCCCATGCGTGCTCGCCATCTTGCTGGCGCTCGGTCTGGCGACGCAGATTAGGCAATCGGTCGATGTCACCGAGGACCGGCGAAACTCCTTCCCGGCTGCCGATCAGCGGCTGCTCGCCACGCTCCGACTGCCTCTGATCATCAAGGTGAATCTCGCCCCCGAGGATCCACGCTACGCCGATCTGCAACGCAACGTGCTGGCAAAGCTCGATCGCGCGATGCCGAACGTCTCGATCATTGTCGCCGGCAGCCATCGCGATGCCGCCAGCCAACCGGCCAATGATGCTTATGGCGAAATCGAATACTCATACGGCGCCCGATCGGATGTCAGCCGCTCGACCAGTCCGCGCGAAGTCCTGCCGCTGCTGTATTCCCTCGCCGGCAAGCAACCGCTCGCGCCCGCACCCAGTGACGAATATCCGGGCTATCCGCTGGTCGCCACGGCAGATGCTGCACTGTTCTGGTTCGTCGGCGGACTGCCGCTGTTGATCGCGGGCGCCTGGTGGTGGAGCCGGCGCCCGCCGGCCAAATCCCTGTTCACCTGCAAAGGAGCCCAATCATGACCGCAGGAGGAAGCATCAAGCCCATCGCTGCTGCGATGGTTCTCGCAGCGCTGGCGCTGCCGGCACTCGCCGGGCAGCCGACAAAAATCGACTTTGTCGACGAAACCGTGGGCACTGAGCCGAAATCGCTCGTGCCGGTCGTCGGCATCTGGCACATCGAGAGCGATAGCGGCAAGAAGGTGCTTGCGGTGGACGGCCGGCAGTGGAAGGAGGGACAATCGTCTGCCGGGATCGCCGACAAGGCGCGCGCGCTGTATGGCGAGCGCTACGCCGAATTCCTCGATCGGGTCCAGGCCTATGCCTACTTCCCCTACGTGATCGCGCCCAACATCGAAAACTTCACCAACGGCGAGATCACCGTGCGCTTCCAGGGATTGTCCGGCCGCATCGATCAGGGTGCCGGAATCCTGTTCAACCTGAAGCCGAACGGCAATTACCTGACCGTCCGCGCCAATTGTCTGGAAAACAACCTCGTGCTCTGGAAGTTCGAGAACGGCAAGCGCTCGTCGGTCAAATGGGTGCGCAACACGCCGACCGCCACGCGCCAATGGCACGACCTCAAGGTTCGCATCATCGGTACAAAGGTCGAGGGCTATCTCGATGGCAAGCTCTATCTCGAGCACACATTGGCGCAGCCCGTCTCGGGTCGCGTCGGCCTGTGGTCAAAGGCCGATAGCCACGTACAATTCGCCGACTACATCGTCACGGCAGCCGACTGAGAAATACGGTAAACGCTTTCGCCACCGATGAGCGCATCATCTGCGGACGGAAGATCGCTCCGATACGCGAGCCTAGGCGGCGACGCGACCGGCCTCCAACTGAAACTCCAAGTCCTCGATAAGCTCCGCCAACCGTTCGCGCGTAAACAGATCGGTCGGTTCCTGTGCCAGCCTTCGGGTTTGCGCAAGCTTTTGTTCCAACTCTTTACGCTCGCGGCGCAACATTTGGAGCTCCTTGCTATGTGGGCGAAGTCCGTCAAATTGATCGGGAGAAGTTTACAACTTGTTAAAGCGGCGAGCGCTCCGCATCCGACAAACGGGAACCGTTTGCACGGAACTCATGCTTGAACAAAGATGAGATCATGATCCGATTCCGTCTAATCGGTTCATGATCCAGCGTCCCGTTCTCCGTCGCTTCAACGAGTGCAGCCAAAAAACGTAATCCGCCATCCGTTGCGCCTCTCACCCGTGCGTTACGCCATCACTCTCACGCGTGGAAGTTACGATGCGTGTGGCTCGACCAACCCACCCCGTGATTCTCGCGTCCTCAGACGCCAAGTGTTGCGGCTGTAACCTTTGCCTGGGCGGGACACACTTCGGTGATGCCGCTCATCGATAACAGCGGCGCTTCGGACTCCTGATAGAATTCGCCGAGGAAGATCAGGCAAGCGCCGCCCCACGACGGCGATCGTGCAAGAGGAAGATCATGGCCGACGACCTTGCCGCTCGTGTTCAGGCCAATCAGCAGAAGCTGAGAGCTGAGTTGAAGTCCCACTATGACTTCATCATTTGCGGGTCGGGGTCATCGGGTTCAGTAGTGGCGCGGCGTTTGGCGGAAAATGCCGACGTCAGCGTTCTCCTGCTCGAAGCCGGCGGCAGCGATGACGTGCCTGACATCATGAGCGCGTCGCGTTGGCCCGCCCTTCGCCGTGGCGAACACGACTGGTCCTTCAACGCGATGCCAAATCCTCGGCTGAACGATCGCGCCATTCCCATGTCCATGGGCAAGGTGCTCGGTGGCGGATCCAGTATCAACGTGATGGTTTGGTCGCGCGGCCACAAAGCGGATTGGGATGGCTTCGCGGCGGAAGCCGGTGATGACGGCTGGAACTATCAATCCGTGCTGCAGATCTATCGGCGCATCGAGGACTGGCACGGCGCACCGGATGCAGCCCGCCGCGGCTCCGGGGGGATGGTCTTCGTGCAACCGGCGCCTGATCCGCATCCTCTCGCCGCCGCGATGATCGAGGCCTTTGCCACCGCCGGCGTTCCGACGTTCGATGACCAGAACGGCGTGATGATGGAGGGCCATGGAGGCGCCGCCCTCACCAACCTGTGCGTCCGCGATGGCCGACGGCAATCCATCTTCCGTTCCTATGTCTATCCTATCATGGATCGTTCAAATCTCACGGTCCTGACAGGCGCACTCGTCACTCGTCTAACGTTGGCCGGCAAGCGAGTGACCGGCGTGGAGGTCGCGTATGAGGGCAAGATGCGTCGCATCGGTGCTGGCGAAGTCGTGCTGTCGCTGGGCGCCATTCACACGCCCAAGCTGCTCATGCAGTCCGGTATCGGCGATGAGGCCGAGCTGAAACGCTTCGGCATTCCTCTTGTCCAGCATCTGCCCGGCGTTGGCCAGAACTTCCAGGATCACTTCATGGCACCATGCGTCTGGGAGTCGTGTGGGCCTATTGAACGCCGCAACAATTTGACGGAAGCGACCGCACTTTGGCGCAGTGACTCCGCGCTCGAGGTGCCGGACCTGCAGACGCTCATGGTCGAGGCACCCTATGCCAGTCCGCAGGCCGCCAAGGATCCGCTGCCGCCCGATAGTTGGTCACTGACAAATGCGGTGCTGAGCACCGCCAGCCGGGGCTGCCTCCGACTGACCGGACCCAATCCAGACGACCCAGTCGAGATCGATGCAAACTGCCTCGACGATCCCGCCGATCTGAAGGCGCTGAAGACCTGTGTCGAGTTCTGCAGGGCTATCGGCAATTCACCGGCCTTGCGACCTTTCATGAAAAGAGAACTCGTGCCGGGACCGGTCGACGATTCCGGGCTGGAAACGTTCATCCGTAACGCGACGGTCAGCCACTCGCACCAAACCTGCACTGCCAAGATGGGGCGCGATGCCATGTCGGTGGTCGACCACGACTTGCGCGTTTACGGTCTCGATCATTTGCGGATCGCCGACGGATCGGTCCTGCCGCGGGTGACGACCGGCAATACCATGGCCCCATGCGTCGTCATCGGCGAGCGTGCCGGCGAGTTCCTGAAAGCCACTCACCGCCTCGGGCCATGAGCGGACTCCGGCGTTCGCTATCTGGCAATCCGAACAGGCAGGGTCTCGTAGCCATTGACGAAATTCGAATACACTCGCCTCGGTTCGTCGACCACTTCTATACGCTCGAAACGCTTCAGGATTTCTTCCCAGATGATCTTGAGCTGCAGCTCGGCGAGCCTAAGCCCGACGCAGCGGTGAATACCAAAGCCGAACGACAGATGCTGGCGCGGTCGCTCCCGATCGATGATGAACTCGTAAGGCTTCTCGATGACCTCTTCGTCGCGGTTGCCCGAGACATACCACATCGCGACTTTATCGCCCTTCCTGATCCGCTTGCCGCGGAACTCGATGTCGGAAAGTGCCGTCCGCCGCATATGGGCAACTGGCGTCTGCCAGCGGATCACCTCCTGCACGAAATTATCGATCAGGGCAGGGCTCTTCCTGAGCTTCTGATACTGATCCCAATGCCGGTTGACCGCATAGATGCTGCCCGACAAGGTATTGCGAGTAGTCTCGTTCCCACCGACGATCAAAAGCAGCAGATTACCGAGGAAATTTTTCGGATCCACGTCGCGCGCGGCCGGGCTGTGCGCCATCAGCGACAACAGATCGCTTTTCGGCGGCTGGTTGATGCGCGCGTCCCAGAGCCGGCTGAAATATCGCGCGCATTCTTCAAGTTCAGCCTGCCGCTCGTCCTCGGTCGCAACGACACCTCCGGGGCCCGGAATGGTCGTTGCCAGATCAGACCAGCGCGTCAGCTTTCGACGATCCTCGAAGGGAAAATCAAAC
Source organism: Bradyrhizobium sp. Ses1 (assembly GCF_059512365.1). Classification (NCBI taxonomy): domain Bacteria; kingdom Pseudomonadati; phylum Pseudomonadota; class Alphaproteobacteria; order Hyphomicrobiales; family Nitrobacteraceae; genus Bradyrhizobium; species Bradyrhizobium sp. Ses1. The sequence goes on from NZ_JCAMOQ010000019.1 coordinate 154,079, forward strand.
AGGACGGCCAGCATCTGCGTGGTCAGCTCGATCGAGACCCGGCCGACCCAGTCGAACACCTCACTGGTCGGCAGATTGTCGAAGCATTCGACAGAGCGCTCACGGATGCCGATTGCCAACTGTTCGAGATGTGTTGACGTGAATACTGGAGCTATCGTCTTGCGCTGAGCGGCATGGCGCGGAGGATCCATGCTGATGAAGCTCTCGCGGCGCAGGTCGGGTGTCACGTCGACCAGGGTGATGCCGCCAAGCGCCGAGGCCGAGGAGAACACCGCATGATTGGCTTCAACATCTATGATGTCCTCGTATCTGGTGATGGACCAATACGGGCCGAACATGCTGTCGCTGGTGTAGTGGACCGGATCTTCTTTGCGCAGCCGATCGAAATAGGGCCAATGGGTGTTGGAGCGGAACAGCTCGGGATCTGCGGGATCGAGCTCTTCCAGCGGCAGGGAGAGAGCCCGCTCTCGGGCCCTGCTGTCTTGAGTGGGATCGAGTGTCCTGTGCATGGCCGGCTCCTCGTCGGTCGTTTCCTTTTTCTTGTGCGGAGCGTCTGATATTCTGCGGAGTGCTTGATGGGCACGAATCAAATCCGTTTGTCTGCATCTCGGCCCGTGCGCCGGTTTTCGTGATGCAATTCGCTGACGCGCAATTGCGCGTCATGGCTCGATGCTGCCTCGGCTTCGCCCAATCCCGGCGAGCCGTTGCAAGCGGCGTCTCAAGATAGGCCGCGCGCCTCACTCTCCGTCATTCCGGGGCGCGCGCAGCGCGAGCCCGGAATCCATCTAGCCGCATGCACGAGCGGAGAAATGGATTCTCTGATGTGCAATTGCACATCATAGCTCGACGCTGTCGCATCGCCCCGGAATGACGAAGAAAAATTCACCTGCGATTTCAACCTGATTTGCCCCGTCCAGCCCTGTAGCGAAAAACATTCCGCTTCCGCCGTCGGGCAAATCAGTGATTTAACTCCGCGCGTCTCACGGCAGATGAGGGGCGGGTCGCGATCGTCACGAACGTTGCGGTGAGATGCGGTGGACGCGGGTGTTGCGAAAGACGAACGCAACATCAGCGGACGGCGAAGTCGTGTGGTCCTGGCGCCCCGACGCTGGCGCTAAGTTTTGTTCGTTGAACACAGCGATGGTGGCAAGAA
>NZ_JCAMOQ010000020.1:0-151330 GCF_059512365.1 Bradyrhizobium sp. Ses1
AAGGCAGGACGCCCTGTTACGCTATCGTCTGGACACCGCTGCCAGCCGGTTCCCTACCGCGCGAGCGGTTTAGTCCTATGACCCAAAGCTGACCTCAGCGGCCAAGGGGGCCGACAGTTGCCTAGGTCTTGTGCATCTCTCTCGACAACATTGGCTCGTTTTCAGAGAGCCGAAGACCTCAATTCGAAGATCGCCTCATTCGCAGATTTGTCGTGCAGTTCTAATTCGGACATGGCTGTCCGGCCGCGCCCCACGTTGCCATATCTTTGACGTGCTCCTCAAAGCTCCCCGGGGGCGTCGACCGGCCTTCTCCAGGAGCCCAACCTCGGGGGATGAAGCCGTTCAACGATGCGTCGTGCCGCAAGTGCGCTACGAGGCCCGCAGCATCGCGACCGCCATTCCGCTGGGGGTCTTTCAGCTGCGCGCAAATCTCGACGCCGCTCTTGCCGAACCAGATGAATTCCACCGGTGCGAGCTGCCAGTCGATGCCGGCGCGTGGCGGGGACGGCGCAGGCTCGTTCGCCTGGGTGGACGTCATGTGACAAGTTGAGCACGGAATCGCTTCGGCACCAACGCGGCTAGGGCCGCCGTGGATGTTCATGCCATGCACGCGCGGCTCTGTTTCGCCAGCTGGGCTCCATATGGGAATAGCCTTAGCGTCGACATGGCAATTGGCACAGCGTGGGTGTGTTACCACGGCTTCGATCCGCTTCCACGCCTCAAGGCCCTCGGCGCGGCTGACGCTGCTTGGCAGCGAGTCCTTGTTGGTCCCGTCCCTGGCTGCAACGATCCCAGTCAGCGCTGCCACAGCGATCGCGGCAAGGACGGCCAGCGCCAGCGAAGACGTTTTCATTGCCGATCCTCACACAAAATCGATGAACTTGTTGAAAGGCATTTCGCGGATGCGCTTCCCTGTTGCTGCAAAGATCGCATTCGCGAGCGCCGGTGCGGCAGGAGGAACCGGCGGCTCGCCGACGCCTCGTACTTTCGGATCGTTCTCAAGTCCGCGCACTTCAATCACCGGACATTGGTACATGCGCATAGCTTCGTGGTGGTTGTAATTGGTCTGCTGCACCGCACCGTTGGCGTATGTAAGCTCGCAATTGATGGCGTGACCGAGCCCCCAGATGACGCCGCCCTGCACCTGATTCTCGAAATTGACGGGGTCCACGACCTTGCCGACATCGGCCACGACCCAAACCTTGTCGATCCTGATGCCGCGCTCGGTTGCCGTTACCTCAACGACCTCAGCGGTCGGTGTCCCGAAAGATTCCACAAACGCGACGCCGCGGCCTCTGCCGTTACCGAGTGGTCCCTTCCAATCCGACATCTCCGCGAGGGTCTCTAGTAGCTTGCGATAGGTCGGCACCGCGCACATCTCGATCCGGGCCTTCATAGGATCGAGTCCGGCTGCGTGGATCAATTCATCGATAAAGCTCTCAGTAAAAAAGCCGGCTGTGGATGCGCCCACGGAGCGCCACGTCGTAGACGGGGATAGCCCCTGCGCCTCATAGCTTGTCGCGCGAAAATTGGGAATGTCGTAATAGACATTCCACGTACCGGCGGCCAATTGTGGATCGGGATCTTTCGAGGGCGCACCCATGCGCTCTAACAGCCCTTTGAAAGGCGCCGTCGATGCTAGTTGCAGATCCGCCGCGACGATCTTGCCCTTGGCGACGCTACCCCTGTGGCGGGCGATCGCGATCTGCCGCGGAATGTCCTGAAGGAAATCCTCCTCGCGCGAGAAGATCAGCTTGATCGGCGTCCCGCGCATCTGGTTGGCAATCTCGGCAAGCACTCGAACGTTTTCGAATTCGAGCCGGTGCCCGAAGCTTCCGCCGGTCCATTGATTGTGGAAGGTGACCTCCTCCGGCTTGATCCCGATCGTGGTCGCCGCGACATACTGCACCGCCTGCGGACTTTGATGGCCGACCCAAATCTCCATCCCCTTGTCCGTGACGAGGCCGATACCATTGAGCGGTTCGAGAGGTTGATGCGCGACGTAGGGCGCGCGATATTCAGCCTCGACACGCGTGCCAGAATTCAACCCTGATTCGACGTCACCGATCGTCCGCCATTCCTTACCGAGGAATTCCGGTCTGAACGAGGATTCCAGCACCTTCCAATGCTGGGCCTGCTCGGCCGGGTACGCTGACGGCTCCCATTCGCATGTGATGGCATTGCTGGCTTGCATCGCGTACCAACTGTTCGTTGCAATGACGGCAACGCCATTCTTGAGCTCGAGGATCTTCTTCACCCCGGGCATCGACTGCGCCTTGGCCGCGTCATATGACTTCAGGGGCTGCCCTTTGTTGGGGTTCAGCTTGACGGCTGCGTACAGCATGCCGTCCAGCTTCATGTCGATGCCGAACTTCAGCTCCCCCAGCACCTTGGCTCGCACATCGAGGCGCATCATCGGCTTACCCAGCAAACGCCAGGCGGAGGGATCGCGCAGCTTCGCTTCAAGCACCGGCGGAATCTTGGCGGCGTCTGCGGCGAGCTCGACATAGGCAATTTCTCGCCATTGGGGAGGATCACATGTCCCGACTGGGTGCGAATGTCGGCAACCGCCACGCCCGAGCGTTTGGCGGCAGCCGCCTTCAACGTCTCGCGGGCCACGGCGCCGGCCTTGCGCAATTTCTCATAAGTGTCAGGAATTGCGCTCGAGCCGCCCGTCATCTGCAGGCCCGACTTGCGAAGACTTTCGAGCGCTGCGGCGCGTGCCGCTTCAGCCGCGGGGCTGTTGTCCGAGGCTAGGAAGGGAGCCAACTCCTCCTTGAAACCGGTGTTGAAGTACGCCGGGCTCGGCGCTGCGAAGCGGATTTCGAACTGGCCGGGATCGAGGTCCATCTCCTCGGCAATCATGACCGGCTGCACCGAGCCGACGCCCTGGCCGATGTCGGCGTGCTGCGCGATGAGCGTGATCTTCTCTGGACTGATCTCGACCCACGGATTGAAGGTCACGGAGTTAGGGCCGAGGCCAGCAGCCAATGGATTGTCGCCAGCGCCTAGCGGTGCCGCATCTGCAGCGCCGTAGGCGCCGAAAGCGATACCGCCGGCGACTGCAGCGGAGCCGAACACGAAGGCGCGACGGGAGAAGCCCTGAACCTGACGCATCTCACTTCTCCGCCATCTTTTTGGCCGCAGCCGCGTGGATCGCCGCGCGGATACGCGGATAAGTTCCGCAGCGGCAGAGATTGCCCGACATCACCTGATTAATCTGCTCATCGGTCGGCTTTGAAATCCGTGAAAGAAGCCAGATCGCCTGCATGATCTGTCCGGTCTGGCAGTAGCCGCATTGTGGCACCTGATGCTCGATCCAGGCCTGCAGAACGGGATGCTGGTCCTTGTTGTCGAGGCCTTCGAGCGTGACGATGGACTTGCCCGCTACTTCGCCGATATGCGCTTGACAGGATCGCACCGCCTTGCCATCGATCTGAACGGTGCAGGCGCCGCACTGCGCAACCCCGCAGCCATATTTGGCGCTCGTGATGCCGAGCTCGTCGCGCAACACCCAGAGCAAAGGCATCTCAGGTACGACGTCGACCTGGCGCTTGATCCCGTTTACGGTAAGCTGGATCATGTCGATATGTCTCCTATCGGCCCGGTCGCCGCCACCGCGGTACCGGCTGAGAGATATTTCCTAATCTTGCGGGATCATGCGCAATCGTCGCGATGCCTCTCGCGACCACGTGCTCGTGCAGGCTGGATGCGGCAGACGGCACCGCCAATATGTCGATGACACCGATCACCTCACGTCCACGACTTCCGCGATTACTGCCGTACGTTCGGCCAGTTCGGGAACCTTGGCCAAGTAGGCTTGGTAATGCTGCGAGGCCCGATGCGCTTCGATCGCCGTGACATCTCGGTAAAGCTCATCAAGGACGTAACGATGATCGTTCGAACTGTCGCGCCAGACATCCCAACGCAGATTGCCGGGTTCTGCCCTGCAATGCGGCGCCATACCGATAAGCAGTTCTCTAAGCTCAACGCTCTTGCCCGGATGAGCAACTAGAATGGCAGTAATCTTTGACGGCATTGTCATCAACCAGGCCTTTTCGGAGTGAATGCTGCCTTGAGGCCAACCAAGCGATGCTCGGCTGCCTACTTTCTGAGTGCTGCCAGCAGTTCCTTGGCCAGTAGCCCGGCCGAGGCAGGATTCTGGCCAGTGATGAGGCGTCCATCGACGACGACGTAAGGTTGCCAGTTTGCTACGGACGTATATTCGGCGCCCTCTGCCCTCAGGGCATCTTCAAGCTCGTAAGGAACATCTTCGCGTGCGTAGTCGTACTCTTCCTTCTTCGAGAACGATGTGAGCTTCTTGCCCTGCACGAACGGCTTGCCATCGCCAAGGTCTACCCCGAGAAGCGCGCACGGACCGTGACAAACGGCAGTGACGAACTTTCCCGTACTCCAGGCGCGCACGACTGCATTCTGAACGATAGGGTTACGCTGGATGTCGACCATCGGTCCAAGACCGCCCGGCACGAGGATGGCATCAAAATCCGCAGCATCCACCTCAGCTAGTTTTCGGCTACGATTCAGGCGGCGAAAGGCTTTGCTTTCAAGGAAGGCCTTCTCAGCAGGATCTTTCTCGTCGTAGGCATCATACGGCGTCCATCCGCCCCTTAAAGAAGCGAACTCAATGGCGATGCCTGCCTTGTCAAGCACATCGAACGGGTGCGCGACCTCGGCGAAAAAGAAGCCCGTCTTACGATTCTGCGGACCGATCACCGCTGCGTTGCTGACGATAAACAGCACGTGTTGAGTCATGATATTCCCCTTGGGTCTTGCGAAGACACCGAGCCTTAGCTTCGTTCTACTGCCGCCAACGTGGCGTTGCGCGGCCGCGTCCCAAGCAACATCGATCGGGCTCGCTGAGGAAAGGACACGCTTTTCGAATCGCCCTTTATGGTGTCGGTAAATTTAATCTGCTTCCCCGGCTGCGCCTTCAATGAAGGCCGCAACTTGCCGCGGGTGGGAGAGCATCGCGGCATGACCGCTTGCCAGCTCGGTAAGTTTCGCCTTCGCTCGCGAAGACATAAAACGCTGTGTGCTGGGCGGCACCATGTGATCTTGTGTGGTCAGCATGTAGTGCACAGGCTTGTCTTTCCATGCTGCGCCAGTGATCTTGTGCTCGACCGCTTTAAGTCCCCAAGGAACCTGTGCTGCGGCCATGAAGGCGGTGATGGACGTATCGACGTCCTGCGCAAACGCGCTCGGAAACTTCGCTGGATCAACCAGAAGAAAGCCGCCGCTTGACGGCAACAACGGTGCTCCAGCTTCGCCTGGAGTAGGACGCGTCGCGAGCTCGTAGACCGATTCTCCGACTTCTGGCGCGAAAGCGGCAATATAGGCAAGCTTGCGAACCTTAGGATCGCTTCCGGCTTCGGTGATGACGGCGCCACCATAGGAGTGGCCCACCAGAATGACCGGCTTTCTCGCCTTGCGTATGACCTCCCGCGTTGCCTCGACATCACCGTCGAGCGTTGCAGTCGAGTTCTGGACGACCAGAACTTCATAACCGTCCCTGGTAAGAATGTCGTAGACAGCCTTCCAGCCCGAGCCGTCGACGAAGGCGCCGTGTACGAGAACGATCGAGACGGGCTTGCTCTCTTGCGTCTGCGCGGAGGACGGAAAGCTGGCGGCCATGGAGAGAAGTGCTCCCAAGATCAGGTGTTTCATTGCGATATCCTTGGAAGGATGAAACGCTGCGAAACTTTCGATCGACCCGTCCCGCGACTGTAGTCCGGCGGGCGGCGCAGGCTAGTTAAATCAGGTAAAAATCCGCCGCTCGTGGGATGACCCGCGAAGCTGAAGAAACGGTTTTGATCCTGCGACAAGATGCTCGCAGCGACCGTGCTTTTTCAAAATTGCTGCGTTCAGCAGGCTTGTGACGCGTATATTTCAGGGCCAGTGATGAATGCGGGCTACCGCGGAGACACTGCAAAGAGGACGGCGTCGAGAGAATTTCACGTTTCCATCGGACCATTCCGCTTGGCTCCCGAACGCCCTCCCGGTAAAAAAAGTAAAATAGAGTTGGCATCGGCTGCCGGCTTCTCTCTTCTGAAACCCCAAATGCGCCCCACCGCGAGGCCATGCACGGGAGGTTGCCGGCTTGCCAAAGTGCCCTTCTTGTCTTTGCAGAGGCAAACTATGAAGGACGATTCATTGGAGGGGGCCGCGCGCTCCTTCGCGTTTGGGCCGTTCGTACTATTTCCGGAGCGGCAGCTGCTGCTCAAGGATGAGCAGCCAGTTCGCATTGGCGGTCGCGCACTCGACCTCTTGACCGCACTTATTGAGCGCCCAGGCGAGTTGGTGAGCAAGGGGGAGCTGATCGCACGCGCTTGGCCGGACCTCACGGTCGACGAGAGCAACCTCAAGGTGAACATGGCGGCCTTGCGGCGTGCACTCGGAGAGGGCGCGGTTGCGGCTGAGTATATCGCCACCGTTACGCGACGCGGCTATCGTTTCGTGGGGGCCGTCCAAGCGAGCGGTCCAACAACCCAAGTGCTGCTACCTGCGCCGACGGCCGCGCCGGGTCTCAATTTGCCTAGCGAAATGACGCGGATTTTGGGGCGGGCCGACGAGATCGAGGCAGTTCTGCGCGACTTGGAGGCGTCGCGAGTGGTCTCGATCGTAGGGGCGGGCGGCATCGGCAAGACGACGCTGGCCGTCACAGCAGCACATGCACTGGCGCGAACGTTGGCCGATGGTGCCGCGTTCATCGACCTCGGCACCATAGGCGACGCGCAATTCATTCCCGCGGTGATTACGGCCGGCCTTGGCATCGGCCTGACCGGCGGAGATCCATTGGCCGCTGTTGTTAACGCCTTGAGGACGCAACAAAAGTTGCTCGTGTTCGACAATTGCGAGCATATGCTTCCGGACGTGGCGGCCACCGTGGACCGGCTCGCAAAGCACCTTGAACACGTGCAAATCCTCGTCACAAGCCGTGAGCCGCTGCGGATACGCGATGAGCTTGTGCATCGCCTCCGTGGGTTGAAATGCGATCCCCGCGACCGACCCACAGTCGACGAGGCGCGTACTTACCCTGCAATCGATCTGTTCGCGACGCGGGCATCAGAACGCGCCGGATACACGCTCACCGATTCCGATGCGCCGGCCGTGGTAGAGATCTGTCGGCGCCTCGACGGCAACGCACTCGCGATTGAGCTTGCTGCGACCCAGACGTCGGCGTTCGCTCCGGAGCGAATCCTGCAGATGCTCGATGACAGTCTCCGGCTGCTCACGTTCGGGCCTCCGGGAGCCCCCGCGAGGCAGCAATCCCTCCTCGCAACGCTCGACTGGAGTTACAGCCTTCTGTCGCCGGGCGAGGCCGCCGTGCTGCGGGCCATCTCTGTGTTTGCTGGCGCTTTCAACGTCGAGGGGGCGGCGGCCGTATCTGGGCGCAGCCCTCCCGAGCTTGTGGATCTACTAGCGCAGCTGGTCGCGAAGTCTCTACTGGCGATGGACGCAAGCGGGCAAGTTGTCAGCTACCGTTTGTTGGAGACCACTCGCGGCTATTGCGTTGAGCGCCTTCGTGCCACCCAAGAGGACCAGGCGGTACGCCGACGCCATGCCGAGCATATTTGCGCGGTGCTCGAGCTGGCTGGCAGTGAGTGGTCGCTGCGCCCAGCTCGCGAATGGGCTGCCGCCTATGGCTACGTCGTCGACGACCTGCGTGCTGCACTCGCATGGAGTGTTCGGGACGCGTCGAACCGAGCGCTGAGGATACGCCTGACTGCCGCCGGGCTCCTTCTCTGGAATCACTTCTCGCTCATCGAAGAATGCCACGGCCATGTGGCACGTGCGGTCGACGAGCTCGAGTCGGAGGGACTTCTGGGCACGGCCTTCGAGATGAAGTTCAAACTGTGGCTTGGTGCCTCGACCATGATCACCAGAGGCCTCAAACCAGAGGCGCTGGAAGCATTGCGACGGGCATGGGAGATCGCCAACGACATTGGGGATACCGACTATCGCCATCGAAGCCTGATGCTGATCGCAGCGTTTGAGCTTTTCACGGCCCAATACGGCGCTGGGATGCGCACGATCGAGACCTTCGCCTCGGTTGCCAGTGCAGATGATCCCTCCATTCTTCCGGAGGGGGAAGTGCATTTGGGCATAGCCGAGCTATTTCTCGGCCGTCTGCCGGACGCTCTGCGACGACTCCAAGCCCTTGAGCAGCGCGATGTGCGATATTTTAACGGCTCCTATAGTGTGCGGTACTTGGCGGATATCGTCGTTCTTCTGGAATGCGCCCTGTCGCAGGTGCAGTGGTTAACTGGTTCCCCGGATGCTGCCGCGCGAACGGCGATAGTCGCGTACGAGCGCGCGCGCCCCGCGCACCATCACCTATCGCTTAATAACGCTCTCACCTATGCGTGTCCCGTCTTCTATTGGAGTGGGCTCTACGAGCAGTGCGGCAAAACCATTGATTTGCTCTCGGAACATGTCGCGCGGCAGGGCCTGACCACCCGCCGTCCGATTGCGGACTTCTATCGTGCAGCGCTGGCCTATTCGCAAAGCGGACCTTCAGACGGTGCAATTGATGGCCTCGAACGTGCCATCGAGGGGTTTAAAAATGCCAATTACCTTGCTCGGTTGCCGTACTACCAAAGTGTCCTTGCAGACGCGCTCCTTCATCGCGGACGGCTTGGTGAGGCCGAAGCGACAATCGAGTCAGCGCTCGATTTTGCACACACAGTGAGCGAAGGATGGTGCCTCCCAGAGATTAAGCGTGTCCAGGCCGCCATCCATATTGCCAAGGGTCGAAGCTGCGATGCAGAGGCGCTGCTCCTCGAAGCTATCAGGTTCGCCGGCAAAATCGGCGCGTTGTCCTGGCAGCTGCGCGCGGCAGTTGATCTTGCCACCCATCTGCGGGATCAGGCTCGGATTGCGGAGGCGCGCAAGATCCTGCGCGGTGTTTATGACGCGTTCCGCGAGGGGTTCGCAACACGCGACCTCGTAGTTGCCGCCAACCTCCTCGCCGGTCTTGAAAGAGAGCCGGTGGCCAAAAGGCAGACGACCCGCCGGAGAGACCACTGAAATCTGCCTCTAGGCGGGCGCAGGCCCTCTCGTCCGGTTTCTATGCGCAATCAATGTTTAAGGAGAAGCTGGCGAATGCGTCCCCGTTCCTGGGCCGCTCGACGCGCCGACGAAGGCCGTGCGCAGTTGGAGGGCTGGGCATTGCAAGTATCCGATTGACCTCGACAACCCCGTCGCCATGTCTGCAATTGGCCCTTCTCAGACTCGCGGGTCCGACCAGATGTCTGGTTCACGCCAGGAGCCGTCCTCCACGCCAAGTCGCGCTTTGACCGCAAGCCGACTCTCGGGGTCGGCTCTGCTCACGTCAGTGCGGACATTGATCAGGACCTGCGGACCCAGGCGACGGTCGTTTCCGCCGCCGGTCGGCACGTACGGGGGTGAATCGATGCGCTCTCGGACTTATGCTCATCCGCAGCGCGGTCGGCGGCCTGGCCCGATTCAGCAGGTCACGTGAAAAAGGCCGATCTTCTTCGCATGCGAGCTGTTGAACGTGTCAATCGCCTTGGGCGTCGGCTGCAGCAGGACCGTGCAGCCCTTTCTCGCAAAATACGCCTCAGCTTCCGGCGATAGATGCACATTGCCGAACTGGCCCGAGCCCAGAATGAGCTGCTCACATCCCTTCTCGAAGACGAACTTCGCTTCGTCCTTCGAGAGGACATGCGAGGTGCCGTAGTACTTCTTCGACAGCTTCTTCTTCCGCCTTGCCACTTCGCCGGACAGACGAATGATCACGTCGTGTTCATAGGTCTCTCCGTCAATCGTGATGGTGCCGAATGTAGTGCGTTCGATCTTCATGGACTGACCTCCTCATGATCTCGACACAAGGCCCCGACCCGGCAGACGAGCCTTATTCTACCTGATTGTATCAAGCAGTGCGTGGGTACTTGCGATGTCGCACGCGGGTCCAGATCGGTCTCTCAGACCCTCAGCGTGAAGCGTCCCTTGAGCATGTTGTTGGTGTCGGTCTCGGCAAGCTGGCCGGCATAGAAGATCGAGGGCGAGGTGTTGGCGCCGAGCGCCGAGGCCCGCCTCGATGAGCGCCGCATCGCTGGCGATGGCCACCCCCCGTCGCCGTCACGACCTGCTCCTGCCTGCCGAACAGCAAGGCGACATCGCCGAGATAATCGAACGACCCGTTTCCGGCGAACGGCACCGAGCCTTCGACGCCGATGAGAGGCGCACTGCTGTCGGCCTTATTCCGAAAGCAATGTGTGGGTTTGGACCGCAGCAGGAACGGTCATCTTCCAGCGGCGCCCACCCCTACTTCTTGATCAACGGACATCTCGAGTGAGCCAATGGTTGAAATGCCTGATCGGCAGGTATTGTGGCAAGCAATTTATAGTAGTCCCACGGCCCCTTGGACTCTTGAGGCTTCTTTACCTCGAACAGATACATGTCATGAACCATTCGGCCATCCTCTCGAATTTTTCCATTCTTGTAGAAGACGTCATTGACCGGCAACTCCCGCATTTTTTGCATCACGTCGTCGGTTCGGTCTGTGCCCGCGGCCTGAACGGCTTTCAGATAGTGCAGGACCGATGAATACGTGCCGGTCTGAAGCATATTTGGCATGGCGTTCATCGTCGCGTGAAAGCGTTGCGCCCACTTCCGCGTCTCGTCGTTCATGTCCCAATACGACGCTTCGGTAATCGTCAGCCCCTGCGCTTCCTTTAATCCGAGCCCGTGAACGTCATTAATGAAACCAGCCAGTGCCGCGAGCTTCTGGCCGCCTGCAGTCAAACCAAACTCCGCCGCCTGCTTGATCGAATTGATGGTGTCGCCGCCCGCGTTGGCAAGCGCGACGACCTTCGCGTTCGTCCCCTGCGCCGCGAGCAAGACAGATGCGAAATCGGCCGTTCCTACCGGATGTTTTGTGCTCCCCACAACACGGCCACCCAGATTCGTGACGACGTCGCCCGTATCCTTTGCGAGGCCCTGGCCAAACGCATAGTCGGCCGTCACGAAATACCAAGTATCGAATCCCTGACTGACGAGCGCCTTTCCCGTACTGTTGGCGATCGCGAACGTGTCATAGGCCCAATGAACCACGTAGGGTCCGCAGACTTCATTGGTGATTCTGGTTGACCCCGGCGAGCTGAGCGTAATGATCCTTTTCTTCTCTTTAGCGATCTCAAGGACGGCCAAGGCAGGCGACGAGGATGCAACGTCGAGGATTGCATCTACCTTATCCGTGTCGAACCATTTGCGTGCTATGGTGGCGCCGATGTCAGGCTTGTTCTGATGATCTGCGGACACGACTTCGACAGGCAGGCCAAGCACCTTGCCGCCGAAATCCTCAACCGCCATCTGCGCGGCAGTGACCGCTCCCTTGCCAGTAATATCGGCGTAGACGCCCGACATATCCTCAATGAGCCCGATGCGGACAACGCCATCCGAAATCTTTTCGTTTTGCGCAGCGGCGCAGGCTGTGGAAAGCAATAGGCCGGCAACCGCTGTCGCAAAGCAACGCAAACCGAATTCGGATTGTCTCATTTCCTCGACCTTTCAAGATATCGATTGGCTCAATGCGCCTATCTCAATGAAATCTTCTTGGTGCTGCCCCACGGTCTTCCGAGGCGACCGGTTGCATCATCACCTCCCGGTTCCTCTGTTCGCGAACGTGGCCAGACCCCGCTTGGCCTCCTCGCTCGTGAAAGTGCGCTGACCGAGCGCAGCCTCAAGGCGAAATGCTTCCGCAAACGGAACATCCTGAAGCGTCAGTGCGGCTTCCTTGATCGTCTGGATCGCGGTCGGGCTCAGCGCGGCGATTTTCGCAGCGAGCTCGTAGGCGAGCGGTTCGACCTGATCCGCATCGACGACGCGGTTAACGACGCCTTTGGCGAGCATGTCGTCTGCGGAAAAGCGCTCGGCAGTCAGCATGATCTCCATGGCATGCGCGTAGCCAATCTGCCTGACCAGACGCACGAGCGTGCCGCCGGCCGGCACGAAGCCGTGCTTCGGCTCGGGTAACTGAAAGACCGCACCACGCGCGGCGACGCGAATGTCCGTCGCCAGCATGATCTCGAAGCCGCCGCCCATGCAGAGGCCACGAACAGCGCTGACGACCGGTTTGTAGAAGCCGGGAAATTTGATGTGGGCCGGATCCCAGGCCGAGATGTCAAATTTGTCGGCGGCAAGTGCCGGAATGGACTCCGTGAGATCGGCGCCGACGCAAAATGCCCGGTCGCCTGCCCCCGTCAGCACGACTGACCGAACCTCGTCATCAGCTTTGATTTCGAAGAATGCGCGCCCGAGATCATCATACATGGCCAGGGTCAGCGCGTTCAGCTTGTCGGGCCGGTTGATTCGGACCGTCGCAACGCTTCCGTCCTTGATAAAATCGATCGACATCAGACCGCTCCCGACGCCCTGAGACGCTCCAGCTCGGCAGGCGTTACATCCGCCAACCGGGAGAGAACGTCCGCGTTGTGTTCGCCAGGCAGCGGCGCTTTCTCGAATGATGTCTGTTTCGTCCCGGACAGCTTTATCGGGAGACCGAACATCCCGATCAGCTTCCCCGCGATCGGGACGTTGACGATCATGTTGCGAGCCGCGATATGCGGATCTTCGACAACTTCGGCGATGGTCTTGATCGCGCTGAGCGGGATCTTGTCGCCCGCCATCGCCTCGAGCTCGGCCTTGGTGTAGCGACTGAACCAACGCTCCAGCAGCGGCTTGACTTTGGTTTCTGCCACGACCCGATCGAACCGCTTCTCCATCGTATCGATTTCCGGATCGGTGGCCTGCTCCGGTTCGCCGAACAGGGTACAGGTGATCGCCCAGAACTTGTCGGTATAGCCACCGAAGAAGACGTAGCCGTCCTTACAGGCAAATTGGCCATAGGGTCGGACAAATGGATGATCGTTGCCCAGTGGCGAGGCGACTTCTTTCTGGGCCGTGTATCGGACCACTGCATTCTCGGTCAATGTCAGGACGGAATCCTGCTGAGAGACATCGACAACCTGGCCGACGCCGGTTGTCTCGGCCTCGCGCAGCGCCGCCAACGTTCCAATGGCGGCATAGAGCGAGGCGGCGAGATCTCCGATGATCGTGCCGACGCGGACCGGGGGCATGTCGGCGTAGCCGTTCATGGACCACAGTCCCCCTGCCGCTTGACCTGTGTTGTCATAAGCAGGCTTGGACGAGTTGGGGCCTGTGCGGCCGAAACCGCTGATAGCGGTGTAAATGAGCTTGGGATTGACCTCCCGCAGGACGTCATAACCGAGGCCAAGCTTGTCCATCGTGCCAGGACGGAAGTTCTCGACAAGGATGTCGGCCTTGCGGACCAGCTTCTTCAGCAATGCCTTGCCGTCATCGGATTTGAGATTGAGCGTGATTCCCAGCTTGTTGCGGTTGAATTGCGTGAAGAAGGCGCTGAGCTGCTCATCGTCCGCGCCAACGAACGGTGGGAATGTCCGCGCATAGTCCGGCTCGCCGGGGTGCTCTACCTTGATCACGGTGGCACCCAGGTCTGCGAACAACATCGAGCAGAATGGACCAGCAACGACACGCGTTATATCGAGGACCATTACGTTCTTGAGAGGGCCGCTGCGCTCCTCGGCTCTACCAATCTTTTCTTCCTTGTTCACGTTATCCTCCCATCCCTTACGAAATTCCCGCCGACATGGCGAGTGATTTTCGTTCAAGAGCGTGAGCACCGAAGGTACATTTTCATGCCCGCTCGTCGAGGCGGCATAATGCCTGCACAAAGTGGCGTGCATGGTTTTAACGTTTTACGAACGCAGCTTCTCGAGAACGTCCTTGGCGCGGTCGACACGAACATCGTGATCGGCTGCAAGCGCGGCGGCGACCTTCTCGATCTCATCGCCGGCAGCTCCGGCAACGATCGCGATGTTTCTGGCGTGAAGCGCCATGTGCCCCTTCTGGATTCCTTCAGTCGCGAGCGCTCGAAGGGCCCCCATGTTCTGAGCCAGCCCGACGGCGACGGTGACCTCCGCCAGCTCCTGAGCACTCTGAACGCCCAGTATCTTTAACGCGGCCCGAGCGGCAGGATGGGTCTTGGTGGCGCCGCCCACCAGGCCGAGCGCCATCGGCATTTCGAGCGTGCCGACGAGATTGCCATTGCCGTCAAGCTCCCAGTTGGAAAGCGACGTATAGCGGCCGGACCGGGCTGCCCAGACATGGGCACCGGCCTCGATCGCCCGCCAGTCATTGCCGGTGGCCACAACAACCGGATCGATGCCGTTCATGATGCCTTTGTTGTGTGTTGCTGCCCGGTAGGGATCGACGATCGCGAACGCACAAGCCTCGACGATGCCTCGTGCGACACGCTCGCCGCTGTACTCGTCGGTCTGGAGCGCATCTGATGTCACGGACACCATGGCTCGGGCGATGCGCAGATCCGCGTAGTTCGAAAGAATACGGAGGCGGACCGTGCCGCCCGTGATCTTTTCGATGATCGGAGCAACCGTCTCCGCCATCGTATTGACCGTGTTGGCTCCCATCGCGTCGCGAACATCGACGATGAGATGTACGGCGAGCATCGGTCCCACTGGGGTGTGCTCAAAGACATGAACTTCAATGTCGCGACATCCGCCCCCAAGCGAAATCAGAACCTTGTCTCTGCTATTGGCTGCAGCGATGATCGCTGTGCGCTCCTTCAACACCCTTGCGCGAGCGCCGTACACATCGGTCACACCCAGCACCTGCACCTGCGCCCGCATCATTGGCGCAGAACTCGACGTCTGGAAGCCACCGCATTTGCGGACTATCCGCGCCATATACGACGCCGCTGCGACCACCGAAGGCTCTTCGATCGCCATCGGAACGAGATAGTCACGACCGTTCACGGCGAAATTGGTGGCGATGCCGATCGGCAATTCGAACGTACCGATGACGTTCTCGATCATGCCATTGGCGAGCGCGATCGGCAGTGCGCCGGCGTTGAAGGCGGCTCTCTCGGCGTCACCCAGCGATGTCGCTTTGGCAACGCGCCCCATCCTCTCGGCGGGCGCGAGGTTGCGCAGGTTTTCCAAACGCGAGTTGATATTTCTGGGCTGTTCTTCCACTCCGGCCATCGCCGCGCCTCCCATCGAGAGTTTTTCGATTGCCGCGACGTTAGGCACCATCGCACTGCGATCAAAAGGGACAATTCCAAAATATTGTCCGTAACTGTACCCTTCCGAGAGACCGAGGGTCCACGTAGCTGGCGCGGCCATATGCGCACCCGGTTATCTGGATTGGAGGCGGCTCCTGCTGTGCGAGCTTGCCATTGAACCGTTAGAGCTCATCTTGTTACTGTAAAGCCGAGGTACACTATTAAAGAATTGTCCGGCACCGTACCCGCCAGGAGGCATTGCGTGGCGCCTGCACATTATGACCGCGAACGCGGAGCGACGCTCGCCAGCGGGTTAGCCAATCGATTGCGCGTGCAGATACTTTCCGGTGCTTTGCCAGAAGGCAGCCGTCTGCCTTCGATCAGAAAAGCCGCCGCAGAATTTGGCGTTTCCAAAAACACCATTGTCGAAGCGTATGACCGACTGGTGCTGGACAACCTGGTTACTGCAAAGGCGGGATCTGGTTTCGTCATTACATTTCGCGGAGGTGCTGACGGAAGGCCAAGGCACGTCACGGAAGCAGTCGACATCGCCTCGCTGCTGAACGCCCAACTCTCGCAGAACTTCGAAATACGCGTTGGAGATGGAAGACCACCTGCATCGTGGACAGAGCACTCGGAGATCAAGAGATACCTAAGCAGTAATGGACGGATGCTGCCGGCCGACGCCGACGCTTACGGGTCCGCGCTTGGTTTCTTGCCGCTCAGGCAGCAGATCGCCTTGCGGCTAAGGGCGCAACAGATTGCGAGCAAGGAGGACAACCTGCTGCTCACGTTCGGAGCCAACCATGCGCTCGATTTGATCATCCGAGCGATGTTGTCTCCTGGTGACACCGTTCTGGTCGACGAACCAGGCTACTATCCCCTGTTCGCAAAGCTCACGCTTGCGCAGGCTCGGATCGTGGGCGTTCGACGCATGCCTGATGGCCCCGACGTCGACGACCTCGCAGCCAAGATACAAACGGAGCGCCCGAAGTTGTTCTTCACGCAGTCGCTCGGTCATAATCCAACCGGAGGTTCAATAACTCTTCCTGTTGCGCACGCCATCCTCAAGACGGCGACGCGATCCAACCTCGTTATCGTCGAAGACGATCCGTTCGTCGACCTTCCGACGACTGCCAACAACAGATTGGCCACGCTGGACCAGCTGAACAACGTCATATCGATTGGAACATTTTCGAAGACTCTGTCGGCCAGCCTGCGATCCGGCTTCATCGCCGCCCGCAGCGACCGCATCGCGACGCTTGCAGAACTCAAGATGCTCACCACTGTAAACAGCTCGGGGCATGTCGAACGACTGCTCCATCGATTGCTCGCGGATGGCCACTACGACAGACACTTGAAGCGACTGGGGCAGCGGACCGAAGCTGCTTTGAGCCGGGTCGAAGCCGATCTATTGCGAGCAGGCCACCAGATCTATTCTGGGACCAAGACGGGATATTATCTTTATCTCTTGCTTCCAGAAGGCGTGGACGACATGAAGCTTGCGCGCGAGGGAGCAAAGGAAAGCATCTTTATCGCGCCTGGAAGTTTATTCTGCCTGGATAAAAATAGCTCTCTGGCCAAAGCGATAAGGATCAATGTTTCGCGGGCCGACAATCCGCAATTTTACGAGTTTTTGTTGCGCCGAATGCGATAGGCGTGAAAAGCACGAGCACGACGGCGGAGTGGAATTCATGGCCGCCTTCGACACGACGCTCCCACCGCGGGCTCGTGTCTTCCCAGCAAACGCCGCGCCTTTTGAAATGCAGCCTAACCCGGCCCCCTCTGACTATGCAGATTCGGCCAGTCAGATGACGTGAGTTTAAGCCCGGCCGAGGTCGCTGCTGCGCAGGTCAACCGCGCATACCTAATCAACCTGCCGAAAGTGCATAGCGCGTGCGGGGCCCTTCGCGCAATTTCCCATCAGGACGGCGCCCCTTCCACGTCCGCCCGACCCTTCGAAGAGAGAGTCCTATGAAACGTCTATCGTTGGTCATCGGCGTGCTGGCCGCGCTCGCGGCTCCCAGCGCATCGGCTCAATCGATCAATCTGACCGGCATCTATACGTGCGTCGACAAATGTCGAGGAAGTCTGCCTGCCCATGTCACGCAGAACGGATATGACTTGAATCTTCTGACCGAGTCAGGCGTGCCTGCACGCGCATGGCCAGACTTGTTTTCGCCGGCGAGCCGGATCTGGATTGATGCCTTCAACGAAGGCGCGGTCTATTCTCCGGATGGCATGCTCATTCAGTTCGACAATGGGACAATCTGGCATCGAGGCTTGCCGCCTCGGCGAAGGTGATCCGTACGGATAGCTGCGCCGCCAGTCGCCATGGTCCGGACACGGCTTCACGCCGGACTATGACGGGATCGCGTGTCCCTGGCATATCGGCACGCTCTACCACCGCGACACTGTGCTGCCGCCGCGCCTCCTGAAGTAGTTGCGGAGCGGCGGCGACCTCAATCTCGCCTGTTGCCCTCACAGACATCGCTTTGCAGGTCCACCATTCGCCCAGGCCACTGCGTTAAACTGGCCGAGAAGTCCGGCGATCGGGGCTTCCGTCGACAGATGTGCCTTCGCAGCCCTCTCCGATGTGCTATTCTCATAGCAGAGGCCATAGGTATGCCATGACGGGTATTGCAGAGTGGCTAGCATCGATCGGCTTGGGAGAGTACGCCCAGCGTTTCGCCGAGAACGCGATCGACCTCTCGGTCGTCAGCGATCTCACGGAGCAGGACCTCAAGGATCTCGGCGTCCTGCTGGGCCACCGGCGCAAAATTCTGCGCGCGATTGCAGAACTCAAGAATGAAGTCCCTGTAACGGCCCGAACGGGCGTCAAACCGGCGCCGCGGGACAGCGCCGAGCGGCGTCAACTCACGGTCATGTTTTGCGATCTGGTGGATTCGTCGGCACTTTCGGCCCGACTGGATCCGGAGGACTTGCGCTCGGTCATCAGCGCCTATCACGACTGCATCGCGGAGGTGATCACCCGGAATGAGGGCGTCATCGCGCGGTACATGGGGGATGGCGTGCTGGCCTATTTCGGCTATCCCCAGGCGCACGAGGACGATGCCGAACAGGCGACACGCGCGGGGCTGGCGCTGGTCGATGCCGTGGCCAACCTGCAGACAGACATCGGCACCAAGCTGCAGGTCCGCGTTGGCATCGCCACCGGCATGGTCGTCGTGGGCGATCTGACCGGCGAAGGTGCCGCCAAAGAGCAGGCGGTCATTGGTGAGACACCGAACCTGGCTGCTCGCCTGCAGCAGTTCGCCGAACCCGGTACGGTGCTGATTTCCGAGAGTACGCACCAGCTCACCGCCGGATATTTCGAATATCGCGATCTCGGCTCGATCGCGCTCAAGGGATGGGCGGAGCCAGTACCTGCCTGGCAGGTGCTCGGGATAAGCCGAGTGCAAAGCCGCTTCGAGGCGCAGCGCAAGACTCGATTGACGCCACTCATCGGGCGTGACGAGGAGATTGAGCTGCTGTTGCGGCGCTGGCAGCACGCCGCGTCAGGCGAAGGCTGCGTGGTGGTTCTAACTGGAGAGCCGGGTATCGGTAAGTCGCACATCGCGCTGGCGCTTCAAGAGCGGCTCCGGACCGAACCACACATTACCGTGCGCCATTTCTGCTCGGCGCACCACGCCAACAGTGCGCTGTATCCATTCATCGCCAACCTCGAACGTGCTGCCCGGTTCGAGCGAGGCGAGACGCCGACGGAGAAGTTTGCCAAGCTTGAAGCTCTGCTCTTGCGCTCTGGCGCAGACGCAGACCGTGTGGTGCCAGCTCTGGCCAACCTGCTGTCGCTGCCGCTCAGCGGCCGCTACCGCCTGCCCGAGCTGAGCCCGCAGAAGCGCAAGGAGATGACGCTGGCGGCGCTCCTGGCTCAGCTCGACGCATTGGCGGCGCGGCAGCCAGTGTTTGTCCTCTTTGAGGATGCCCATTGGGCGGACCCGACTTCGCTCGAGTTGCTTGCGGTTACACTGGAAAGGATGCCGCGGCTTCGCGTGCTGCTGCTGATCACCGCCAGACCGGAGTTCACGCCGCCCTGGCCTGGTCATGCGCATGTGACGACGGTCTCGCTCACACGGCTGAACCGACGCAACGGGGCGGTATTGGTCGAGCGCATCACGGCCGGCAAGACGCTCCCGGAGGAGGTCATGGACCAAATCCTCTCCCGGACCGATGGCGTGCCCCTGTTCGTCGAGGAACTGACCAAGGCCGTGCTCGAAACCGGGCTGTTGCAGGAACGGGACGACCATTACATGCTCAGCCGTCCGCTTCCCTCGATGGCGATTCCAACGACATTGAACGCATCGCTGATGGCCAGACTCGATCGATTGGCCCCGGTGAAGGACGTGGCTCAGATCGGAGCAGTTTTGGGGCGCGAATTCTCTTACGAACTGCTGAGGGCCGTTACCGGGTTGCCAAGGCAGAGGCTCGAGGAGGCGCTTGCCCAGTTGGTTCGGGCGGAGTTGATATTCTGCCGAGGCGAGATACCTCGCGCGGTCTACAGCTTCAAGCATGCGCTGGTGCGGGACGCTGCCGAAGCGGGACTTCTGAAGAGCCGACGCGCGGCACTACATGCCACCATCGCAGACGTCTTCGAGCAACGGTTCCCGGAAATCGTGGAGACTCAACCCGAGACGCTCGCACTCCACCTTACGGAGGCGGGACTGTTCGAAAAGGCAGGAGAATACTGGCTCCAGGCAGGCAAGAAGGCGGCCATGCGCTCCGCCAACCTCGAAGCCATCGCGCACTTGCGCAAAGGCATCGAGGTCTTGGCCCATTCCGCCGACGGCGCACCGAAGGACAGGCGGGAGCTTGATTTCCAATTCGCGCTGGGACCATGCCTGATCGCCACCGAAGGGCCGACTTCGCCACACGCGGTGGCGACCTTCGCCCGTGCGCGCGAGTTGTGCCAGCGCCTCGGAGATCCCCCCGAGGAAC
The DNA here is from genome assembly GCF_059512365.1 of Bradyrhizobium sp. Ses1. Classification (NCBI taxonomy): domain Bacteria; kingdom Pseudomonadati; phylum Pseudomonadota; class Alphaproteobacteria; order Hyphomicrobiales; family Nitrobacteraceae; genus Bradyrhizobium; species Bradyrhizobium sp. Ses1. Next base: position 20,063 of record NZ_JCAMOQ010000020.1, read on the forward strand.
TACAAATCATGTTTTGGTTGACCACCGCGAGCGTTATGCGTGGTGAGTTGCCGGCCGCCGAGGAAATGATCTCGGCGCTGCTCAATCTCGCGGAGGCGCGCGGCGATCGACCGACATTGCTCAACGCGATGCGCGGGCAAGGGATGATTCGTCTGTTCATGGGACATCTCACGGGCGCTCACGATGTAATCGAACGGGCCTTTGAAGCCTTCGAGACGAGCAGCGAGCAGGACAGATTGGCGGCACGCGCCGCCGGCCAGGATGCGGGCGTGGCCGACCTTGCTCTGATGTCATGGGCACTCTGGCTGCTGGGCCGCGCCGATACGGCACTCGCACGCCTGAATGCAGCCATTCAGCGTGCCGACGCCATCAATCATCCCCATTCGCAGGCCTATGGATGTTATTATGCGTCCATTCTCCACGCTCTTCGGGGCGAGTTCCTGACTGCACAGCGCTATGCCGAACGGTGTCTCGCCTTGTCGGAGGAACATGGATTCCGGCAATGGCGAGGATTGGCGCGCGCCGTCCGCGGGATAAGCGCCACTTTTCTTGATCCTTCGTCCGCCGCGCTCGCAGAAATCCAGACTGCGATGAAAGAACATCGCAGCGCGGGCTATCAGCTCGGCATCACAGCACTATACGTACTGCTGTGCCCGGCCTTGTTGTCGAGCCATCAACGCGAAGCTGCGCTGGAGCTTATCGAGCAGGGTCTCGCGACAACCAGCCGTAACAGCGAACGGATATTTGAGGCCGAACTGTATCGACTGAAAGCGCGCGTGTTGCTCTTCCATGGCGTGCCGGAAGCAGGTACCGAGGCGCAATCAATGCTCGATCACGCACTGACAATTGCAAGGAGCCAGCACGCCAAGGCCCTCGAACTTCGAGTTGCCGTAGACCTTGCCGCCTTGTGGATCGATCAGGGCAGGCGCGAGAAAGCGCTCGAGCTGCTCGCGCCCATCTACGCCTGGTTCACCGAGGGCCTTGATACGCAGGATCTCAGGCAAGCAAAGGCATTGCTCGACCGACTGCGGTAATTCTGCTCGAACTGCAGATATCGTGGCCTGGCTCTGAAAGTCGGCCGTGAAGCTGCTTTACCGTGGCGTTAAGCCGCTCGCTTTTGACAATCATGATACGTATCCAGCACCTCCCCCCACCCCTGCGGGTCGTTCTTCTTCGGATCCTCATTTATGAAATGTGGCCCGGCATGCGCCGGAAGTCCTTGGTGTTTGTTGTATGCTTTGATTGCTTGTTCCGTAGCAACCTTCCCCAACTTTCGCCCCATATCCAGATTGCTGTGATTCCATTTGAAGCTGATGTGCCCCGGCACCCGAATCTCGACGAGGGTGCCTTCCCACTTCTTGTTCCCGGATTTTGGTGGGTCGTACCGCACGTGGTATTTGAACAGCCTGACGTCATCTTCGCCAACGGTCGCTGCGAACAATTGACAGAGATTTGCCAGGGCATCGTGAAGGTTTTGCGGTTTGCGGACTTGCTTGGCATCGACGATCCTGCTCACCCATATTTCGTGCAGAGGATCGTCTGGCTTATCGTGCTCCTCGAGCAAGCTCTCGAAGTTGACCGTGTCGACGAGCGCTCCTTCGCAGTATGTAACCCCGTCGATCCGTACGGTTTCTTCGACGAACGGAAGGGCCGAACACGCACATAGGCTGGATGCGCTGATAGGCCCCTTGTACTCCTTCTCGTCGGCTTTCTGGATCATTGGACGGTTGGAGAACAACGCGAGCTTATGCGCGTCAAGATTCCAGGCGTTGTGAAATATGCATGGCGTTTCAGGCTTTTTCAGCGCCTCGAAATTGATGCTCTTCATGAACTGGCTGTGCGGATAGTTGATCCTGGAAAGGCCAGTGACATGGGACAGATACATCATGGACGTGAGATAACGAACGACAGGATTAGGTGCCAGCACCTGATTGAGAATCCATCCGTTGATGTCTCCACTGTCCAGGTTCGCGAGCTTCTTCCCGCCGTCCGTGCCAGGCTGTCGATCGAACCAGAGCGACATGGACTCCCTGTAGGCATTCATGATGCTGGATGGGCTCCATAAATCCTTGTAGGTATTGGGATCTGTGACGAAGTTGGTTACCGCCTTGCCAATGCTCTCCCAATCCGGACCGAACACGGTGTTTATGGGAAAGCGCCTATAGCTTTCATCGTCCCGAAACACGCCATTCTTGAAGAATTGATAGGTCTTTTCCGCCCTATCTTTATTCGCAACTCGATCAAACTGATTATAGACGATCCCAACCCAAGCGCCGATGCAGGACAATGCCCACACATCAAAGGTTATATCTGCGTCGGCAAGAGCTTCCAGAACCCCAATGTGCAGCCCTGCTGCCGGACCGCCACCGCCGAGCGCTATCGCTCTCTTCACCATTGGTTCCTCCATCTAATTTATCGTGTGGCTTATTCTCCGATCAAATTTCTGAATTGCGTGAAGAGACTAGTCGTTCTTGGATAGGCTCATAGATCCAGAATTGCGAATGTGTGCGACGAAGCGGTGGACGTCGATGTTCGACGCTTTCTCGAATATGCTGATCGCACTGGCGCACGCCGGGCAGGAGCCGTGATTAGCGTATCGCGCTCTGGCCCATCCATCTGTGAACCGGTTCACGCAAGATATTTATCGCTGACGATAGTACGCAGTACCTATAATCCAATCGCGGCTTCCGCAGTTGGCTCGAAACTGAAACAGATGGGGCACCTCAATGTCTGGTGAACCCGCTGCAAAATGTTCTGGTAAAACTACCTGCGTTTTTCGCTTGACACAACCAAAACTAGAACGTGTCATTCGAAAATATCACGCCATTTCCCGTTGGCGTTAGGCTCTGTTCGCAGCCATCGCGATGTTAGCCGTCGAATTTGGTGGCCCATCCAGAATGGCCAGACGACGATCGATGGCGCTGATGACCTGGCGCGAAAAAGGCCCAAGATGCGCGTAGGCCGCAATCATGGCCACCGCGATCCGCGCCGAGGACGAGTCTCGCTTGGCGCTGTTGAGGAAGGTTCGCCAAAACGGATCGTGCGCTTCGGGAATGGCGGTGACCACGCGATGCACGGTCTCCAGCGCCCGCACCTTGGCACGGACATCACCGACGGGCAGTTCCTGACGTTGCCTCGAACGGTCGAGCATCGTCATCAACCGGTCGACACGCCTGGCATATGCGGCAGGATGATAGACGCTCTCCAAAATCTGTCTGTAGTCCATCAGGATGTCGCGCAACGGGCGCGTCGGATCGAAATTGATGCCGTCGGTGCACTGATCGCCGCCAATGGTTGGCCCCATATCGTGATTGGGGTGCAGCCGCCCCTCGCGGGCAAGACGACGCGTGAGCTGCGTGTTCGGCAAGGCATAGAGCAGGCCAACCATGCAGACGGGGATGGCGGCCTCCTCGATGAAGTCGACCATGGCGTCCGCGATCGAGACTTTCTCGCTATCGAAGCCCACGATGAAGCCCGCGGTGACGAGCATCCCAGCGCCGTATATCCTGTGAATGCTCTCCGCGATATCGCGCCTTGTGTTCTGCTTCTTCTTGGTCGCGGCCAGCGTCGCCGGGTCCGGGCTTTCGATGCCGACAAAAATGCCGAAGAAGTTGGCCGCGGCCATCATCTCCAGGAGTTCCCGATCATCGGCCAGATTGATCGAGGCTTCCGTCGAGAACTCGAACGGATAATCGTGCGCGCGCTGCCAGGCCGCGAGTTCCGGAAGAAACAGCTTGAGCGACTTCTTGTTGCCGATGAAGTTATCGTCGACGAAGTCGAGATGGCCGCGATATCCCATCTCGTAGAGCGCATCGAGCTCGGCAAGCATCTGCGGGGTCGTCTTGCTCCGCGGCACCCGTCCGTACAGTTCGATGATATCGCAAAACTCGCAGGTGAAGGGGCAGCCGCGCGAATACTGCACACCGAGATAAAGATAGTCTTCAAAATTGAGCAGGTCGAAGCGCGGCACCGGCGTCTTGGTGACGTCGGCCTGGAACTTGGGCGCTGTGAACACACCCGACCGGGCACCGCTCTCCCAAGCCGCAATGAACTCGCCAATAACACCCTCGGCCTCGCCGAGCACCTGAAAGTCGGCTGTGGCATAGATGTGCGGACTGGACGTCGGGTCGGGGCCACCGACGACCACCGGCTTGTCCTGTGAGCGACAAAGCTCGATCAGCCGCAGCGTGTCAGCCTGTTGCGGCAACATGCCGCCCGTGAAGACGACGTCAGCCCAGGCAAGATCATCGTCCGTGAGCGATGCCGTATTGCAGTCGACCAGGCGCACCGTCCAGTGGACCGGCAACATCGCGGCGACGGAAATCAGGCCGAGGGGAGCCGCGGGGCGGCGAACGCCCATCAACTTGCAGGATTCGCCAAAGCTCCAGAACGAGTCCGCAACGAAGCGCGGATAGAGCATAAGGACGTTGCACGGGGGCTGCGTGTCCATGTGTCCTAAGATGGCGTGTCCTAAGATAGCCCATGTCTCGGTCCATTCCCTTACGAACGAACCTAGCCCCGGCAGGGGCGTACTAGAGCTAAGCTGATGATTCTTACGGGTGCAACAACCAGCTCCGGAGCCAGCAATTGGTACGGTCCTTTTTCCAAGGACGTGGCAGAAATGGCACGCAATTGAGCGATTTTTGTGTTCGCGCAGGATTGATACAGCAGCTCTTGAGGCTCAATTTTGGAACTCGCACTCTCCTGCGGCAATCTGCCGTCCACGATCCGCATCGCGGAGCATAATGCATGACCGACCTTACCTTGGCGAACGGCGATGTACGACTTGCCGCATCAGTCGATGGCCCGATGGATGCGGTGCCTGTCCTGTTTCTGCATGGGGCAAGCGTAAGTCGCGATACGTGGGATGAAACCAAGCAACGATTGACCAATCGATATTGCGTTTGGACGCTCGATTTCCGCGGTCACGGCTACTCTGATCGCGCGCCGAACTACAACCTTGCGGGTTATGTTTCCGATGCCGAGACTGCTCTGGCGGCCATTGGTCGTCCGGCAATCGTCGTTGGGCATTCGCTGGGCGCATGCGTGGCCGGTGTGCTCAGCCAAACCAATCCGAACATCCGAGCCGTGTTCCTTGAGGACCCGCCGTGGTTCCTGGGGCGCCTGGAGGAATGGAGCAACTCGATATTCTCGAAGTTGTTCTCACTCTTGCTGTTGCGGCTGACGAAATGGCAGCAGGAGCCTCCGCCGTTCACAACCTATGTCCAGTTTCTTTCGAATGGGCCTGACCGCTTGGGAGGTGTGGTCAAGGACCACATATCGGCTCGGCATTTGCTCAGCCATGCTTCCGCGATACAGCGCCTCGACCCGCGTTGTCTCCGTGATGACTGCTTGAAAGAGGCGTTGTCATCGATATCAACCGAGCGACCATTCCTGTGCCCGGCAAAGCTCGTCCGAGGCGAAGAGCGGTTCGGAGGAGCTTTTTCGGATGAACACGCCGGCAGTCTGCTGGCGACCAACCCCCATCTTGAAGTGGTCCAATATAAACAGTGCGGCCATCACCCCCATCGCATGCTGGGGTTTGAGCAGCGGTTCTTTGATGACCTTGAGGAGTTCATTGCGAAGACTTGACGGCGGTGGCGCCAGTCGATCGCAGGCGCCGAGGTGCGACGGTCCATTCCAACGATATTGGACTGAGCTGGAGGTTCCCTCCAATTCTCGAAAGGTCGCGACGATGCTGCGCATAGCCGATTCAGGTTCGCCCATTCAGCACACCTGCGCTCATGAACCTTTAGCCAATGGGCCGAGACCTACTAACAGATATGATTGAGCCCGCTGACCGGCCTCCTCCCTCATCTGGGGCGCGCTGGCAGTTTTTCTTTCTACCTCGGCAAGAGAAAATTCGGTCTTATTGTCAGCGATCTCACATTTCGTTCCTATCAAACTTGACGGGATCAGTCGGCAGGCAGATCGTGGTCGGAGCATGGTAATTCAGCTCGGCTAACCGCCAACCAGACGGTGGGTGGTGCCAATGCAGCAGATTGCAGACTGGCTTGATAAGCTTGGGCTTGGGCAATACGCGAAGCGTTTTGCCGAGAATGGGATCGATATTGGCATTCTTCCCGATCTGAAGGATGAGGACTTCGACAGGCTCGGAGTCCTGCTCGGCCATCGCCGTAAAATGCTCCGTGCGATTGCCGAACTCGATCAAGCCGAACTCATCACCGAGTCCGCGCGTCAGCATGGCGCCGAGAGACGCCATCTCACCGTTATGTTCTGCGACCTGGTGGGCTCGACCGCGCTCTCGGCACGCCTCGATCCCGAGGACATGTGGGAGGTGATCAGAGCCTACCGGGCTGCCTGCGCGAGGGTCATCGCCGCATATGACGGCATGATCGCCAGGTTTGTTGGCGATGGAATCCTCGCCTATTTCGGCTATCCCCGCGCACACGAGGATGACGCGGAGCGCGCAGTGCGAGCCGGCCTCGACATCACCGCCGCAATGGGAAAGCTCGAGACGCGCGTCGAAGAACGGGTCGACGTGCGGATCGCGATCTCGACCGGTCTTGTGGTGGTCGGCGACCTCATCAGCGGAGGTGCGTCGGAGGAGCAGGCGATGGTCGGCGATACACCGAATCTCGCTGCCCGGCTCCAGAGCCTGGCGGAGCCAGGAGTCGTTGTGGTGTCCGCTTCAACGCGCCGGTTGCTCGGCGATCTATTCACTTTTCGCAATGTCGGTGACCGCGAGGTGGAGGGTATCTCCGATCCGATCGCGGTCTGGGCGGTCGAAGGTGCAGCCGCATCGGAGAGCCGCTTCGAGGCGGTGCGCACCGCGCGCTCGATCGGCTTTGTCGGCCGCAAGGCAGAAATCGAATTCGTGCTCTCGCGCCAGCAACTGGCGTGGCAGGGCCAGGGTCAAGTGGTGTTGATTTCCGGCGAAGCCGGAATCGGCAAATCGCGCCTTGTGGCAACGCTGGCCGAAAGCCTCGCGCTGGGGTCGCACCGCCGGGTGCGCTATCAGTGCTCGCCCTACCATACCAACAGTGCGCTTCATCCCTTCATCGCTCAGCTCGAGCGGGCAGCCGGCATCACGTCACAAGACACGCCCGGGCAAACGCTCGATAAGCTTGAGGCTATGCTGGCGCTCGGAACGCGGCAGGTGGCGAGCGTGACGCCGCTTATTGCCGCGCTTCTTTCCATCGCAACCGGCGAGCGCTATCCGCCGCTCGGCCTCACTCCAGCGCAGCAGCGGCGACAGACATTCGCCGCGCTGCTCGACCAGCTTGAGGGCCTGGCACGGCAGCAACCTGTGCTGATTGTCTGCGAGGATATGCATTGGGCTGATGCCACGACGCTCGAGCTGTACGATCTCGCGGTCGATCGGATCAGGGGACTGCCAATCCTCGTGCTCATGACATTCCGGCCTGAGTTCGAGCCGCCTTGGGCAGGCCTTGCCAATGTCAGCCTGCTGCGGCTCGAGCGGCTTGACCGGCAGGACACGCGCGCCCTGGTCGAGCAGGTGGCTGTCGGTCGACAGGTGCCGCGCGAAATGATGACCCAGATCATCAACCAGACGGATGGCATCCCGCTCTTCGTTGAGGAATTGACCAAGATGGTGCTGGAGTCCGGGCTGCTCGTGGAAGAAGCCGGGCGCTATCGGCTCGATAATCCGCTACCACCGCTCGCCATTCCCGCGACGCTGCACGACTCGCTCATGGCGCGGCTTGACCGGCTGGCGCCGGTCAAAGAGGTTGCACAGATCGGCGCAGCCATTGGCCGCGACTTCTCATACACGCTGCTGCGATGTGTAGCGGGGCGGGATGAGCTGACGCTGAGCGCGGCGCTGGCGCAGCTCGAACAGGCCGAACTTCTGTCGCGCCGCGGGACGCCACCCGACGCGAGCTACAGCTTCAAGCATGCACTGGTTCAGGAAGCGGCTTACGAGAGCTTGCTCAAGAGCCGCCGGCAACTGCTGCATAAGCATATTGGCGATGTCCTTCGCGATCAGTTTCCGGGCATGGCCGAGACCGAGCCGGAAGTCGTGGCATATCACTTCACCCAAGCGGGGTTGAGCGGGACAGCCCTTGAGTGGTGGCGGAAGGCTGGCCAGCAGGCGTTGAAACGCTCGGCCTATTCCGAGGCGATTGCCCATCTGGGCAAGGCCGTTGCCATTGCCGATGAACTGCCTCAAGAGCCTGATCGGATGCTGAGCAGGCTCCATCTTCAAATCGCATATGGCCGCGCGTTGCGAGGCAGCCTCGGGCACAGCGCTCCCGAGACGGTGGCCGCTTGGACGCGCGCCCGACAGTTCGCGGCTGATACCAATGATCCGGTCGAACTCGCGCCGATCCATTCGGGCTTGTTCAATGCATGCCTCACTCACGGCGAGATCGCGCCGATGCGGGAGTTGGCGGATGCAATCATTGGTGTCGCCGACCGGCGACCGGAGTCGCCGATAGCCGCCATTGTCGCACACTGGACCAGCGGAGTGACCTGCTGGTTCGCCGGCGAGTACTTGAACGCGCGAATGCATCTTGAGCAGGCACTCGCGATCTATGGTGCCGAGCCGGATCCCGCGACGTTCAGGGCGTCCGCGCTCGATCTGCCGTTCGTTATCATGAGGTTTCTTGCCCTGGTGCTTTGGCCGCTTGGAGCGATCGATCGCGCACGCCGGCTCGCTGCAGAAGCAGTGAGTGGCTCAGGGGAGAAGCGAGCGCTTGCTCAAGCCAATGCGCTCGTTCATCGGGCGGTTTTCGACGGGCTATGCGGGGGCATGTTGGAGCAAACAGAGACGATCCTGGCCTTGGGTCTGGCGCGCGACCATACGATGCCGTTGTATGTGGCCGCGGGCACCTATCTGAACGGCCTGGCAAAGTGGCGGGCGGGCGAGCGAATGGTTGGGCTCACGGAAATGCGCCGAGGCTGGACGTTGCTGCACGAGAATGACTGCTACCTCTGTGAGCCGTTTTGGGGGATGCATGTTGCCGTGGCGGATGCAGAGGCGGGCCAACCCGAGGCCGGGTTGGAAACTGTGAGGGAATTGATCGGGTGGGCACAACAATCCGGCCAGCATTGGCTTGATGCCGAACTGCATCGCGTCCAAGGTGAGCTGTTGTTGCGCCATGACGCTGCGAACCTCTCCAGTGCCGAAGATGCCTTCAACAGAGCCCTGGAAATCGCCCGACACCAACAGGCAAGGACGTTCGAGCTACGCAGCGCACTTGGACTTGCGCGCCTGCACAATATAAATGGCCGGCCCGAGGCGGTATCCTCGGTGCTCGCTCCCGTCCTCGCTGAATTCGACGCGGGGTGGCAAGATCTCCCCGAAATCAAGGAAGCCGAAGGGCTGCTCGAGCATGCGCATTAGTCAGCCTGCCATTTCGGCTCCTTCAAAGGCGACGTAGATGCCGGTCGGGGTTCCCTTACGTGCTCTTTCTTGTTTCGGAATAGCAGCACTTTCGGCGCTCTGTGCGTTTCACGTCGTGCGTGCGGCCTCGCCGGTGCCAGATAGCGTGTCTCTCAGAGAGACGGCGATGACGTGGAGTACCGTCAAGTATGCGACCGATGCGGAGGACGGATTTCTCAGCGGGTCGCTCGACAAGAACACGATCGTCGACCGCACGTTCAGGGCGCGCGTGCTCGAGAATCGATATCTGAAGGTAACACTCGTGCCCGAATTCGGCGGGCGCATTATTTCCATCATCTACAAGCCGACTGGCCACGAACAACTCTATCGCACGGATGTCGGCGTACCCTACGGCATCAAGGCCGGAAATTTCTACTACGACTGGCTGATGGTGTATGGCGGCATCTTCCCGACATTCCCGGATGCCGAGCACGGCAAGACGTGGCTGAAGCCGTGGGCCTTTGAGGTGGTCAAGGAGAGCACGGGCGAAGTGACGGTCGCGATGTCGCTTAAAGACAATTTCGACTATTCCGCGCGACCTGGCAAATTCAGGAGTTCAACCGGGATCGAAGCCACATACTACGTCACACTGAAGGCCGACCGGACCGCACTCGATACGCGCGTGGTGCTCAAAAATCCGCACGACAAGGCGATCCGGTACGAGTACTGGACATGCACGACGCTCGCTCCGGGATCGGATCCGAAAAACCCTAAAGCGACCGCCGGCGCCGAAATCATCGCGCCGATCCGAACTTATAGCACGCCCGCCTGGTCGGCCAATCTGGCAGATGGCGACGAGAGCGCGGGGATGGGCAGGCGGCGCTTCGAAAACCTGCGCTTCTTCAAGAATTGGCCGACGATGGGCATCGCCTACGCGGCGCCCGATATGCAGGGCGGGAATTTCTGGGGCGTGATCAACCATGACAACGAAGAAGGAATTATCCGCATCGCGGACAACAGGCTGACGCCGGGCTTGAAAATGTGGACGTGGGGATTTCCCTCGTTCACTGGCGAAACAGATCCCCGCGAGGAGCCGAATGAGTGGCGACCGTATGTCGAACTATGGGCAGGCGTGTCAGACCAATTTTTCCATAGCGCTGACTTTCCCGCGCTGGGTGAAGTCTCGATTCCGGAAACCTACAGTCCGACGGTCGGCATGAGCAACGTGACGCATGCGAATGAGAATATCCTGATCAATCTTTCGGCCAAGGCGTCTAGCGTCACGGTTCAGTTCTTCAGCATCGAACCGGCCGCCCCGCTCCGCGTAACGTTGAAACGCGGCGACACGGCACTGTTCGACGACATCGTGAAGGCCGATCCGAAAAATGGAAATCGCATTTCGGCAACGATCCCTGACGGCAGCAGCGGCGAACAGGTGAAGCTGACGATCAGGACCACCGATGGAAAAGAACTGATCGCAGCCGAGGCGACAATAAATTGACTTCTTTCCTCATGCCGCGAGTTGCGGACGGAACAACACATCGACGCCGTAACTGGTCGCATTGTAGGTGCTGGTCGGGAACAGACTGCCTGATCCATACGCATACACGCCATTGCCTCCGATCGAAGCCGATGATGGTGCGGTCAGCGGCCCGTTGCTGACCGCCGAGCTGAACATGCCGGGATCGGCGGAGTAGTTTCCTGAGGTGTGATAGGACGCAACATACGTTGTCCCTGCAGTGATCGTGACCGGCGCAGCGAAGTTAACCTGCTGCCAGCCGCTGGCCGTCTCATTGGTGAAGGTGGCCGTGGCCAGCAGGGTGCCGGTGCTGCTCCAGATATTCGCGGTATGGGTGCCGGTATTCGATGGGCCCTTGTAGAAGCGCAACCCGGTGATGTCGCCGGCGCTGGACGATTGGAATTTGAACCCGAGCTCCACCGACTGCGGATCATTGACTGACACCACGCTCGGTGTCGGATTGGAGCCGAACAGGCTTATGATGCTCGCGGATGCTGGGTTCACGGTCAGGGACGCGGATGCGGTCGCTGTCCCGCCCTGGCCGTCGGAGACGGCGTAACTGAACGACGCCGGTCCCGTATAGCCGGAGTTGGGTGTGAAGGTGATGGTGTTGGTCTGGGCGTTGAAGCTTGCGGTGCCGTTGACGCCGTTGCTGACGCCCGTGATCGTCAGGACATCGCCATCCGGATCGCTGTCGTTGGCAAGCAACGCGGAGGCTGCAATCGAGATCGGCGAGTTCTGAGTGGCGCTGAAGCCGGAGTCGTTGGCCGCGACCGGCGCCTGATTGGCGGCGCCGCTCGCCGGACTGAACAGCACGTCCACCCAGTAGTTGGTGGCACCGAAGGTGCTGGTCGGGAACAGGTTGTCCGCGCCATAGGTGTAGACGCCGTTATTGCTGCCGGATGCGGTGAGCGGGCCATTGACACGTGAAGACGTGAAGTAGTTGCTGGTCGACGCGTAGCGGCCGTTGCTGTGAAAGCTTGCCACATAGGTGGTTCCGGCGGTGATCGAGACGGGATTGCTGAAGGTCACCGTCTGCCATCCACTGCTGGTCTCGTTCGTGAACGTGGCGGTCGCCAGCAGCGTGCCGGTGCTGCTCCACAACGAACCTGTGTGGGTGCCGGTGTCACCGGCGCTTTTGTAGTATTTGATGCCGTTGATGGTGCCGGCCGCAGAGGACGTGAACTGCACCCCCAGATTGACCTGGGCCGTGTCGGAATCGGCGAGAATCGCTGGTGTGTCGGAGCTTGAGAACAAGCTCACCGGCGGCGGGATCACTGTCAAATTGGCTGTTGCAGTCGCGGTGCCGCCGCGCCCATCGGAGATGGCGTAGCTGAAGGACGCGAGCCCGGTGTAGCCGGCGTTCGGCGTGAAGGTGATGACATTGGTCTGGGCGTTGAAGCTGACGGTGCCGTTGACGGCGCCGCTCACACCGGTGATGGTCAGCGGATCGCCATTCGGATCGGTGTCATTGGCAAGCAGGGCCGATGCGGCAATGGTCAGAGCCGTATTCTGCGTGGCGTTGTAGCCGCTGTCGTTGTTGGCAACCGGCGGCTGGTTGGCTACCGGATTCACTGTCAGACTGACCGTTGCAGTGGCCGTGCCACCCTGCCCGTCGGCGATCGCGTAGCTGAAGGACGCGGGCCCGGTGTAGCCGGCGGTCGGCGTGAAGGTGATGACATTAATCTGGGCGTTGAAACTGACCGTGCCGTTGACGGCGCCGCTCGCGCCCGTGATTGCCAGTGTGCCGCCGTCCGGATCGGTATCGTTGGCAAGCAGCGCCGCCGCCGCAATCGTCAGCACCGTGTTCTGCGTGGTGTTGTAGCCGCTGTCGTTGTTGGCAACCGGCGGCTGATTGCTGGCGCCGCCGGACGGCGCGAACACGACATCGACCCAATAGTTGGCGGCGTTGTAGGAGCTGGTCGGGAAGATGCCGGAGGTGCTGGTGCCGCCATAGGAGTAGACGCCGTTGCCGCCGGCGGCAAGGCTGGACAGCGCGGTCAAAGGACCGTTGGTAACGGCCGCGGTGAAGTAGTTGTTGGTCGCAACATAGGCGCCGGTGGTGTGATAGGAAGCAACATAGGTGGTGTTGGCGGCGATCGAAACCGCTGATGACAGCGTGACGGTCTGCCAACCGCTGGCTGAGGTGTTGGTAAAGGTGGCGGTGGCGAGACGAGTGCCTGTTGACGACCAGAGATCGAGGGTGTTGATGCCGGTGTCGCTCGCGCTGCGATAGAACCTGAGCGCCGTAATCTGCCCGGCGACCGAGGACGTGAACTTCATCCCGACTTGGATCTGGGATCCGTCATTGAGGTCGGTCAAAGCCGGTGTGCTTGACGCGCTGAACAGGCTGACCGGAGCCGCTCCTGGCGGTACCACGGTGAAGCTGACAGTAGCCGATGCCGTACCGCCGCGCCCATCGGAGATCGTGTAGGTGAAGCTCGCCGGACCGGTGTAGCCGGCATCGGGTGTAAAGGTGATGGTGTTGTTCTGCGGATTGGGCTGCGTGTTGAGCACGACGCTGCCGTGCGTTGCTGCACTCACGGCGATGATGCTGACGGCATCCCCATCGGGATCACTGTCGTTCCCGGTCAGGGACGACGCCGCAATCGTCAGGGCCAGATCGCGGGTCGCAATCGGTCCGTCGTCATTGGCAGCTATGGGCGCGCTGTTGGTGACCGAAGGATTGAACATGACGTCAACCCAGAAATTCGTCGCCGCGAACGTGCTCGTAGGGAACGCGATATTGCTGCTGTAGGTATAGACGCCATTGCCATTGCCGAGAGCGGTCAGCGGACCGCTCGTCACATTGCTCAAGAAATAGTTCACGCTGGCGGAGTAATGGCCCACATCCGTATGATAGGAGGCGACGTAGGTGGCTCCGGGCGTCAGCGAAATCGGGTTGGAGAAGGTCACGCTCTGCCAGCCGCTGGCGGTTTCGTTTGTGAATGTGGCCGTTGCCAGCAAGGTGCCGGTGCTGCTCCAGAGCTGGCCGGTATGGGTGCCGGTATCCTGGCTGCCCTTGTAGAAACGGATGCCGCTCACGGTGCCGGCAACCGACGTCTGGAATCTCACGCCGAGTTCGACGGCGCTTGCATCGGTGGTGTTGACGGTGTCGGGGGTGGCCGAGCCCGGAAACAGCGAGACGTAAGTCGGACCCTCGACGGTCACGGTGCGCCCCACGGAAGGCGTTTCGAGATTGATGCTGTCGTCCACCGCGCGCGACATGATGGTGTAGGTCCCGGCGACCTGCGGAGACCAGCTATAGGACCATGTCTCGTCACCAATCGCCGGATGCCAGCTCAAGCCCCCGTCCGTCGATACTTCCACGCCGGCGATCACGCCGCCGCCGACATCCGATGCCGTGCCGAAAATCGTGACCACGTCTCCGGCTCTGATGTTTGCCAGCGCGTTGACGCTCGAGGTCGGCGCGGTCTGGTCCGTGGAGCCGGTGGAGGCGACCAAATCCGGCTGCAGCGTTCCCGGCTGAATACCCATGTCGGCGAGCAGGTTGACCATCGACTGTTGCACGCGCGAGTCAGTGGGCGTTGGCGTCAGGTCGTGATTGTCGCTCAAACCCCACGCCCAGTAGACCGTTCCGGCGGCGAAGACCAATGCCTTGCTTGCCGCGCGGTAGAGCGTCAGGTTATGGGTCGAGATGGCGCTTCCCGTCGTGTTGCCGTAATCAAGGAGGTAGCTGTTGACCGGAACCGTCGTCGAGGAGAGCCGGACCAGGCCCGCGGGATCGAATCCATTGTCGACCGCTTCGTCCCACTCATAGCCGAGGTAGTTCCTGGTCAGCGTCGCTGTCTGCCCCGGCTGAAGATTCGCAACGCTGGTGTAGCGCCAGAAGCGCAGATTGGCGTCGTCGTAGGGAATTGTGATTGCCTGCAGGCCGCTGCCTTGGCCGACGTCATCGACCTGGAACATCTGTCCGATCAATGCATTTTCCGGGCTTCCTCCGCCGAGCGCCGGCGGGCTGAGGCGGGGATCACGGAACGTCCCGGTCCACTCGTCGCTTGGATCGATCGATGCGTCCGGTGACCAGGTCTCCTTGTAGGAGATCAAGGTGCGATAGGCCGTGCCGTCGCTGCTAATGCTGTTGCCCCAGCGCGTGCGCCAATACATCTCGTTGCCGCTCCAGAACGCCAGATTGACACCGGCATCGCGGGCCGCCTCGACATTGGCGCGCTGTTGCCCCGACCAGTACTCGTCATGACCAACGTCGAGATAGAGCTTGTGATTGAGGAGCAGACTGCCATAACGGTCCGTGTCAACACCCGACATGTAGGAGACGTCGTAGCCGTTCTGCTCCAGCCAGTAGATCGCCGCGTATTCAGCGCCGAACAGATAGTCCTGCGGACCTGCAAAGCTTCCAACGCTGCCGCGGGTGGCAATCGGCCGGTTGTAGCTCACCGCGTAGGCGCGTCCCGCACCTTGACCTGTGGCAGGGCCGTTGCCGCCATAGAAATTCGCTCCGCCCCAGCCGTTATAGGCCTGCCAGGTCGTGTCAGAGGTCTGAAAGACGACGTCGCTGGTGCTGCTGTCATCCCTGACGATGAACGGGATGTGATTGGCGCCTTCAACGCCGTCCTCGCGTACGAGCTTTGCGATGTAGACGCCTGACACGGCATCCTCAGGAACCTCCCAGGAAGCCGAAACAGACCAGTTGCCGGCATCGACCAGGCCGGTCGTGTCGTCACGCAGCGGCGCCGGCTGGTTCTGCACACCGGTGTGCTGGATGGTGTGGACCTTTCGCGCACCCATGCCGCCGTAATAGCCGAGGCGGTAGATGTCGATCCGATAGTTCGATGAATCCGTGTTGATCTTGAAATCGATCTGGTTGCCACGATTCACGCTGATATCGGTGGCAAAACCTTCGATATTCGAGCTGCCAGCACCCTCGATATCCCATTCGCTTTGCGGATTTCCCGTCTTCTGGTTCTCGAGCACGATTGGGTTCGTGGAAGTCGCGGCGGCCGCGAGTGCGTTGGGCGACGTACTTGTGTTGGCCTGCCGCGCCGCAGGAGAAAGCTCTGCAGTCGTCACCGAGCCTGATAGAATTCCGATTTCACCTTTCCCCGTACCGGTACCAATCTCGCCGCCTCCCGGCAGCGTGCGCCAGCTCGCCCCTCCGCCTGGTAGTGCATTCCAATTTGCGAGCGGCGCAATGTTCTCCAAGGACATGGAGACACTGGTCGAGGCGCCCATGGCCCCGGCGCGGCCGGTGAACACGAAATCTGCTCTGCCAGACACGCGGCTGCCGTGCAACTGCGCCGACGCCGCATTGGCTGCTCTCTGATCGAGCAATTGTGTTGGAGCAATGAAGTAGCCGCAGCCGCAAACCTGCGCGACTGCTGGAGGTGTGGAAGATCCGAAAATGTTGGGGGTCGCAGTCGAAGGCACGTGACCAAGGATGACCACAGGATTTGGCGGCGCTGGTTCGGCCGCCGCGGAGGCTGGCGTTCGGACTTCTGTCGTCAACGCTGCAAATCCGGCGTCCGATGTTGCAGCGGATGCCGACGCCGCGGCACCTGGGGCGCTTAGACCCAGGCCCTCCTGCAAATTCCGCGCGGCGAGCAGCGACAGCGAGTCGTCTTGGTCTGAAGCTGAAACTCGGACATTCCTTCGCAGAACCGTACGTGGCCACGTCTGCACTCCGAGAGCGATGCGGCCCAGACCAAAATCTTCGTATAACGACCTCATGCGATGACACCGCCTTAAAATATTTAATTCTCCCAAATTAAATATTAATCTCCGTTTAATTCAATTTGCTGTTCTGTCGCACCCCAGCCCTTGCTGAACAACCCGATGCCGATCTTCGTCAAACTGACAGTGGATAGTCGTGATTTTCTAATGGGTTGAATCCAGCCGAACTTCCCTTCTTGGCACAAATGGATTTCAAATCAGGAGATATTCAATTTGCGCTTGAATGGAGCAGGCAAAGCGCCCGCATGCGAATTGCATAGCGCCGCCTGCTTGGCGGCATGCGCTGCATGGTCGCGCAACTCATCGCTGCGCGAACCAGTGCGTCTTTTGGATTAATCAGTTCGACGCCGGCCGATCCGCTCGACGCGCGAGACAACACCGTCACGCGTGACGGGTCTCGCATGCGGAATCCAGATCGTGCTGGTCGCGACCGAAGCGACGTGCATTGCGGAGGCAAGGCGGATGCGCGCTAACGCGAACGCCTTGCCTCGACGCGATGAAGCCATCTATCTAAAGATTCTATCTAAAGATATGGGCCGAACCGCGCGGAGACGGAATCGGCCAAGCATTTCCCATCGCGAGCCTCGCAAGTAGGAGTGTCAAGCTACTTGGTGCTCAGTGAAATGCCGAGGGCAGATGCTTTCACGGTCACCGCTGCGGGTGACCTCTTGAGAGACTTTGCGATTTTGTCTCGACCACGCTTCTCTTTCGCCATGGTCTTGAGCGTCTTCAGGTCGTCCTTCGACCATAACACGCGCGTGGCTTTCTTTTTCTTCGCCATTACAACTCCTCTTCAAGAGCCACGTTTTACGAACCCAGGCTAGTCCGGTCAAGGAACATTGACTGCAGGCATTGGAGCAGTTGGATACGGTCGATAAGCACCGTGGTGCGTTGCAGCCACGATGACGAAAAGAATAGCAAATACGATGATGGCGCGCATAGTCAGGCTCCGCATGAAACCTATCTAACACTCAATGATCTCGGGCATTGTGAACTAGCTCACCAGTTCCAGTGGATCGCGACGTTCATGACGCCTATGCCGTGCACACGCGGGAGCCTCGGCCGAGCGGAGAGCATGTGGCGATATTCATGATGGCAGCATCGCCCCGGCTCCAAGCCACTGTTTGACCAGCGAGGCCAATGTGCCGTCGGCCGCAAGCGCGGCCTGCGCACCGCCAATCGCATCGCGCAGCGCGATGTCTCCTTTGCGGACACAGATGCCAAGGCGCTCCACAGTGATGCCGGTCTGAACGACCCCAAGCCTCGGCCGGCCGCGCACGAACCAAGCCGTGACGGGTGCGAGTTTCATGAAGGCGTCGCAGCCTCCGCTTGTCAGATCATCGAGCGCTTGCTCGATCTCGTGATAAGCATAGACGCGCACCCGCGCAGCACGATTCTCCGCGACCAGTTTCTCAGCAACTGGCTGGCTGGTATTCCCCTGCTGCACTCCGACGACCAGACCTTTGAGATCGGCGATGCCATGTACGTCCGGATTGCGAATGACATCGACGACAAGTGATTGGCCTGAAATCGCATAGGGCGTGCAGAAATCGGCCTTTGCTTCCCGGCCCGGCGTGATGGTGGTGCCAGAGGCGACGCAGTCGTATCTGCCGGCATCCAGACCGGCGAAGATGCCGATGAAATCGGCGCCCGTGTACGGGACCAGCCGCCATTCGCGGCCGAGCATCCCGGCGATGCGCTGCACCAGCGCAACGTCGAATCCCGCCAGGCCATCGCTCGTCAAGAACTCGAATGGCGGATCGGGAAGCGCTGCTCCCACTCTCAAGGTTGACACGGCTATGATCTTTGCTGCGCTAAACTCAAGGACAGGCGGACCGACTTGCGCCTGGCGATAGCTCTGTATTCAGCCATGATAGGCAAACAGCTCGATTGGCTCGCTGAAGCCTCGCACCGGATATTCGCCGACACGTTCGAGATCGAAATCGCTTTTGACGAAGTCGGCGAACGCGCGGGACAGCAGCACCTTTCGACCCAATTGTTTCGTCAGGGTTTCGAGACGCGATGCCATGTTAACCGCGGGACCGATAACGGTGAAGTCGAGGCGGGTACGCGACCCGATATTGCCGTACATGACGTCGCCGACATGGACGCCGATACCGTAATTCAGCAGTTCACGACCGGTTTCGCCATTCTTTTCGTTCAGGGCAATCACCGCCTGACGGGCTTCGGAGACGGCGTGCAACAGATTTGCGCAGGCCGACGGCTGGCTGAGCGGAAAGATGGCGAGCAGACCGTCGCCGATGAATTTCAGTATTTCCCCGCCATGTCGCGCAATCGGCTCCGACATCGCGTCAAAATACCCGTTCAGAAGATCGATGACATCATCGCGCGGCCAGTTATCGGAGATCCTGGTGAAATCACGCAGATCGCAGATCATGATGGCGGCGCGTACCGTGGTTCCGCTGCCGCGCCTGGTGGCGCCGGCCAAAATCAGTTCGCCGGCATGCGACCCGACGTAGGTTTCAAGCAGCGTTCGCGCCAGCCGGTTCTTGACACGGATTTCGCTGACCAGCGCCAGAATCGGTAACAGCTTTAGCAGGCTGGCGATATGCGCGTCGTCGAAACCTCCCACCCGGTCGGTTGCGAAGGTCACGATGTGCCGTTTGCCGAGCGTATGATATAGCGGCCAAGCGACATAGTCGGTCAGGCCCTTGGCCCGCATTTCGTCATAGATGGCGTGCTTACGGCCCAGCGAAGGATCGCGTTCGAGATTTTCGCGCACCTCGAGGACACCATCGCGAATTTCGTTTGCTGGACTGCCGATGTATTCGGATCGCCCCATGACATCGTAATCGACTCTCTCAATCTTGGCTTCGTGCATTCCATCGCCCCACATCATCCGGGCGCCGAGCCATTGAGGATGGTGGATCAGGATATGAAGCGACGCCCGCTTGACGGGAATGCCCGCTCGCTGAAGGCGCATACACATCTCGGCGAAAATATTGTCGATGAAGCGCTCATCGCGCGTGTCGTTGGTCAGCCAGTGCACAACGTCGTCGTCGGAATACGCGGTGCCGGGATCAATGTTTGGCGGCGGGTTCATAGCTTGTTCCTCGGTGGTGACCTGGATCGACAGTAGAGGATATGTCGTATCCCCGCCCGGCGGCGTCAACGAAGTCCGCCGCAATTTGCTTGCGCGCGCATCGGGTTGTTGGGGAGTTGCCGCCCTGTCCGGCGCGGGAGGCCGCAGGGGTAGCGCAAAAGCGCCGGTTCTGCCCCCGTAGCGGACCGTTGCCGATCCGGAAGCAACGGCGCGAGAGCAGCTCAAGCTTCGTGCAGGATTGACCGCAAGCGCGCCGCCAATTCTGACATGCGGAACGGTTTGTCGATAATCGGAAATTCGCCTACCGCCTGATGGCGGTCCAGCGCGTCGCCCGCATAGCCGGACGCAAGCAGAATCTTGATGCCCTTGTTCAATTTCCTCGCTTCGCGGGCAACCTCAATGCCGTTGATCCCGTTTGGCATCACGATGTCACTTAGCAGGAGGTCAAATTCCTCGCTCCGGAGCAGCCGAAGCGCTTCCGTGCCGTTCCGAGCGCAACGAACCTGATAGCCCGACCTGGTCAGCATCGCCGACGTGAGGTCCAGAAGATCGTCGTTGTCCTCGACAACCAGGACTCGCTCCGAACCGGTCGGAAACGCTTGGGGTTGGGCGTCTTCAGTTTCGACGTCAGGCGTTTGCGTGGCTTTGGGCAAGTAGAGGGCGACAGTGGTCCCCTTTCCCAATGCGCTCTCGATGGCAATGTGTCCCCCGGACTGACGGACAAAGCCGTAGACCATGCTAAGGCCAAGCCCGGTGCCCTTGCCGACCTCCTTCGTTGTGAAGAAGGGCTCAAACACCCGGTTCCGCACCTCGGGAGGCATTCCAGAACCGGTGTCCCTGACGGACAGCCTGACATACGATCCGGGCAAGCACCCCGCCGCGGCTCCTTCGCCCACGACGACGTTCTTCATCTCGATGTCGAGCACGCCGCCATTGGGCATGGCGTCACGCGCGTTCAGGGCCAGATTGAGGAGAGCGGTCTCCAGCCGCGCCGGATCGACATGGCACAGCCACAATCCTTCACTGGTCCACACCTTGACCCGGCATGCCTCCCCAACGGCCTTGCGAATGATTCCCTGGAACTCGGAAACAAGCTGGTTTGCGTTGACCGGACTCGGATTCAATATCTGCCGGCGCGAGAAGGCAAGAAGCTGCGCGGTCAGCTTTGCCCCCCGATCGACAGCACGCCGCGCAGCCGCGGCGAAGTGCTGGATCTTGCCGATATCATCACCGGCCTCGATGAGTTCTAGGTTCGCGGAGACCACCGTGAGCAGATTGTTGAAGTCGTGCGCGACGCCGCCGGTGAGCTGGCCGACGCTCTCCATCTTCTGGCTCTGATGAAACTGCTCCCTCGCTTCGGACAATTCGTGCTCACGGTGCTTCAGCGCATCGGCCATGGCGTTGAATGCCCTGGCGACCCGTGCGATTTCCGAATTGCCCGGGATGTCCACACGCCGGCCGAATTCGCCGAGCCGCCATCGGTTCGCGGCGTCAACCAATTGTGCAAACGGGCGTTGGATGAACCGTTGGGCGCCCCACGCTGTCAGGATCAAGACGATCAGGGCGCTCATGAGGATGAACAACAGGTCGCGCTGCGTGCGATGTTCGATCTTGGTGAAAGTCTGGGCCTTGCCGAGGCCGTAGCTGACAAGAAGATCTTCCCCCACAGCGGCGAATGCGACAGTTCTTCGCACGCCGTCAACGTTCACCATATCAGCTACAGTCCCGTTGGAAAGCGTCGGATCTTTGCCGGCAGGCAGCTTCTTGCCGACGAAGAGGGCATTGTCAGGATAGCGAGCGAGACAGATGCCGTTGCGGTCGGTGATGGCGAGCGCGGCTCCCTCCGGAACGCCCTTTTTCGCGATATAGTCTGCGAGCCAATCAAGGCTGAGAGATGCTATGACGACGCCACCCATGTGGTTTTCGTCGTCGTAGAATGGCAGCGCAAACTGGAGGACGCTGCGACCGGTATTTCGGCCGAACGCGAACTCTCCAATTGTGAATTTTCCGGTCCTCACGGCGTTCGCGAAGTAGGCACGTCCAGTGGCGGGAGCCAGCTTATGCACTACGGGAGCTACCCTATGCTCCGTGAATGAGGAGCAGAAGGCACTGGCATTCATGTCGACCACGATAAAGGAGATGAACTCCGGATATTGTTGCTTGATCCGGGACAGGTAGGCATCGCATTCCTGGACGTCCTTGGCCTTTATCGCCGGAACCTCCGAGAGCGCAATCAAAGCCTGGCGAACTCCCTGGACGATCTGCTGCTGCTCAGCGGCGGCGAGCTTGGCGAGGCCGAGCGCTTCGTCCTGTACTTCGACCTCGCGCGTGCGACGCAGGTCGATCTCATTGTACGCCTGTATCGCGATTGCCGGCAGTATGGCGGCTGCCACCAGCGCGAACAAGCGTGATAACAGGCTGCTCATTTCGACCTTTTCCTACGCATGATCGGCGGCATCAGACCGACCGTGCCCAGTCCACCGACAAGCGCCATTGCATCAAGAGTTCTCCGAACTGCGATCGGAAACGACGCCATCAAGCGGTGGCGCTATTCCGAGCCTTCATTGACCAGTTCGTCGCGGAGAAGTGGCACCCACGGCCGTGAAGACAGGTTGGCCCATGTCGATGCCAGGGATGGCAGAGCGACGAGAAGACTGGCGGCAGGTGACCCTATGGCGGCACGGGTAGCATTCAACAGCCTCACGAACCATTGAGCCCTAAGGCCCAATGCAGCGTCCTCGGACTGGGCGCTCGACATCGCTGGAGCTCTAGTGATCGTCGACTGGCCCCGCAGGTCCACGGCTCGGCGCGGACGAGGAAGGCCGATCTATCGGTCGGGTTGGCCCTTGGCACGTCAGGGCGATAGAGTGATTCTCATTGACTTCTGTCCCGCTACCAATCTTCTGCCGTAAAAGCCTGAACCGGCCGCATTACAGAGCTGTTTCAGTCCGCCGTGAAACGATTGCGATTGTAGGCGAGCGGCCAAAAAGTTGGCGAAGAGAAGCCAGGACACAACGAGGCCGGTTCCGATGGGCGCTGGTCTGCGCCCATCGGACGAGTTTGAGGATCGCGCGCTAACTTTTCAGCGCAGGATTTCGCGCAGCACCTCGCCGTCGACGCGGTGGGGCGTGACGCCCAGGATCTGCATGACGGTCGGCGCCACGTCGGTGTTGCGCATGCGGCGGATCGTGGCGTCCTTGCGGATCTGCGGGCCGGCGGCGATGAAGGTCGCGCTCATCACCGGCAGCTCGGGATCGTGGCCATGGGCGCCGTAGAAGTTAGGCATCGACAGCATGGTCGATGTCGCATTGAACGGCGCATCGCCGAGACGGGCGACGCCGGGGTTCTGGATGCCGTCGAAGTTGTAGCCCGGGGCCATCAGCGCGAACACATCGCCGAAATCCTGTCCGATGGTCTTGCTGGTGCATTCCCCGGTCCCTTCCTCGCACTGCAGCGGCCGGGTCTCGACCACGGTGAAGATCCGCCCGTCCTTGAGCGAGTAGTTGAACTTCGGGTTGGAATCGACCGCGTTCTTCACCGCGTCGGTGATCTGCGTTACCAGCGCCTTGTAGGCCGCCAGATCGACGGTGCCGCCCAACTCGCGGTTCTGCAGGTTGACGTAGATGTTGGCCGCCGGACCCGAAGTGCGGATCGCGATCTTGGTGGTGTCGATGCCGGCGTTGCGCAGGACGTTGGTCAGGTTGACCGAGGTGTGGAACGGCGCGAAGCCGTGGTCCGACACCACGATGACGTTGCTGTCACGGCCCGCCGCATCGGCGATCTGCTTCACCGCCTTGTCGGCCGTCTGATAGGCGAAGCGGATGTATGAAGCGTACCGCGCGACCTTGGCCGGATCCTGGCCCGCGCCGATCGAGTTCGGATCGGTCGGTTTGGTGCCTTGGCGGCGGTCGGTGAGCAGGAACTGATGCTCGGAACCGTCGGGCTGCTCGATATAGATCATCACCAGGTCGGCGTCGGGGTGATTGCGGATCGCGCGCTCGCCAATGTTCGCCTGGTAGCGCACGAAGGTCTTCACCATGTCCTCAAACATCGTCTCGATCTCGAGGTCGGGGAAGTTGGTGAAGCCCGGGCTCAGCCGCTCCGGAATGCGGAAGTCAGCCTGCGGACGCCAGAATCCGACATTGTTGTTGATGTCATCGACATCGGCCAGCACCGCCGCGTTGCGCGGGATGTAGTTGGCTCCGTAGCGAGCGAAGCGCACCACCGAAAGATCGGGCGCCAGCGCCGAGACAAAATATGCGGCGCCGACCCTGGCCCCGCTGCCTTCGAAGAAGAACGGCGTATTCTCGCCGCCGAGCTTGACGTAGGCCGGTCCGGTCGACGGCGCGTGGAACGGTCCTGCCGTAATGCCGCGCGTCGCGTCAAAGAACACCAGCGTGTCGTAATTCACCTTGCGGTCATTGGTGGTGTCGAGCGCCGCCACCCGGATCGAATATTTAACGTCGAGCGTCGCCGCATTGGTGCAGGTCGCCGATGGCGCCGAGGAACACGAGAACGTCTCGATCGGCGCTGAGGTTACCAGCACCGGGCTAAACGAGAAACGGCCGGCCGCCTGGAGCGCCGTGACAACAGCCGGATCGAATGTGAAATCACCCCGGGACAGCGAGAAGCCCTGAGCCCCGATACCGCCGAACGCCCCGAACGGCACGGTAAAGTCGGTGACGCGGATCGGCTGGGCCGGTTGCACCACGGTGTTGTTGATGGAGATGTCGGCGCCGTCGCCGCCCGGCCAGGTCGCGGTGACCACTTTCTTGCCCTGCTGGCGCAACTGCACCCACAACGGCAATGCCGTCGGCCGCGGCGACGGCCCGAGCGGGCTCTCGCGATAGCCGCCGATCGGTGCCGCAAATCCGCTGATGCTCGATGAGATCGGCCCGACGATTGCCTGGAAGGTGTTCGACGGGATGTCGTTGTGAACCGCCGTCGAGCCGGTGGCAATCTCGATGTGCGACACCGCGGTGAGCGACGGCGACGCCGTCACGTTCTGCTCCGCCACCGCGCCGCGGCGGCTCAGCCGCGCCAGGCCGCCGTCATGCGGCAACACGCCCTCGTCGATGAACTTCTGGATGAAATCGGGCTTCGCGCCGTCGAGCGAGATCACCACCACCCGCGGCGACTTGCGACCATGATGGCCCGTCCTGATCGCCGTCATGATCATGGTCGCGGTTGTCGCCGTGGTCGCGGTTGCCGCCGTCGTTATCGGCGTGCGCCGGCGCTGCAACGCCGGTCAGCGATGCAGCGAGCGACATTGCCAATATCAAGGAGAGAAAACTCTTCGAGTTCATATGGACGCCCCATTTTCGCTGCGCAATCTACGCGCGTTTGGTCGGCAACGACGCAACGATTATCGGGCTTGGCTGACGACGCGCATGTGACGCTTCGGCGACACCTGTAATGTGGTAGCGACAACGCCACGATGATGCCGGCACGTGGCCTTTCGCGTCGATATTAGAAGTAGCCAGCGCTCCTTGCCGTGCGAGGGAACGCAAGCGTTCGGATCGCGATCTGTTTCGAGTGGAACCACGTACGTCGAGGCCGGACGCGTCTGCAACGCTTGGTGGCGAGTCTCGGAGCAATAGTGCAGTCAACCAGTGAGCGTCACCCGCAAGTTCCTGCCTGCACCGTCATGCGATAGGTCTCTGACGACGTCCGCAATCTCAG
Organism: Bradyrhizobium sp. Ses1; assembly: GCF_059512365.1. NCBI lineage: Bacteria > Pseudomonadati > Pseudomonadota > Alphaproteobacteria > Hyphomicrobiales > Nitrobacteraceae > Bradyrhizobium > Bradyrhizobium sp. Ses1. The sequence continues at coordinate 45,344 of NZ_JCAMOQ010000020.1, forward strand.
TTCGAATAAGTGCGGTCTGGATTGGCAGCCGTCTGTGCTTTCGCTATCGGCCGTGCGCCAACCCATCGCCTCCGCACATTACTGCGTGGACATCGGCACAAACTGCGTATTGGGCAGCGCCATCGTTGAGATGCCCAGTGCGACGTTCGCATTCTGGCACGCGCCACAGTGTCCGCATGCTGCCACAGACTGGAACTTAATCTAGAAGTCTGAGCGCAAATGGTAGCGGTGCAAATCGCGCGGCGCACGGGCTACGACCACCTTGAACGATCCACCGGGGAAGCGTTCGCTCAGCAGGATGTTGCGATCTTCGCTGTCGGTCTCTGCGCTCATGCGCCGCGCAATATCAGCATCTCGGCGAAGACAGGCTCGACGTCGCTCACAACGCGGTCGCGGCAGTCGGCCTGTGTCGGCATTCCCACGAGACATGGCGACGTTTCATGACAGGCATATGACATTCCGGGGATCGCGAAGCCGCTAAGCACCATGAGGCGGACATCACGAAAAAGCGGCGCACCATGCACATACGGCAAAGAGCTCACGCCCTTCACGCCATGCATCACTCCGAGGAAGCCGCCAAGGCCCACGTGGAGGAACACGGCAAGAAGTAATTATCGAAGCTTCGATTACGGACCTGCACTTGAGGCCGCCTCGGTTAGCGGCCTTTTTCTTTATTCTGCTGACCGCGACGCCGGCTCTTAACGCGCCCGTGTCAGCGCGAGCCAGATGCCGCCGCCGATCATGAAGCCGCCGGAAACGCGCGAGACCAGGCGCGTCCGCCGCTTGGAAAAGAATTTTCGCGCGCGGCCGGCGAGCAGCGCGTAGACCATGTCGCTCATCGCCGCCGTCACCATGAAGGTCACGCCCAGCAGCGCCACTTGCGGGAAGTGATCCTTGTTCAGGTCTACGAATTGCGGAATGAAGGCGCCGAAGAACACCAGCACTTTCGGATTCGACAGCAGCACCAGAAATCCCTGCAGGAAGAAACCGCCGCGCGGTGGCGGCGGCGGTTCATCCGAGCTCACCTCCGCAACCGGCGAGCGGATCAGCTTGATGCCCAGCCAGACCAGGTAAGCCGCGCCGGCAAAGCGCACCCAGTCGAACCAGTAGCCCATCGTCGCCATCAGCGAGGTGAGACCGACGGCGACGACGCCGATCACGATCGCCAGCCCCGCCTGCGCGCCCAGCACATTGGTCAGCGCTGCGCGGGTGCCGTGGCGCAGGCCGTTGGCGATCACCAGCGTGACGATCGGGCCGGGCAACAAAGCGAGCGCAATGCAGGCGGCGACATAGGCGAGATAGGCTTGCAGGGACATGGGAGGACTCGGCTCGAGGCTTTTGTTGCATAATAAGGACATGGATGCCCGGAACAAGCCCGGGCATGCGCATCCTTACTGCGTGTTCATCGCGAATTTTACCCATCTCGCCGTCTCTGCCGATGCCAGCAATTCCAGTGCCGCGCGCTGCACGACCGCTGCATCTCCCCTGCCCTGCGCCGCCGCCACCAGCAGATCGCAGCGGTGCGAGACCGCGATGCCGATCGCTCCATGCGGCACGCCATCGCCAATCTTCAGATCGTACGTCCTCATGCGTCCGGGCATATCGGCGACACGCACTGCTTTTCCTGCCTGCAGCGGTACAAACTGCGTACTGATCAAGTCGACATCCGCGACGCGGTCGACCTCATCGTCGTCGGCGACGCCGGTCGTGCAGTTGCAGAAGCCGAGCTTTGGCCGGATGTAGACCTCGATATCTCCGCCGCAGGCCACGGCATTGCAGCGGAATGCGCGACCGGCGGGCCAGCCGTCGCGCGGAAACGGCCAAGCGATCTCTTGCCATGTCCCGCGCGGCGTCGAAGTCTCGTAGGCTGGGACGCCCGAGAGGACGCCGAGCACAAGTGCTGCAATCGCGATGACCAGCCAGGTGCGCATTCGTCCCCTTCACGGCAGGCCGGCGACAGCGCGCGCCTCGCCGGTCAATTCGAGTATATGCAGTCCTGTATTGGCGCGGTCGACGGCATAGATATAGCCGCGCTGGTCGGTCTCGACATTGTTGGTCTGGATCGCGACCTTGCAGCGATCCTTGCCCTCGATGGTGACGCAGCGCTTGTCGGTTGCCGGTGTGATCGACGGGATGAAGTAGCCGACTTCCCTAGGGTGATAGGGATCGCGGATATCGAGCGCACGCACGCCGGCATTGAAAAACGCGATGAAGGCGATTTTCTTGTAGTAAACCGGCGCCATGCTCTCGCTCGAGGAATGCGAACCAAACCGCCCGCCGCGTTCGCAGAACGAGCCGCTCGCCTCCGGCACGGTGTAACTCGAGATCATCATTGGCCGGGTCTCGGTGGTGACGTCGGCGAACCACACCATCTGCCGCGCCTCGCCGCATTCGTTCAAGATCGCCTCGTCGACGATCATCACGATGTCGCGAGTCTTGCCGTCCTGGTCATGCGAAAATTCCGCGATCGGCATGCCCGGCATCGGGAATGCCGTGTGCGCACCGTTGAGTGCCGAGAGCGGCATGCGCGATATTTCGGGATAGCGGAGATTCTCGGCGATCGGCTGCTTCGGTCCGTTGAGCAATTTCTCGCGGTCGACGATCTGCAGGAAACCGCCCTTGTTGGTGCCATAGCCGAAATAGACGCGGTTGCCGGATGAACCTGTTGAGATTGGCCCGTGCAGCTCGGTCGGCACCGCGCCGGTCGAACCAGGCTCCTGGCCCGGCAGGCCGAAATCCCTGATCTTCACGGGGTGCGCGGGATCGCTGAGATCGTAGACCTGCGTCATGCGACGGGTGCGCCAGTCCGGCGCGCCCGATACCAGGAAGGCGATGCCGGTGTCGCACTCCCACCAGCTCTTATGCGTATCCTTCAGTCCCCCGATCCGCGCGATCAACGCGGGATTGGCGGGATCGGCGACATTCCAGATCTCATGCGCCTCGCTGCCGAAGGTGCGTAGCATATAGACCGCGCTCCGATCCCCCTTCGGCAGATCCTTGCCGTCGCAGACACGCACCATCTGCGCGCCACCGGATTCATATTTGCCCTCCTGCCCCGGAATGTGCCGCAGATATTGCGGATGCGCGGGATCGGTGACATCGACGATCGACGTGCCGTTGGGTTCCGGCTTGCCGGTCATCGGATTGACGGGATCGGGGATCTCATCGGTGCCGCCGTGATGGCCGATATAGGCGATCCAGCGGTCGCCCTGATGATGGATGGTGGGCTGATAGGCGCTGCGCGCCTGCAGGTCGTTGGTTCCCACCAATCTCATGTTGGAGGCTTCGGGAGGTGCTCCGACCTTCTGCTGCTCCGCATAAGCGCCCGCGCTCCCGAGAAAAGCAATTGCCACACACAGCGCAAGTTTTGCGCCACCCTTCATGCATCACTCCCATTGTTGCAAAGCCAATCTTCGTTGGCTGACGCTACGATAACACGGCTGAATTCCGCGCCAAAACACACCCTTGACATGCAACCATTTAGTTGCCTATTGTCGATGGCATGGACGAAGTCTTCAAAGCGCTGGCGGACGCATCGCGGCGGTCGCTCCTGGACAGGCTTCACGCCAGAAACGGGCAGACATTAAACGAACTGTGCGAAGGCCTCGCCATGACGCGGCAGGCGGTCACCAAGCACCTTGCGATTCTCGAACAGGCCAATCTCGTCACCACGTTCAAGCATGGCCGCGAGAAGCTGCACTATCTCAACCCGGTGCCGATCCATCAGATCGGCGAACGGTGGATCAAAAAATTCGAGCGCGCCAAGCTGGTCGCGCTCAGCGAATTGAAGCGGCAATTGGAGAAGCGTGATGAGTAAGCCGGAATTCGTGTACGTCACCTATATCTCGACCACGCCCGAGAAATTGTGGGAGGCGCTGACCAATAGCGAGTTCACTAGGCGTTACTGGTTCAACACGGAAGTGAAATCCGACTGGAAGGTGGGTTCCCCGTTCGCACTGGTCATGAACGGCACCACGACGGATGTGGGCGAGATCCTCCAAGCCGAGCGGCCGCGGCGTCTCGCCTACACCTTCAAGCATCAGCTCGATGAGGAGATGCGCAAGGAACCGCCGACCAAGGTCACCTTCACCATTGAGCCCCACGGCGACCTCGTGAAGCTGACCGTGACGCATGAAGGCTTCGCCAAAGGCAGCAAACTTCTCGACGGCATTTCCAAGGGATGGCCGGCGATCCTGTCGGGACTCAAGACCCTGCTCGAGACCGGGACAGTGATCGCGATCCCGCCTCGTGCGCTTGAGATCGAAGGGTTCGAATAGAAATGAAGATATATCGGAGGAATCGAGAGGACATGAATATCGAGAAATTCAAGCCGGCGATCGTCTACACGATCTATATCGCGTCCACACCGGAGAAGGTCTGGGAGGCGCTGACCAATGCCGAGTTCAGCCGGAAGTATTTTTCCGGCCACGCGGTCGAGGTCGATCTCCGCGTCGGCGGCGCATTCATGGTGCGCACGCCCGACGGCGCGCCGCACATCACCGGCGAGGTCATCGAATGCGAGCCGGCGCGGAAGCTGACGGTGACCTTCAACGTCAACTGGCCGGCGCTGGTGGAAAAGCTCGGACCGACGCTCGTGACCTATGAGATCGAGCAAGCCGGCGATGCGGTCAAGCTCACGCTGCTGCAATCGCACGACCGGCCGATCAGCGACGATATCCTTTCTGGTGGCCGCGCCGGCTGGCCCGCGATCCTCTCCAGCCTCAAGAGCCTGCTGGAAACCGGTGAGGCCATGGTCATCCAGATGCAACCGCCCGAGCGGATGCTGGCGGCGCTGAAGGAGCTGGGGATTGCGACGCCGTAAGGCTACGACGTCACCCCCTCGCGCGCAACTCGCGGCGCAGCACCTTGCCGGTCGCGGTCATCGGCAACGACTCCGCGAACTCCACGAAACGCGGATATTCGTGGGCGGCGAGTTGTACTTTGACAAAGTCCTGGATCTCGCGGGCGAGCGTGTCGCTCGGGGCATAGCCGGGGCGGAGCACGATCCAGGCCTTGATGGATTCGGTCCTGATCGGATCGGGAATGCCGACCACGGCCGACATCGCCACCGCCGGATGCTTCATCAGCGTATGCTCGATCTCCGACGGGCCGACGCGATAGCCGGCGGTGGTGATGACGTCATCCTCGCGGCTGACGTACCAGAAATAGCCATCCTCATCCTGCACGCCGAGATCGCCGGTAAGTAAGAACTCGCCGGCATATTTTTTCGCGGTCGCTTCCGGATTGCGCCAATATTCGATCATGGTGCAGGGGCACGGCTGCCGCACACCGATGATGCCGCGCGTCCCCCGCGGCAGCTCCTCGCCTCTGTCGTTGACGATGCGCACGTCGAAGCCGGGTGTCGCTTTGCCCATCGAGCCCGGTCGGATCGGAAACAGATTCGAATTGCTGCCGATCACGAGGTTGCACTCGGTCTGGCCGAACACCTCATGGGCGTCGATGCCGAAGGTGTCGCGCACCCAGCCCAATAATTCGCCGCCGAGCGACTCTCCGCCGGTGAAGATGCTGCGCAGCTTCACGCCGGAATTCTTCACGCCCGCCTGCCGCATCAGCTTCAATGCGGTCGGCGGCAGGAACACGTTGCGGATTCCGAGGTCCGCCATCATCTGCGTCGCCGCCTGCGGCTCGAACTTGCGCGCGCGATGGCCGACGATGGGAATGCCGTGGTACCAGAACGCGAACAGGCCGTTGATCAGGCCGCCGATCCAGGCCCAATCCGCCGGCGTCCACATCAGGTCGCCGGGCCGCGGCAGGAAGTTGTGGCACATCTCGACATTCGGCAGATGGCCGAGCACGACGCGATGCGCGTGCAGCGCGCCTTTTGGATTTCCTGTGGTGCCCGACGTATAGATGATGAGCGCGGGATCGTCGGCCGAGGTGTCGACGCTGGTAAACTCCGCCGAAGCCGCACGCAGCGAGGGCCAGAACGGCCTGGTGCCTGCGGGCGCTTCGTCACCGACCACATAGATGTTCTTCAACTCAGGCAGGCGGTCGCGGATCTTGGCGAGCTTCTCCCAGCCGGCCGCGTCGGTCACGATCGCCTTCGCCTGCGAATTCGACAGTCTGAATTCCAGCGCATCCTCGCCGAACAGCGCGAACAGCGGGATCGAGATCATCGCGGAGCGGAAGGCGGCAAAATGCGCGATCGGCAATTCCAGCGATTGCGACAGGAACACCGCGACGCGGTCGCCGCGCTCAAGACCGTCGGCCTTCAGCACATTGGCGAAGCGGCGCGACATCTCCGCGACCTCGTCGAAGGTGGTGCGCGTCTGGGCGCCGTCCTCGTCGACATAGACAAGCGCGAGCCGTCCGGAGCCATCGGCATGGCGGTCGCAGCAGGCGGTCGCCATGTTGAAGCGCGCCGGCACGTCCCAGCGGAAGTTGCGGTAGAGCTCGTCGTAGGTTGCGGCTTCCTTGAGCATGATCCTCGGCGTTCCCAGCGTTTCCTCGCGGACCGGCGTCGCGATGACCGGTCGCTCTATTGTTGTCGTCAGTTTTAAAGCGCCGCGCGCCCCGCACAAGTCTTGGTGCCCCTGCACGTCGCGCCTTATGCGCTGCCGCTGAGAGCGTTGCTGATCGACCCGAGCGGGAAGCGAGGCGGCGCAAGCCGCGTCAACGCGTCGCGATGCGTGCAATCCTTCCGGGTCGTCATTCCGTCGCCGACTTCGCCGCGCCGCGGAATAATGCGCGGACGGGACACCGGCCGATCACCTCGGATTCTCCCCCTTCCGGTAGACGCAGGCGGCCCGGAACTCACGCAACTAATTGATTTAATTTTGCTTATCCTGATCTCCTTACTGTCATGCGCGGATTCATCATGAGGTCTGTCGGCACCGTTCAGGGGTCGCAATTTTGTCAAATAAGCCTATATTAGGGGACGAAATGACATGTGCGGCGCGCCGCCGGTTGTGGCCCGCCGTCCTCAACCCCCAATCGCGCTATCGCTAAGAAGAGTAAGAGGTCGTCGACCATGCGTCCTATGCGTCCGTTCAACTTTAACACCTCCGCCGAGCTGTTTCCTGCCGCCATTCGCAAGAAGAAGCGGGCCGGATTCGCCTATCGGCGCTTTGGCACCGCGGCGGAAGCCGTGCAGTATGCCATGGAAGAGCTGCCGGCGGATTCGCTGAACGGCGCCTACCTGCAGGTCGAGGAAGCCCGTTTCGACCAGAACGGCATCCGTTCGCTCTACGAGAGCGACGCGTTCCCGCTGCCGCGTCGTCCGCGCCCGGTGCAGGCCAATACCGACGCCGACGCCGCTTAAACCGATCCGTCCCTACCCAAGCGAAAAGCCCTCGGGATGCTCCGGGGGCTTTCTCTTTTTTCGGACCTATAACCGTGGCTGCTTGTCCAGCCAGCGCTTGAGCATGCGCACGTTCCGGACATTGGCGCGGAACATGACGTCGAATGCGTCGCCCGCGAGCGGCACCAGGCCGACCGCGCCGTCGAGCGCGACATTGGCGAGCATCCGCGCGGTGATATGCCAGGGCGCGCCCAGCGCACGCGCTTCGCGCACCAGCCACAGCGAGATCGCAGTCGTGATGATGTCGCCGACCACCGGGATCAGGCCGATCAGGCCGTCAATGCCGTAGCGGATCTTGGTGCCGGGCACGATGAAGGCGACGTCGAGCAGTTTTGCGATCGCCTCGAGCCGCGCCAGCCGCTGCTCGCGGGTGAGATTGCCGAACGGATTGGCGGTCTCGAAGTCGAGCCGGAACGCCTCGAACTGGGGATGCAGCGTGGCCTCCGGAATCTCGCGTCCGTCCTGGTCGATGACTTTCCCCCGCGGCCGCGTGTCGCGGAACGGGCCCTGCGAGCGGGCACGGTTGGGCGTGAAGATGTCGTCGGGCATGAGCATTGAGATGGTAACGCAGGCGCGCGGTACAAGTTGCGTCACATTACCGCTCTGTCACCTCGCGGCAGAGCCGCACACTCGCCGTTATTGCGTCGTTAGCAGCGTCTCATTCGCGATACCAGTTAAAAGCATTGCCGCGATTTAACTGGCGGATCTTGTCGGCTCAGGCCAACACCGGCCGCTTTAATCCCGCGAAAACTTCCATCAAAGCGATGCCGAATATCGAGATCACTGAGGAGTGCCGCGCCCTGATTGAGAGCGCTGTTGAGCCCCCGACCGGACGGCGCTTGCCAAACGGCAACTGGGTCATACCGGTCAACGAGGCAACATGGGAGCGGCTGCAGCAAGCGCGGCGGCAAGGCGAAACGATCTCGGACTGCATCATTCGCCTCATGATCGTCACCTTGCATAAGTACGGCTTGCAATAAAGCATCGCAGCCGTCCCGTAGGATGGGTAGAGCGCAGCGAAACCCATCGCGATGGAGCAAGCGGCACCAATGATGGGTTTCGCTTCGCTCTACCCATCCTACCGCCCCCGCGAAAGCAGACCCATAACCACAGGGAAGCGTTTGTGGCGCGAGCAACCGGTTGTAGAGTTGTAGGGTGGGCAAAGGCGCACTTGCGCCGTGCCCACCATCCAGCGCTGTGCTCGTGATGGTGGGCGCGCTTCGCTTTGCCCACCCTACAGCATGGCCGCGAGTGCTGATTCAAATGTCAAACAGCGTGAGGGATGCGAGTCCGCATTCTCGCGGCGCTTTGCGTCCGAGCTTTGCGTTACTTTCCGCCCTCTTCGATATCAGAGGGCGCAGGAAAAACCTTGGTTACAACCGGCTGCCCAGCTTGTAGAGCCGCTCGCGCCTGGCGAGGCGTCATTCCATAGACACGCTTGAATAAACGGGTGAAGTCGGCGGCCTGCATATCCAATCCGCAGGTCCAGGCAAGGCGGCCGATTCCGGACGCGTCCGTCGTCCTCAAGGCATCGACGAAACGGCGCAGCCGAACGTCGCGCAGATATCCTGCCACGGTCAGGCTATTCTCCGAGAACAGCTTGTAGAGCTGGGTCCGCGATACGTTGATGCCCCGCCAGATATCGTCCGGCGTTAGCTCGGGGCGATGATAGTTCTCCTCGATGTAGGCAATCGCCCGCATGAATTCCTTGCTTGGTCGTGCCTGAAACTGCTCGCCCCGCGACAATTCGCCCCCCAGCACATGAATGAGGAGTTCGGCTGTCGCCTCGAGCACGATCTCGAAGTCCTGCGCGTCCATCCTCCCGTAGGACTCGAACAGCAACCGCATCTGGGCGCCGACAAAGGGCGCCAGCGGAGTTGAACTGAGAGAGCGAAGGATGAAGGGCTCGCCAGAGAGGTCAGTCTCGAGTGCAGCAGCGAGGCGTGTTCGCGGCAGGAAAATTGTCGCTATGCGAGCCAGGCGCGACCGCGCCGTCACCTCGACCGTGCTTTGCACCATCCCAAGGTCTCCGGCTCTTAGGCTGACGAAACCGGTTGCGGTCTCCTCGCTGTATTCTCCGGACAGGACGTAGTCGAATACCACGCCGTCGATCTTGTCGGCTGCCGCATCCGCTTCGGTTCGCTTTGCCTCCACGCAGGAATTGGACGTCAGCTTGTAGAAAGCGACGTTGTTCCCAACGAACCATGCCACGGTGCTGTCGAGCGGCATCCCCTCCGATTCGCCGATGGTTCGGACATAGCTGCGACGAAACAGGTTGGCGTTCGCGAGATAGTCCGCGCTGTTCGCACGGGGATCGAGGCTGCTTCGTTCCCCGTAGAGGAAGCGCGCGGGGCGTTTTGGGGACGACGTTTCGGGAGAGATCCGAGAGGAGTCGCGCGGGTCCGGGCGATCGTCGGAATGATTAACCATAGACCATCCAGCCGCGTAGTGAATCCCATCGCTCCCGATGCGTGCGCTCGGATAGCACCCGTTGCTATCGAAAATTTTGCATTCCGTCCAAAACTTCATGTTTTCCGTACCACGGGGTAGCCGTCACGTTGCCGGTGTGTTTGCTGGACAATTCCACCTGACCGGCAAATCGCTGCATACATGAATCGCGCCTTTCGTCCTGCCCTCAATCGGATCCTTGGCATGGTCCGGGTCTCCGAACAGGTCAGTCTCCTCAACAAGGAAGATCGTCTCCGACACCGCCACCGGGTCGGCTCTGAGTGGAAGTGGAGCGTTTCGGTCGCCGCCCTGCTGCTGAGCATTGCGCCGTCGCTGGCGTGGGCGGATGCGGTCGGCGACGCGTCCAGCGCCCTGCAAGCGGCCATCGTGGCCTACGGTGCCGATCCCAGCACGGCCAACGGCGCTGCGATGCAGGCCGCGCTGACGGCCTACAACCAGGCCGTCGCCAGTAACGCCACCACCACCGTCAGCACGGCCACGTCGGTCTCGGCCTGGCAGACTGTATTTGGCGCGACAGCGATCTATGTAGGCGCCGGGGGCGCGCTGTCATACGCGGTGAGCGGCTCCGGACCGGTTGGCGGCGCGATCAATGTGGATCCTGGTGCCGCTCTCGCTATCGGCAGCGCCAGCGCCAATCTGAGCGATGCCGGAGCCCACTCGTCCGTGACCTTCTCCGGCAATTCGTCCAGCTTCGGCGGCGCGATCTTCAACGCCAATACGGTGACGATCGCTGACAGCAGCTTCTCCAATAACTCCGCCAGCTTTGCCGGCGCGATCTACAATTTTTCCGGCACGGCGACGATCGTAGACAGCAGCTTCTCCAGTAATACCGCCACTCAGGGCGGCGCGATCGCCAATGACGGCATGGCGACGATCGCTGGCAGCAGCTTCTCCGGCAATTCGGCCACCTATGAGGGCGGCGCGATCTACAATACCGGCACGGCGACGATCGCCGACAGCAACTTCTCCAACAATTCGGCCACGTATGGCGGCGGTGCAGTCCACAACTATCACGGCACGGTGACGATCGCCGGCAGCGGTTTCTCTGGCAACACGGCCACTACCACCGACGGCGGCGCGATCTACAATGACGGCACGGCGACGATCGCTGGCAGCAGCTTCTCCGACAATTCCGCCACCTCCTATGGCGGCGCGATCTACGGCGAGGCAGGCAGCACGACGACGATCGTCGCCGGCAGCTTCGCCGGCAATACCGCCGGCAGTCAGGGCGGCGCGATCTTCAACGCCGGCACGGTGTCGATCAGCGACAGCAGCTTCTTCAACAATTCCGCCAGCAGTGCCGGCGGCGCGATCTACAACACCGGCACGGCAACGATCACCGACAGCGCCTTCGCCAGCAACGCGAACGGAGCGATCTACAACACTGGCACGGCGTCGATCAGCGGCAGCAGCTTCGCCGGCAACTCCTCCACCACCTATGGTGGCGGCGCGATCTTCAACTTCGGCACGGCAACCATCGTCGACAGCCGCTTCTCGGATAATTCCGCCGGCGCCGGTGGCGCGATCTTCAATGAAGCGAACCGCACGGTATCGATCACCGACAGCAGTTTCTCCGGCAACTCGGCCACCTATGGCGGCGCCATGTTCATCAACGGCACCGCGACGATCACCGGCAGCAGCTTCTCCAACAATTTCGCCGCCCATGGTGGCGGCGCCATTTTCGACTCAAGCGGCACGGTGACGATTGCCGACAGCAGCTTCTTCGGCAACACGACCGACACGCTAGGCGGTGCGGTCTACACCGATTACGGCACGATCAATCTGACGGTCAGCGGAGGCCAGACCTCCATTTTCTCCGGCAATACGGCCAGCGGACAAGCCTCGTCCATCTACTTGAATGGGCCCGCCACGCTCGATGTGAGCGTGGCGCCCGGAGGCGTACTGGACATGCGCGATCCCATGGGCGGCAGGACCAACGGTCCCCTCGCTATCACCCAGACCGGCGCCGGCACCTGGAAGCTTGGCGGTAGCAATGTCTTTACCGACGAGGGCAGCCAGACCACCTTCAACGTGGCGGCCGGCACGCTCTATCTCTATGCCGCCGGCGAGGTGAGCAACGCCACCGCGACCAACAGCAGCGCCACAGTGGCGGCCGGCGCGATCCGGCTGGATGGCTCTTCTTCCAGCTTCATCCTGGGCGGCACCGCCACCCTGGTCGCCGCCGGCAGCAACAGCATCACCACCGAAGGCAGCATCGTGCTGCAAAGCGGCGCCACGCTCCGCGGCGGAACCGCAGCGGATAATGCTGATCTCGACGGCGGCGGAGCCCTGGCTGCCACCGGCGGCAACACCTCGCTGACCCTCGCCGCCACCGGCGGTGTCACCCTGCGGGGCAACCTCAACGTAGAAGCGGTCGCCACAGCCGATACCTTCTCCCTGAACGCCGAGCTCGCCGACGCTGCGGGGTCGGCCGGCAGCCTGACCAAGCTTGGGGCGGGCACAGTGGTCCTGACCGGCGACAACAGCTACACGGGGACCACGACGGTTGCAGCCGGCACCCTGGCCGTGGATGGCTCCATCGCCTCGAGTGCGCTGACCATCGTCAATGCCGGCGCCACCCTCGCCGGCACCGGCACCGTGGGCACCACGACGATCAACAGCGGTGGCATTCTCGCCCCCGGCAGGGCCGGCACGACCGGCAGCTTGGCTGTCAACGGCAACCTCACCTTCGAGAACGGCGCGATCTATGCGGTGGATATCGCCGGGTCCGGCAGCGACCTGACCACGGTGTCGGGCAGAGCCACCCTTAAAGGCGGCACCGTGGTGGTCTCCACACTTGATCCCTTGGTCAGCTACCAAAAAGGCCAGACCGCCACGATCCTGAGGGCCGGCACTGGCGTGAGCGGCACCTTCGCCGGCTCCACCATCTCCTCCGCCTTCCTGGCGACCAGCCTCAGCTACGATGCCGACAACGCCTATCTCACCGTTGCCCCGGTCCCCTCCAACACAGATGGCTCGGGCAACCCGGCCATTTTCGAGACGGTTGCTCACACCGCGAATCAGTACCGCACCGCGGTTGCACTCGACACGCTGGCGCAATCCGGCTCGTCGCTTGCACTCTACAACAAGCTGCTGTTGCTTGACGCCGGCGAAGCCCGCGGCGCCTACAACGTTCTCGATGGCGAGATCCACGCCAGTCTGAAGAGCGGCCTGATCGAGGACAGCCATTTTGCCCGCTACGCCGTCACCGGCCGGCTGCTCGCCGCCTTCGGCGAGCCGGGCGGATCATCCGCCGACAATGTCCGAAAGCTCAGCGACGGCCTCGCCGTCTGGGGTTCCGGCTATGGCAGCTGGGCCCGGCTCGGCGGCGGAGGCCATAACGCCGCAAGCCTCGACCGCACCGCGGGCGGTTTCTTCGTCGGCGCCGACAAGCTCATCGACGACATCTGGCGGATCGGCGTGATGGGCGGCTATGGCCGCTCATTCTACAGCGTCGATGGCCGCGCCTCGTCGGCCGACGTCGACCAGTCCACGATCGGCGCGTATGCCGGCGCCCGGATCAACGATCTCGGCCTGCATCTCGGCGTGGCCAACACCTGGCATGCGATCGATACCAGCCGCAACGTCGCCTTCCCCGGTTTCGCCGAAATCGACAGGATCTCCTACAATGCCCGCACCACGCAGATCTTTGGCGATGCCGGCTACACCTTCCATGCCGGCGGGGCCGCCCTTGAACCGTTTGCCGGCTTTGCCTGGGTCAATCTGCACACGAACGGCTATGACGAGAACGGCATCGCCGGCCTGCACGGCGGCGATGAGACCCAAAACGTCACCTACTCCACGATCGGCCTGCGTGGCGCATTCCCCGTCAGTCTGGGATCGGTCAGCGGCAATCTCTACGGCACGCTGGGCTGGCAGCATGCGTTCGGCGATGTCACGCCGTGGACCACCCACGCCTTGACCAGCTCCGATGCCTTTACGGTGACAGGCGTGCCGATCGCCCGCGATGCCGCGCTCATCCAGACCGGGCTCGATATCCCCCTCAGCAAGGACGCCACGCTGGGTTTTTCCTATACGGGTCGGCTCGGCGCTCACACCGAGGAAAACGGGCTGTCCGCCCGGTTCCGCTTAGCGTTCTGAACATGAACCGCGCCGGGATCGCCACCATCCTCCCCGAGACGGGGGCGTCCGAAGGACGAGCCCGGAACCCATCCAACAGCAGAGCATGCGGTGAAATGGATTCTCTGATGTGCAGTAGCCGGGGCGCGCGCAGCGCGAGCTATGATGTTGGCTCAGGCCAACACCGGCGGCTTTAATCCCGCGAGGACTCCGATCAAAGCGATGCCGAATATTGAGATCACTGAGGAGTGCCGCGCCTTGATAGAGAGTGCGGCTGGGGCCCCGACCGGACGGCGCCTGCCAAACGGCAACTGGCTCATACCGGTCAACGAGGCAACGTTGGCGGGGCTGCAGCAACTGCGCCTGCGAGGCGAAACGATCTCGGACTGCATCATTCGCCTCTTGCTCGTCGCGTTGCATAAGTACGGCCTGCAATAGAGCATCGCAGCCTTCCCGTAGGATGGGTAGAGCGAAGCGAAACCCATCGCGATGAGCAAGCGGCACCCATGATGGGTTTCGCTTTCGCTCTACCCATCCTACGATTCGGTTGAACCTCGCACCGTTATCGTCGCTGCGAAAAGGGAACGCCGGGTTTGCCCGTCGGGTTGTTTGTCGCACCCAAACCAACCACATCGTCATTGCGAGCGGAGCGAAGCAATCCATAGCGCCGCTTGTGGAAACATGGATTGGTTCGCTTCGCTCGCAATGACGGCGAAAGCGGTTAAGTCGTCACCGGCTGCGGCTCTTCCGCGTATTTGTGCGCCAGCCAGGACGACAGCGTTGCCGGCACCAGGCCGACGAGCCCATAGAGAATGAACTGCACCGCGCCGGAGTCCGGGCCGCGCGAGCCGTAGAGCAATTCGGCCGCGATGAATCCGATTACGCCAACGATCAGCATGCGCGCGAACGGATTGATCTTCCGCACATGCATAAGAATGTCGTCGATCGCCGCCAGCATCAGCGACGGCACGATGCCGAACAGATACGCGTATTGCAGCGTCTTGACGAACGCCAGGAAGAACTTTCCGACCTCGTGCGCGCCTGTCTCGGTCCAATAGCCGGACTGGTAGGAGGTCGCGAACAGCAGAATGAGACCGCCGATGAACGGGCCGATAGCGGCGAAGATCAGGTAGCGTTTCATTGCGTCCCACTCACTGCACTAGATCATGATCCGATTAGACGGAATCGGATCATAATCTCATCTCTTTGTCTGAGCATGACCTTCCTACGCAAACGCTTCGCATTTGTCGCGAGGGAAAACCGGTTTCCACTTTGCCGGATCATGCTCTAGCTGTGGTCTTTCAGGAGGTTGTCCATCTGGTCCGAACCGAGGAAGCCGAGGTTGCGGAGCTTCAGTGTTCCAGAGAGAGACCGGATGAACAGCCACAAGAATGCGCGTTTGACGCGCAAAGGTCGAGAGGCAATGGTGCGAAGTGTGGGGGAAGGAGGGGCAAGCCAGAAGCTACTTACCTTACCCGCTGCCATTCGATGACGATCCTCGTTCCGTCCGGGCGTTGGAAATGCTCTGTCATCTGATCGCCAGAAACCTTCAGGGTCAGCTCCCTCCGAGTGCGGGTATCCCCAACCCAGTTTGGAAAAGTGGCCCCTTCGACGCGGTTGCCGCTGAACTCACCTGTCTCATCCACAGTGTAAGTCCCGAAAAAACCGATGCTTCGAGATATCGCGGTTCGATTTTCGGCATCCGTGCCCCCACCACGCACATTCGACGCAAAACGTGGCGTATCTGCATCCGTCAAAACTTCGATAAAATGCATATCTGGCGTGAAGACTAGCATGCCGTTTGGCCGCTGACCGTAAGCAGGAAGGTTTCTTCCTTCTGGATCAATCTGCGCCGATACCATACGCCAAGTACCCACCACCTGGTTTGCAGAAGCTGCTTGGGCATGAGAACCGACAACAGAGGCTCCAAGTATGATGGCCAAAAAAATTGAACGAATTGGCATTTTTCCTGCCTATGTTTGTACCTGCCTGCGTCATAAGTAACTAGCGGCCAACCTTGCACTCACGTCGCGGGTGTGAGGGCAACCGCCGCATCAGATGTCAAACGTCTTCGCGATCGGCCGAGAACGCGACCTCGCGCTGCGCTTCGATCCTGACGAGTCGCTGCGTCAAAGCCTTCGAAATCGAATCGTAAGCGGTGCTGCCCAGCGCAAGACGCAGTGGAGGATTAGTGCTGTCGGCGGCGGCGATTATCGCTGCCGCAGTCCGTCCCGCATCACCCTTCAGCGCGAAGCTCCCGCTGTCGATCGCCCGGCGCACGGCGCCGGCGGGAGTGTCCTCGTAGACGTCCATCGGCGCGGGACGCACCAGACCGGCTCCGAAATTCGTGGCCGTCGGGCCGGGTTCGGCGATGATAAAGTCAATTCCGAAGGGCGCGACCTCCTGCGCCACGGCCTCGACGAATCCCTCGATGCCCCACTTGGTCGCGTGATAGAGGCTGAAATTCGGATACGCGATCTGCCCGCCTTCCGACGAAACCTGGATGATGCGCCCGCCTCCCTGACGACGCAGATGCGGCACTGCCGCGCGGATGAGCTGGATCGAGCCGGTCAAATTGGTAGCGATCTGATGGTTTATCTGCGGGTCGGTAAGTTCCTCGGCCGCTCCAAACAGCCCGTAGCCGGCATTGCTGACGACGACATCGATCCGCCCCATACGCTCGAATGCGTCGTCTATGGCCGCCCGGAGCCCGGCGGTATCCGTCACATCAAGTATCGTCGTACTGAGGTTCTCGCCGTGTGCTTGCTGAAGATCGGCCAGGGCGCTTTGCCGTCGCACCGTCCCGACGACGCGGTCGCCACGGGCAAGAAGGCGTTGCGCCATTTCGCGGCCGAGGCCTGACGACGCGCCGGTGATGAACCAGGTTTTGCTCATGAGATATTCCCTCTGAAATTACTCCGATGATGTAGAGGGGACCAATTGGTGCTATAAGACGTCCATTATTGGATGAGTAAGTGAAACAAATTCACCAGTGCCGCGCCCGAGCCTGAACGATCTGGCGGCTTTCGCCTCCGTCGCCAACCTTCGCAGCTTCCGTAGAGCTGCCGAGACGATAGGCGTATCGCGTTCGGCCCTGAGCCACGCAATGATTGGGCTCGAGAGGAATCTCGGCATCCGCCTGCTCAATCGAACCACCCGAAGTGTTTCGCTCACCGAGGCTGGCGCCCGGCTGCTCGCGCACCTGGGTCCGGTGCTACAAGACCTCGATACGGCTCTCGACTCGCTCGCCGAAGTGCGCGGAACGCCCAGCGGAACTCTGCGGATCAACGCCAACAAGAGCGGAGCTGCAATCTTGCTGCGTGATGTCATTCCGCACTTCCTCGCTCATCATCCGGAGGTCGAGATCGATCTTGTCTCCGAGGGGCGGCTCGTCGACATCGTCGAGCAGGGTTTCGATGCCGGTGTCCGCCTTGCCGAAGCAGTGCCGCAGGACATGGTTGCGGTCCGGTTCGGCGGCGATGCCCGCTTCATTGCAGTCGCCTCGCCAGCCTATCTGGAGGGTCGAGATCCCCCGATCACGCCGGACGATTTGCACGCCCACCGGTGCATCCGCCAGCGCCTGCCAAGCGGAAAGCGCTATCGCTGGGAATTCTCAAGACACGGCGCGGAGGTGGTGGTCGACGTTCCGGGCGTTCTGACCCTGGACGACAATGACCTGATCGTCGAAGCAGCAGCGGATGGGCTCGGCATTGCCTATGTGCCGGAAAGCTTCGCCCGAACGCTTCTGGATTCGGGGCACCTTGTCGCCGTTCTGGAGGATTGGTGCCCTCCGATTCCGGGTCTCGCCCTCTATTACCCCTGCAATCGCCACGTTCCTTCCACGCTACGGGCGTTCATCGATACTCTGAAGGCGGCGGAGGTCTGAAGGTCGACTACCGGACGGTGTGGGACTTCGTCCACGCCGAGAAGCTCAGTTATAAAAAAAGACGCTGAGTGCTGCCGAGCAGGACTGTCCAGATGTTGCGCGTCGGCGGCCGCAATGGATCCAATATCGGGAGCGGATCGCTCCGGTCTCGTCTGGTGTTCATCGACGAGACCTGGACGACCGGCGACATTATCCGACGCGAAGAGAACTCCCCTCACTCCCCCCACGCCGCAAACGCGTCGTTGAACGCGCGCTCGCCCGGCGCGCCCTTTTCGATCGCGATGATGGCGCGGCGCTGGTTGGAGTAGACGAGCGGCACGTCGAACCAGGAGCGCTCTTTGAGGAGCTGCAGGTTGCGCGAGCGGTCGGCATCGACGTTGGAGAGGCCGACCAGGAAGAAGCCGTCGGTGACCTTCACCGCCAGGCCTGCGAGCGGGGTGCCGCGGGCCTGCTCGTTGGACTTCATCAGGATGCCCGGCACATTGCCGACGCCGCCGTTCGGGAAATCCTGCGGCAGGATGAAAGTGAGCTCGGCGGTGTGGCTCGCGGGCAAGGACGAGTCGGTGTTGCGGCGGAACGACATCGTCATCTTGAACTTGCGGTCGGGGATCTCGATGTCGGCGCGCACGGCGATGTCGGGTGCCGCGTTGCCCGAAGCCTTGATCGGTTCGGTGCGCCAGATCACCGAGCCCACATATTGCTTGCCCTTGGGATCGCTGGGGTCCTCGTCATAGAGCACGACGCGCTGCGCCACCGGTGCAACCGGCTCGCTGGACGACGGCTGGCCGACGCGGTCTGGAATCTTCGGCTTGGTCGCGGGCGTCGCGACATCCTTCGGCGCCTCCACCGAGGGGGACGACTTGAGCAGGCCGCTCACCACCGTGACCGCCTGCTTGCCCCAGAGGATGCCGGCGCCGACCAGAATCAGAATGATGCCGACCGCAATCGCGCTCTTGAACGGGAATGCCGAGCCGAGCCGCGCGCCCTTCTTGGCGTCGCGATCACCGCCATTGCCGATCCGCGACCGCGGCTGCGATCCCTGCGGCCCGTAGCGCTCGGCCTCCTCGCTCGACTCGTCATAGGAATAGGGCGCGTCCGGATCGGCGCCGCGATTCTCCATGTTCGGCTCGAGCCGGTCGAACTCCGGCGAGGGCGACGGCACATTGGCGTAGGTCTTGCGCGCATTGCGGTTCGCCTGCGCGGCGGCGCGGCCGAGATCGTCGGCGTCGGCGGCGAGATCGCGGAAGCCGCGCAGAGCCGGGGGCTGCGGCGTCGGCGGCGCGCCATTGTTCGCGGCACCGTTGTTATCCGGCCCGCGGCGCGCACCGGGGGGCCGCTGCTGCGGATCGGGCGTTGGTGGCGCGGGCGGGCGCGGGGTGACCGGCGGCGCCTCGCCACGGAGATTGCGCGGCGGACGATCTTCGCCACCGGACGGACGCGGCGGCGGTGGAGTGCGCGGGCGCGGCGGGGTGGTTGCTGCGGCCGGAGCGCCTTCCGGCGGGCGGGTGGTGGCGGCGGTGGCAGTGGCGCGGCGGAAGGCATCGCCGCTGCGGGAACCGGTGGCAGGACGGGTGGTCTCGCGGGCGCGCTGGGCGGCCTCCGATTCGACCTTGCGCACGGCCTCTTCGAGCGACAGGCGCTCGCGGGTGATCTCGGACTCGGAAAGCGGCGGCTGCACGCTGCGGAGCTGCTGGATCAGTGCAGCCCGCGCGCGCTCATAAAGCGCGCGGCGGCTCTCACCGGGAGCATTGGGGTCCAATCCGGCGATGGCGCGGGCAATCAGCGGGTAGTAATCAGCCATTTCCAGTCAAATTGGTGGCATATAGGTAATATCCCGTTAAGCTTCGAACGGATTTTGTACCAGAATAGTATCCTCGCGTTCCGGGCTGGTGGAAAGAAGCGCGATCGGGCAGCCGACCAATTCTTCCACCCGGCGGACATATTTGATGGCCTGTGCCGGCAGGTCGGCCCAGGACCGGGCGTTCGCCGTCGGCTGCTTCCAACCCTCGATGGTCTCATAGATCGGCACCACGCGGGCCTGTGCACCCTCGCCCGCCGGCAGATGGTCGATTTCCTTGCCGTCGAGCTTATAGCCGGTGCAGACCTGTATGGTATCGAATCCATCAAGAATATCGAGCTTTGTCAGCGCCAGCCCCGTGATGCCGCAGGTGCGCACCGTCTGCCGCACCAGCACCGCATCGAACCAGCCGGTGCGGCGCTTGCGGCCGGTGTTGACGCCGAATTCCTTGCCGCGGCGGCCGATTTCCTCGCCGATCTCGTTCGTCAGCTCGGTCGGGAACGGGCCCTGGCCGACACGGGTGGTGTAGGCCTTGCAGATCCCCAGGACATAACCGACCGCGCCGGGGCCGAGGCCTGCGCCGGTTGCCGCCTGCGCCGCCACCGTGTTGGAGGAGGTGACGTAGGGATAGGTGCCGTGGTCGACGTCCAGCAGCGCGCCTTGCGCGCCCTCGAACAGGATGCGCTTGCCCTCGCGGCGCTTGATGTCGAGCAGCCGCCAGACCGTTTCGGCGTAGGGCAGGATTTTCGGCGCAAGCACCGTCAGCTCGCGCAGGATGCCCTTGCCGTCGACCTCCTCGAGATTGAGGCCGCGGCGCAGCGCATTGTGGTGCGCCAGCAGGCGGTCGATCTTGTGCGGCAAGGTGTCGAGATCGGCGAGGTCCATCAGTCGGATGGCGCGGCGGCCGACCTTGTCCTCATAGGCCGGGCCGATGCCGCGGCGAGTGGTGCCGATCGCGGTCACCGCATTGGATGATTCGCGCAGCGCATCGAGATCGCGGTGCAGCGGCAGGATCAGCGTGACGTTCTCGGCGATGCGCAGATTGTCCGGGCTGACCGCGACGCCCTGCGCCTTCAGCCGCTCGACCTCGTCGAGGAAGGCCTGCGGATCGAACACGACGCCATTGCCGATCACGGCCAGCTTCGACGGCCGCAGCACGCCCGACGGCAGCAGCGCGAGCTTGTAGGTCTCGCCATTGATGACAAGGGTATGACCGGCATTGTGGCCGCCCTGGAAGCGCACGACGATGTCGGCCTGCTCCGACAACCAGTCGACGATCTTGCCCTTCCCTTCGTCGCCCCATTGGGCGCCGACCACGACAACATTGGCCATTTCGCAAGCGTTCCCTGCAACACTTCAAGGTTCGATCATGATCGACGCGGAAAAGCGGTGCCGAACTTTCCGGATCATGGTTTAAGCTGCCCAGCCGAAATCACGGCGTTAGCCGTTCGCACGCGGGACGCTAACCCCGATAAAGGAAGCGCTACGCTTAAGCAAGCAAGAAGGGTAGTTTTTGCGCCAATTGGACATCTCCAAGCCTTTGATATCCCCCGAAAATTTGTGGCCGCCGCAAGGCAGGCCTCGATCATGGACAAGGTTTAAGGGAACAGCCAGCCAGATGTCCAAGAGTACCCGCGCCACCGAGACACTGGCAAAGCTCGGCGTGACATTCACCGTGCACGCTTATGACTATGATCCTAACGCCGACAGCATCGGCCTGCAGGCCGCCGAGGCGCTGGAGGTGGCGCCCAAACGGATGCTCAAGACGCTGATGGCGGAGGTCGACGGCAAGCCGGTCTGCGCCGTGGTGCCGTCGGACTGCGAGGTCAGTATGAAGAAGCTCGCGAGCGCCTTCGGCGGCAAGACCGCGAAGATGATGCGGCCGGCCGATGCCGAGCGGCTGACCGGTTACCATGTCGGCGGTATCAGCCCATTCGGGCAGAAGAAGCGCGTGCCGATCGCGATCGAGCAGGCGGCGCTCACCGAGGAAAGCGTGTTCGTCAACGGCGGCCAGCGTGGTTTGCAGATCGAGCTGGCGCCCGGTGATGCCGTGAAGGCGACGGCTGCGATCGTGCGGCCACTCGTGGCGTAGGGCTATAGCTTGATGAGATGAGGTCGAATTGTGTCCGCGATGTGCGCCGCGTCTCTTCACCTCTCCCGTAGGGAGAGGTCGGCGTGTAACGCCGGGTGAGGGGATTTGCTGTATCGAGGGACCGCAACCCCTCACCCGCGCCTTCGGCGCGACCTCTCCCTATGGGAGAGGTGAACTTGCGGCGAGGCCGGTTTAACCAAATAGCATCGCGTACTAGGCCGTCGCGGGCTTGAGCGTCAGCACCTCACCGCGCTTCGAGAGCAGCGAGAACAGCAGCGACAGCGGCGCCATCGCGGCCAGCAGCGCGGCGCCCGCGATCAGCGCGGCCGCTGGGTTGCCCCAGGCATCCTGCAGCCGGCCGGCGGCGGAGGGCCCGATCGCCATCAGGAGATAGAAACAGGTGAAGAACAGGCCGAAGCCAAGCGAGCGGTCGCGCGGCTCGAGCACGCGCGTCGGCAGTGACAGGATCGCGCCGGACAATGGACCGATGGCGACGCCGAAGACGAGGCAGGCGATCGCTGGATGGATGTTTGCGACGAACAGCGCCAGCGCCAGGGCCGCTACAAGCCCGCAAGCAATGATCGCTGCGACCGGCCTCCCCGACCGCTCCACCAGATAGCCGCCGACGGGAATGGCCACGATGGTGAACCAGATCGCGAGGCTGACCAGCGAGGCCGCGCCCGTCGCGCTTGATCCGTGCGCCACCATCAATGGCGGCGCATAGCTGAAGAACAGCACGCAGGCGAGATTCATCGCGCCCCAGATGACGCCCGCGACCAGGATCGGGACTAGGATCTTGACCGGCAGGCCGGTGCGCGCGGCCGCTGCGGCCTCGGCCTGAACGGGACTTCGTGGCAGCAATGCGAAGGCGCCGAGCACGATCAGGGCCAACATCGCGCTCGACGCCATCACCGCCGGCCACCCCAGCGATTGTGCCAGATAAGTCTGGGCCGGCAGCGCGACCATCGCGCCGAACGGCCAGCTCATCTGCAACAGCGACATCGCCAGCACGATCTCGCGGCCAGCGAACCAGTCGGTCGTCATCTTGGTGGCGACCAGGATCACGATGGTGGCGCCGACGCCACCGATCACGCGCGCGACCAGCGCGGCGGCAAAGCTGTCGCAATAGGACAGAGCAACGCCCGACACCACCATCAGCGCCAGCCCGCCGAGCCCGAGCGTCGTCTCGCGCACCCGCTGGCCGATCAAGCCGGCCGGAAAGGCGACGACTATACCGGGCAACAGATAAGCGCCGAGCAGCATGCCGAGCTGGACGTAGCTGAGCGCCAGATCGTGCATCAGGACGTTGGTCGTGGATCCGACCGACTGGAATTGAAACCCGGTCGCCGCGCGCGCCGCGAACAGCACGGCAAGCACGATCCATCTGCGGGGCATCCCTGCCTCCCGATCAATCCTGGAAGTCGCCGCTGGCGAGATTGAGGCTGACCGCGTCTGAGAATTCGGACAGTTCGTCTTCGGAAATCTCATGCAGCGAGAGCTGGAGCTGCATGATCGCGAGATCGACAAGGTGGCCCGCAAAGGACAGCCCGCCGGAAACCAGAATGTTACGCTGTTCGGTCAGTACCGGAATCACGTTACGCAAGCGACGGGCCCTCAATTCATCCATAGCGATGCCCTCTCAGAGGCCGCTGCGCGGTCGCGACCAGCCAGTGGGCGGTGGTGGCGACGTCGGCGAACAATTCGATCGCCTTCGTCGCGACAAGGTGCACTGAACCAGGATCGGCATCGCGCCGCTGCCGGCTCGCGGCGGCATCGGTCAGGAAGGTGACGCGATGGCCGCGATGTGATGCGTCGATGGCGGTGGCAAGGCAGACCTCTTCCGCGGCCAGACCGCCGATCGCAAAGCTGCCGATCCGCGAGACGACGTCCTCGAACAGCGGATTGGCGTAGCAGGAAGGCTGCCTGCGCTCGAACACCATGTCCGCGCGCTTCGGCTCCAGGCCCATGATCCAGGGCGACTGCGCCTTCCTGTCGACGAGATCCAAGCCTTCAGCCCGCCGCGTGAAGGCGATCGGCATCCCGGCATTGCGGGCGTGCTGGATCGCGGCCCTGCAGCTTTCCAGCGAACGCTCGATATCGTCAGCGCAACCCGCCGCCCCGCGGAAATAAGCCTCCTCCTGCAGGTCGACCATGACCAACAGACGGCTGCTGGAAGCGCCAACATAGGGTTTGAGGTCGATCACCGGGGCCATGGCGGTCACATCGTGGCCGGCTGCGCGGCCGCGCCGCGGCCGGCGGACATTTCCAGGATGCCGGGAACGTCCCACTGTCCCTCGGGACGGATCAGGACGTAAGGATCCTCGCCAAGGGTGATGCGCTGCGGATGCCGCTCGGCCTGAAGCTTGACCTCGACATAATCGAAATCGGAGAACACGAATTCGCGCGAGCCAGACATGCGCTCGAAGCCGCGCTGCTCCCAGAAGCCAAGCAATCGCTTCTGCGCATGCGCATAGAGGACGTTGTAACCCTTCTTGCGGCAGAGCTCGATCGCGGCATCGACAATGCGCCCCGCAATGCCGCCGCTGCGGCTTTCGCTGCGCACGGCCAGCCGCTCCAGCTTGGCGAAATCGGCGAAGTAGCGGATCCGCAGGCAGCCGACCGGCTCGCGGCCCTGATGGCAGATCAGATGCGTCGCGGAGAAATCATTGCCGTCGAATTCCTCCTCGAACGGACAATGCTGCTCGCCCATGTAGACGGCGCTGCGGATCGCCATCACGCGTGCCATCTCGTCCATCGAGCGCACCACGCGCACCGAGATCGGATCCGGCGGCACCGGCTTCGGCGGCGGCATCTCGTGCGAGCGATCGAGCATCTGCAGATGCGGCGCGAACAATCCATCATAGCGGGCGCCCGGGGTGAACCCGAGCGGCTCGAGCACGCGCAGCCCTTCCTTGGTGATCGGGCGCGAATAGATGTTGACGCCCTGGTAGAGCGGGCTCGAGAATTTCTGCAGCACCAGCGGGATCGCGGCGACCGTCGGCCCCTTGGCGTGGATGCACCAGACATAGATGCCCGCCGGGCGCTCCGACTGCCGCGTGACGAAGGCGAGATCCGGATTCTTGGTATCGAGCCGTCCGTCGATCAGGCGGCGCGTGCCTTCATGCGTCAATGGCAGCACCGCGAGGAAACCTTCGCCCTTCGGCGCGGCAATGTCGAACTGATCACGCCGCGCGATCGCCCAGAACGCATCCGGATTATGGTTGGCGACGGTCTGAACGATGCGGTTGGTGGTCAGTCCCGGAATATCTTCCCTCGCCGCATCCATCAGCGCCGCAATCCCGGCGGCATCGACGGTGAAAATCACCGTACGTTTCGCCAATTGCAGCATGGTCATCTTGTCGAGCGAACGGGCGGGACCCGCCCCCTGGCGCCTGGTGGCGGCTTTGCGAATAAAATCGAGGTCCAGAGCAGTCATCGATCATCTCTCGCGGTTGTGAATTTGCCGCGTTTCTGCCAAGAATAGAGGGTTGTTCCCGTTAAGCTAAAAGGCGACAAACGAGGCGATTTGTATGCACTCACCTGAGCGCAGGGGTGTTCACCACCGTGCACACCCTCCGGGCCGCATCGCCCAGTGGGATTCGGTGCGGATCTTCCTTGAGGTGGCACGGATCGGCAGCTTCCGCGCTGCAGCCCTCGAGCTGAACGCTTCGGCCAACTTCCTGCGGAAGCAGATCCTGCAACTAGAGAGTGCCTATAAAACGACATTGATCACCCGCCATGTCGACGGCGTGCGGCTGACGCCCGAAGGCGAGAAGGTGCTGGAGGCGGCGCGGCGGATGGAGGAAGCCGCTTTCGGCCTCGACCGCGCGCTGAGCCAGACCACGCCGGCGCTCTCGGGCGAGGTGCGCTTTGCCATCACCGAAGGTCTCGGCACTTTCTGGGTCGCGCCGCGGCTGATCGAATTCCAGCGCGTCTATCCGGGGCTGCTCGTCGATCTCAAATGCGAGATGCGCTCCGCCGACGTGCTCCGCCTCGAGGCCGACGTCGCGGTGCAGCTCGAAGAGCCGGACAAGCCCGATCTGAAGCGCGTCAAGATCGGCCGTCTTCACGTCATGCCGTTCGTCAGCCCGTCCTATGTCGAGATCTACGGCATGCCGAAGGACCAGGACGACATAAGGCAGAACCACCGCATCGTGCTGCAAGACGCCGACCAGACCCGCGCGCAGCAGATGTACGAGCAATATGCCGGCCGCGAGCAGGTCGGCTTCGTCGCCATGCGCAACAATGTCAGCAGCGCCCATGTCTGGGCGGTCGCCAAAGGCGCCGGCATCGGCTGGCTGCCGACCTATGTGCCGGCGGTGGCGGGGCCTTTGATCCCGCTCGACATCGGCATCAACTTCTCGCTCGACATCTGGCTTGCCTATCATCCCGACGCCAAGCGGATTCCGCGCGTCAAGCAGTTGATCGACTGGACCATCCAGGCCTTCGACGGCCGGAAGTATCCTTGGTTCCGCGACGAGTTCGTGCATCCCAACGATCTGCAGAAAACCTACAAGGGGGAGCCACTGGTAAATCTGTTCGCAGGCTTCGTGAACGAAACACGCTCCAAGATCGGCTGAGCAACCCAATGAGCAAATCGACCGACGGGTACATCGATCAATTGGTGCAGGCCAAGTGGCGCGAGATCGGACTGTCGCTGTCCGACCTTGCGGAAGTGCTGGGAGCAACGCCCCCGCCCCCACAACGGTCGGAGCGCACAAACGGCCGGGATGCGGTTGATATCGAGCGCCTGCGCCAGGTGGCGAGTGCGCTCGGCGTCTCCGTCGATCTCTTCAACGGCCGCGCCACCAGCGCCGCCGCCCGGGCACGGCGGCTGCCTGCGCCGGGCTCGGCATCGTTGCAGTCGCTGCTCGAGTTGCGCCTGCTCCGGTTGTTTCGCGAATTGCACGACGCCGATACGAAACGGATCCTGATCGACCTCACCGCACAGATCGTCAAGCGCCAGGCCGGTCCTCCCGGCGAGGCCGGCTGACGCTATCCCTCGGCGCGCCGGCGCCCCGCCAAGCAGTTGCCGAGATTGGCCGGCAGGCTTGCCGGGGATAGAGCCCGCGCATGGTCGCGATGCAGCCAGCGCCATTGCCGCCGCCGTAAAATGCGTGTCTGTGGCCTCGGCCGGGTCCTTTCACATTCCGGCCCGGCGCGTGAACCCGCCGGGCGGGCCGCGGCGCCATGAACCGGGCCCGACGCATGTCTGCTTCCGAGACCACCTCCCCTGCCGGCTCCGGCAACTGGCTGGCCAACCAGCCCTACCTCCTGCTCAGCTTGACCGCGCTGTTCTGGGCCGGCAACGCCATCGTCGGCCGGCTCGCCGCCGGCCATATTGCGCCGGTGACGCTCTCCTTCCTGCGCTGGTCGCTGGCGTTCCTGTTGATCCTCCCCTGGGCCTGGCCGCACCTGAAGCGGGACTGGCCCGCGATCCGCGGCCGTCTCGGCCTGATGGTGTTGCTCTCGCTGACGGGAATCGGCGTCTTCAACACCATGCAGTACTGGGCGCTCGAATATACCCAGGCGCTGAACACGCTGCTGTTGCAATCGGCGGCGCCGCTGATCATCGCGGTGTGGTCGCTGGTCCTGCTCGGCGTGCGGCTGACGGTGGCGCAGGCCTTCGGCGTCCTGCTGTCCCTTGCGGGCGTGCTGGTGATCATCCTGCACGGCGACCTCACCGCGCTGTCGAAGGTCGAGTTCAACAAGGGCGACCTGATCTTCCTCGCCGGTCTCACGATGTTCGGGATCTATTCGGTGCTGTCGCTGAAGCGGCCGGAGATCCATGGCCTGTCATTCGTCGCCTTCACCTTCGGCTGCGGCGCGGCATGCCTGATACCGCTCCTGATCTGGGAATTGCTGGCGCGACCGGTGATGCAGCTTAACGTCGGCAATGTGCTCTCACTGATCTATGTCGCGGTGTTTCCCTCGACGCTGGCCTATCTCTGCTTCAACCGCGGCGTCCAGTTGATCGGCGCCAACCGCACGGCGCCGTTCTTCCATGTGGTGCCGGTGTTCGGCACTGTGCTCTCGATCATCTTCCTTGGCGAGCATCCGCAACTGTTCCACTTCATCGGCTTTGCGTTGGTGCTGTCAGGCGTGTTCGTCGCCTCGCGCAAGCCGAAGCCGGCCTAGAGCTTCGGTTCTGACTGAATCAGAACCGAAGCTGTTCTTGGCGCGATCGGGCGAAATCAGCCCTTGCGCATTTTGCTCAGCAGATAGTTGTCGTAGTAGTTTTCCGCGATCTGCGTGTAGAAGAGCACGTCCTTCATATACGCGTCGTGGCTCTCTTTTGTTTTCTTGAAGAGCGGGCTCTTCTCGGCAAGCTCGTTCAGATGATCCTGGGTGGCTTTGTAGCTCGCCTCCATGACCGGTTGCGGGAACGCGCGCAGCTCCGCCCCACCAGCGACAAGCCGTTTAAGGGCCGCAGGGTTCACGCTGTCGTATTTCTCGAGCATCCAGGCGCCTGCGGCCGAGCCGGCCTGGGTGAGGATCGACTGGTATTGCTTGGGAAGCGCATTCCACTTCTCGTCGTTGACGATC
The DNA here is from genome assembly GCF_059512365.1 of Bradyrhizobium sp. Ses1. Lineage (NCBI taxonomy): Bacteria > Pseudomonadati > Pseudomonadota > Alphaproteobacteria > Hyphomicrobiales > Nitrobacteraceae > Bradyrhizobium > Bradyrhizobium sp. Ses1. The sequence goes on from NZ_JCAMOQ010000020.1 coordinate 73,536, forward strand.
ATGTGCAGCATGGCTCCGCCTTCCCACCAGCCCGGGAAGTAATAGTACTTCGCCACCTTGTAGAAGCCGAGCTTCTCATCATCATAGGGTCCGACGAACTCCGCGGCATCTATCGATCCCTTTTCGAGCGCTGAATACACATCGCCGCCCGCCAGTTGCTGCGGCACGACGCCGAGCCTTGCGAGCACATGACCGCCCATGCCCGCGATCCGGAACTTGAGGCCGTTGAGATCATCGACCGTCTTGATCTCCTTGCGAAACCAGCCGCCCATTTGCGTGCCGGAGTTGCCGCACAGAATGGCATGCACCTTGAAAGGCCTCAGCGCTTCGTCGCAGAGTTCGGCACCGCCGCCGAACGTCCACCAGGAATGTTGATGGCGATGGTTCATGCCAAAAGGCGCGCCCGTCGCGTAAGCAAGCGCCGGCTCCTTGCCGATGTAGAAATAGAGCGGCGTCTGCGCGATCTCGACGGACGCGACACTCACGGCATCAAGCGCCTGCAGGCCGGGCACGATCTCGCCCGCCGCAAACGTCTGGATCTGAAACTTGTTGTCGGTGGCCTCCGCGACATATTTCGCAAAGGTCTGCGCCGTGCCGTAGATGGTATCAAGCGACTTCGGAAAGCTCGACGTCAAACGCCACTTGATCTCGGGCATCGACTGCGCGATCGCCGGTGCCGCAACCAGCGTCGCCGCGCCGGTCACGGCGCCGCCTTTGAGAAACGTACGGCGTTTCATGATGTCATCACTCCTTCGGATTGCAATTCGATTGGGGCGCCGCTTCCGTTAGGCGGCCCGACGACATAAGGACCTATCGCAAACGCCCGGCCGATGCCAGAGCAGCCTACGACTGACCCCGCCCAAAGCCTTGAGCCCTGGCCATCGCGCCTATGTGAGGCAGCGGGGTTTGCGCTATCCCAGCTCAAAGGTGGTGACGCCGAATACGCGCTCCAATCGCAACGGCGGCACTGCGCCGGTATACATGCGCGCGGTCTCGAACACCGGCGCGAGCCCCAGATCTTGCGCCAACGCGACCGCGTCGCGGTTGATGCTGGGAACGTCGAGAAATATCTCGCCGCCGCCCACGCGAGCCAGCAACGCCGACAGAACCGCCTCGGCACTGGCGCGGTCGTCGGCCACCAACGGGCCAATCTTGCAGCCCCTCCGGCACGGACGGATCACGCCCCAGCCGGCAAGGCCGCCGTCGCGGACAAGCGCGCAGCCGACATGCCCGGGGGAGCCGATCCAGGCGCGCAGGAATGCGGTGCGCCGAGCCGGAAACACCGTCGCGTCATCCGCCTCCACACTCGCCAATGGGACGTCGGCGAGCGGGACGATATTAGCCTGCTGCACATCCGGAGCCGCGACGGTGCCGCCGTAACGGACGTTGGCGTACGCGAATTCGAACCCGGACTTCCTGTAGTTCTCCTGCTGCGCCACCACGCCGTCGAGCCCGATCACACGTCGGCCGGCGTGCGCGATGGCCGCGTTCCATATGCGCAGACCGTAGCCACGACCGCGCAGCTCTTTTCGCACGATGTAAAAACCGAGAAAGGCAAAACTCTCGTCGTAATTGACGCAGGAGACGGTCGCGATCGGCGCGCCGTCGAGCTCGCCAATGAAGAAGCCTTCGGGATCAACTGCGGCGAAGCAGGTGGCGTCGGCGAGGCCCGGATTCCAGCCTTCGGCCGCCGCCCAGTCCACGGCGATGGAGATTTCGTCCGGCCGCATCGTCCGGATGCACAGGCCGTTGGTGGCGGGCGGTCGTACAGATGGGCTCATGAACCGATATCACCACGAGTGAGCTGCGACCGGCAACCGAAGAAACGCCCTCGCGGCGGCGCCCGGGGCTCCCTGGAAAACATCCGCCGTGCCGCACGATCGAGTCACGGCCGGTGATGGCGGCGAGCATGACAACGCGGGAATGCGTCGGGCGCAAAATCACGAGAACCCTAGAGCGCGATGACTTTTCTTCGAATCGTCATCCCGCTCTAGCTCTTTGTTTGAGCATGATCTCCGCGCAAACGCTTCGCGTTTGTCGCGAGGGAAAACCGGCCTCCACTTTTCCGGATCATGCTCTAGCGGCGGCCGCAATAAGAGATGCCGCCGCCAGCCGACGCACACGCGCCCTTCAACGCGGGCCAGCCGGGAGACATCCTGGCGGCAGGAGTTGGCGCCCCTCCATTCAGAACGTCCAGGTTGGGATAATAGAACGAGAATGATCCCGGCTCCTGGATGGCTGCCCTCATGGTCCCGTCCGGACTGAAGTCGTTCCTCGGATTATACCCGGAGTCGCGCCGATTTTTCATATACAGGGCGCTGCTGCTCGCAGCGCCCGGCGCGGGAGCTTGCGCGGATGCCGACGTCGCTGCGGTGACGGACAGCAGCGCGGCCGCTGCAAGAGCTTTGAATGAAATCATTTTCGTTTCTCCTGCATGGATCGATTGTAGTCCGGCGAGGGACGAGACGAATTGATCCCGCTTCGTGAGGTGAACGTGCTGTCTGGATCGCGAGCTATCTTGAACGGAAGCATGTGCGTTTCTGAAAGGGAGACCGAGATCGGAGCCTCGATATTTCCCGATCACGCAAACGTTTGGCGGTTTGCCGTCTGCCTCAATGAGGCAGACATCGCATGGGTTCACGGCAAGGCTGGGCCACTTCCGTAACGGCGAGACGGCGACCGATAGCAGTGATGCGATCGCAGTCTGCCAGCGCCGATGCTCAGCCTCGATGCGGCAGCGTCAAGTGTGCTCGGCGCGCCGCGCAGCGTGCGCAGAAGGTCACGCTTCGTTGAGGGCGCGTGATGAAATATTTCCGAAGGCCGGCCGCTCTTCACAATAAGGAGCCGAGCGCTTCCTTGGCTTCTGTCATCATATGGAGAAACCAATGACAAAAATGACCTTCGTGTCGGCCACGCTCATCGCAGCCGCCGTATTCACAACGCAGGCCATGGCTGCACGCAACGATGTCGCGGCGCGGCACGCCACGACCAAGGCCCATAGGGGCGCTATGGACTGTGTGCGGGCTCCAGACGTCGGCGCATTTGCCTCGGATCCCTATATTGTACCCCCCTGCATGCCCAATACCGCTACTGGCACGTTCCAATAACGACAATGAGTCGGGCTGGCAGACCTCGCCAGCCCGACTGCGTAGGGAGTCTACGCCTGTCGACACTCAAACTTTTCGGCGGCGCCGCGGCGCTGCTTGCCGCTCTCGCGCGGTTTCGGCAACAGCGCGATCATTCTTTCGGTGCGGGACGCCGCTTGCGAACTTTTTCACTACTCGCCAGGAGTTGATCATACAATCGGTCGATCTCGCGCGCCTGCTTGGGCGTGACATCCTCCTGATGCAAGGCTCTCAGCTCACGCTCGGTTGGCTGGTAATTGCGACCATTGCGAATCGGCCACGGCTCCTTGTGAACGGGCGGGGCGTCCTCTGCAGATCCGATGTTTGCCAGCGCTAACGACGCTACAGCCAATGCGACCCCAAGGAGAATGTTTCTTGACATGGCTCGCTCTCAATCGGCTATCGAGGCTCAGACAGAAGCGCCGCTCATCAGAATGGGAAAACGTTACCGAGCGTGTGAATCAGCCTGCTCGGTAAATTGTTGAGCATGTTGTGACGACCAAGCTCGACGGGCTCGTCATCCCAACAACATGGATGCGAATGGATCATGGGCATTCTTGGCAGGTTGAGCGGCTCGCGGGGCAGAGGTGCAATCCACGTGGCGCACGGGCGCGCTCGAACGAACCAAATATTTGGTAGGGACATCCACTGCGTTAGCTGCAAGCGCAGTGGGAGTGCCAAGCGCGATGGTCCTCACGGCCAACATTGCGTAAGCGAGAACGGCACGTCGTGATTTGTCGGCCATCATTGCGATTCTCCGTGCAGAGGTTTACCAGGAACGAGTGAGCGGACCCCAACAGGCTCGCTCATCTTTCCAGATCGATTTCGTCGCAGCCTTAGTCCAACAAGAGTTTGTGATGGATTTGATCGCCGCTGGGGTCGCTTGCGAAACGCCTCACTCACACGCCTCGAGCGCCGCCTTGCCCCACAGCGGACTTGTGTTGATCTTGATCAACGTTGCTGCCCGGCACCGGTTTTGATTTCACCCAACCCACGCATCAGAACGACCTTTGCCGTCGCTGGACGCTGAGGCTCGCATGAAGGGCTGCAGCACGCAGCTGCGCCTTTACGGGCCGGTCGAACCTTGGCTCGACAAGAGTTGGCGTCCCGGAGAGATCGAGCCGATGTGAGTGAGCTTCCAAGGCTGCATCATCGAACCTCGGCTATCTGCCCCTCGGAAGTGGCCGCTCGGAACGCCGGGAATTTTGGGTCGTGTCCCGCCTTCCAGCCTCCGGTCGACCAGGCTCGATCGGTCGTGTGGCGTATTGACGGCCGCGCCCGGCGTGTTCATCATCCGTGGCAGCGGTCACCTAATGCGTAGTCTGCCAACCCCGTGGAGTGACAGCCATGATGCAGAACCTCGTGGCCGGAGGTGTCTTGGTGGCTTTGATTATCATGGGCTTGCTTGCCTTCGCCCAGAAACACGAAGGGTGCTTGCACGGGCGCTCGATCCAGACCTTCAAGCCCTGCGGATCGATCAGCACTACAATGTAGTGCTGGCTGGAGTCTTGCCGCCGCGTGGCCACCAAGCGGCTCGGCATCGTCAACCCTCCTTCTCTTACTCTTGGCGCTGTTAAGAGATGATCGTGCGATGTCCAGGTGTGATCGCCCTCATCATCAAGACATCGCTGATGGCTGTCTTGGCGAACTGGGCCGGCACATCTGCAGTCGCGGCGGAGAATCTCTATCGCGCGCAGACAATCGTCACCGGACAGGGCGAAGCCAATCGCATCATCGGCTTTGCCGCTTGTCTCGAGGACGTTCTCGTCAAGGTTTCCGGAGCCCTCAAACTCGAGAGCGATCCTCGGCTAGATGCGTACAAATCGCGCGCGGCTGATTTCGTCGGCGCCTATAACTACCACGATCAGATGTCCGGCAAGCCGAAGCGCGACGAGCAGGGCACCCGCGACCGGCCGTACGATTTGATCGTCGATTTCGATGACAAGAAGATCAACGATGTTCTCAACTCGCTCGGCGTCAGGCCCTGGCTTTCGCGCCGCCCGATCCTTGGCGTTTTTGTCGAGATGGAGCAGGGCTCAAAACAATATTTCGCCACATCGGATGCAAGGCAGTCCGACCTGCAACGTGACTCGCTTCTCGCCGCCGCCCTGAAGCGGGGCATGATGATCGTGCTGCCCGATGTCGCGGCATTGGCGAAAGCCAATATCAATGCCGCTGAGCTCTTGACGACGGCATCCTCGACATTGGCATCTGTGGCAGCCGAACGGGGTGGCGAAGTCGTTCTAGTCGGACGGCTAAAGTGGGACGATTCGGAGCTCGGATGGGCGACGGAGTGGCGGATGGACTGGAATGGCCGGACGCACCGATGGCAGCTTCGCGGCGTCACATTTGATGAAGCCTTCCGCCGCGGCATCGGCGGCGCGGCCCAGATCCTCTCGGGAAACGGTGATTCGGGATAGGCGGAAGCGACCGGCCACTGCTCAAGACGCCGCTTTTTGACCGCCAGCGGAACAATCGGCGCAATGACGTTGGCCGTCTGATCTGTGCGGCATTTCACTCTCAATCGATGTAATCTGCGGTAATCCAACCTGGGGCCCTGACGAGCCCGGATACAAAGTTCATTTTCCTTTCGGAGGCGCGGCGAATGGGCCGGCTGCCTCGCAAGTGCGGCGTTCCGGTCGATAGTGGCATGGCGAGCGCACACCTTTTGTCCCGTTGCCGCGCGGGAACACAGGTCGGCCGGCAAGGCCATGATTGACAGCAGCTTAGCCTGGAGGCGACGTGCAGGAGATTGCCCAGTGGCTTGATCGACTTGGTCTCGGGCAATACGCGCAGCGTTTTGCCGACCATGCGATTGACGTGTCCGTTCTGCCCCACCTGACGGACGACGACCTGAAGGACATCGCAATTCCGCTCGGGCACCGGCGGAAAATCCTTGCAGCCATCAGCGAGCCGCCAGCCCCCACGCAGGCTGCACCCGAGCGCGCCGTAGCCTCGGTGGAACCGAAGGCGCCCGACACGGCGGAGCGCCGTCAGGTCACCGTGATGTTCGTCGACCTCGTGGGCTCGACGGAACTTTCGACGCGCATGGATCCGGAGGATTTGCGAGACATCATTTCAACCTACCAGAAATGTGTCACGAAGACCGTGCGACGCTTCGACGGCTTCGTGGCGAAATATATGGGCGACGGCGCTCTCATCTATTTCGGCTATCCGGAGGCGCACGAGGATGATCCGGAGCGTGCGGTACGGGCCGGGCTGGAGCTGATCTCGGCGATTTCCGCCCTCAAGGCTCCGGTCGTTCTGCAAATCCGCATCGGGATTGCGACCGGGGTGGTGATCGTGGGAGATCTCAGCGGGTCGGGCAACGCTCAGGAGCGCGGCATTGTCGGTGAAACTCCAAACCTGGCCGCGCGGCTGCAACAGGCCGCGTCACCCAACATGGTGGTCATTGCTGACGGCACCCGGAGGCTGCTTGGAAATCTGTTCGAGCTGCAGGATCTCGGGACAAGAGACCTCAAGGGTATCCAGGGCGATGTGCGCGTTTGGGCGGCACTGCGATCCAGCTCGGTGGCGAGCCGCTTTGAGGCACTGCACGCGGGTGCCCTGACGCCGCTGGTGGGGCGGGAAGAAGAACTCGAGTTGCTGCTTCGGCGCTGGTCAAGAGCCAAGGCCGGCGAAGGTCAGGTGGTGCTGATTTCCGGCGAAGCGGGGATCGGCAAATCACGGCTCACCTTCGGACTGTTGCAGCAACTTGCGCTCGAGCCGCACATACGCCTGCGTTACGTCTGTTCGCCGCAACACACCGACAGCGCGCTTCATCCGATCATCAGCCAGTTGATGCGCGTCGCCGCATTGGAAGACGATGACGGCCCGCAATCGAAACTGGACAAGCTCGACGCGCTGCTGGCGCAGAGCTCGACGCCGCCTGAGGATGCATCCCTGATCGCCGAATTGCTGTCGTTGCCCAACGATGGGCGCTACCCTCCGGTCGAAGTCGAGCCGCAGCTCCGTCGTGAGAAAACGCTGGCAGCTCTCTGTTCGCAGCTCGAGGCGCTGGCGCGGATCAGTCCGGTGCTGATGATTGTCGAAGATGCGCATTGGACCGATCCAACCAGCCTCGAATTGTTTGCCCGGGTGGTGGATCTGGTCGCCAGACACCGGCTCTTGATGCTCGTCACTTTCAGGCCGGAATTCAGCCCGCCCTGGATCGGACGGTCGCATGTGGCTGCGCTGACGCTCAATCGGCTGACGCGGCGCGACATCGATTCCCTCATCAAGGAAGTCGTCGGCATCTGGTCGCTGCCGACAGGCATCCGCCAGGACATCATCGAGCGCAGCGACGGCGTTCCGCTGTTCGCGGAGGAAATGACCAAGGCGGTGCTGGATGCGGAGGGCGAGAACGAAGCGCAGCCGGCCGCCGCAGCAAAGCCAAAGTCGGTGGTGCCGGTCCCGGCCAGCCTGCAGGCCTCGTTGATGTCGCGGCTCGACCGGCTCGGCTCGGCGAAAGATATAGCGCAGGTTGGCGCGGCAATCGGCCGGGAATTCCCCCACATGTTGCTGGCCGCGGTGGTGCGAAAGCCGCCGGCGGAATTGGCCGGCGCGCTCGACCGGCTGGTAGGCGCGGGTTTGCTGTTTCGGCAGGGCATTCCTCCGCATGCGAGCTATCTGTTCAAGCATGCGCTGGTGCAGGACGCAGCCTACAGCACGCTATTGCGCGAGCCACGGCGCGTGCTGCATGCGCGCATCGCCGAAGTCCTCGAGAGAGAGTTTCCCGAAATCGCCGAAAGCCAGCCCGAGTTGCTGGCGCGTCATTACATGAATGCCGACCTGATCGAAAAGTCCGCGTTCCTGTGGGGCAAGGCGGGACAACGCTCACAGGAGCGCTCGGCACTGGCCGAAGCCGCAGAACAACTTACCCACGCCCTGGCGCAGATCGCGACCTTGCCCAGCACGCCCGATCTGCGGCGCGAGCAGATCATTTGGCAAACCGCGCTCGTGAACACGCTCATGCATGTCAAGGGATATAGCGCGCCCGAAACCAAAGCTGCCGTGGCTCAGGTGAGAGCGCTGATCGAGCAGGCGGAACAGCTCGGAGAATCTCCCGACGACGCCTCATTGCTGCTTTCGGCGCTGTTCGGGCAATGGCTCGTCAATTTCATCAGCTTTGACGGCGAGGCTGCGCGGGAGCTCGCCGCGCGGTTTCTTGCTCTCGGTGAGAAGGACGGGACGACGGTACCGCTCATGGTCGGACACCGCACCATGGGGAGTACGCTCGCGTTCATGGGGGACCAGGTCAAGGCTCTGGCGCACTACAACGAGGCGCTGGCGCTTTACCGTCCGGCCGAGCACCGGCGATTGATGACGCGCTTCGGCCAGGACCTCCGGATGACGTGCCTGGGCTTTCGTTCAATGGCGTTGTGGCAGCTCGGCTATCCCGATGCTGCGCTCAGGGATGCAGACTGCGCGCTGATGGAAGCGCGCCAGATTGAACATGCCGCTACTTTGATGTTCACGCTGAACTTCCCGATTCTTGTCAACACCTATTGCGGAAATTATGACGCGGCAAACGAGTATCTCAAGGAACTTGCCATCCTGGCGGAGGAGAAGCGCGCGCCATTCCGAAAGGCAGAAGGGGTGTTGCGGCGAGGCTATGTCCTCACCCTCATGGGACGAGCCACGGAGGCAGTCGAGACGGTCACGTTGGGCATCGATTTATGGCGATCGGCCGGATCGACCATATTCACGCCGGAGCACCAGTTCATGCTGGCAATCGCGCATGCGGATTCGGGCCAATTCGACGATGCCTGGCGCTGCATCGACAAGGCAATGGCGGCGATGCAAGCCACCAAGGAAAAGTGGTGCGAGGCTGAGGCGCATCGCGTTGCCGGCGAAATCGCGCTCAAATCGCTGCAGCCCGACGTGGCGAAAGCGAAAGCATATTTCGAGCGATCCCTCACTCTTGCGCGCGCACAGCAGGCCAAGTCGTGGGAATTGCGCGCAGCCATGAGCCTGGCACGGCTTTTGGCTGAGCAGGGCAAGAGAGAAACGGCCCACGACCTTCTCGCCCCGGTCTACGATTGGTTCACCGAAGGTTTTGACACACGCGACTTGCGCAACGCCAGAACCTTGCTTGGCGAGCTTCATTGACAGCCTTCATTGACAGCCCTGCCGCAACGAAGCTTCGCCCTTTTCAACCTCGCGGAGGGCTGAGCTATTCGGCAGCCATTTGGGACAGTTCAAGCTGAACGAGCCGCTCGACGGCCGGCTCCTGGAGAGCGCTTGGCGGCTTGAGCAATTGCTGAACCTCTGCGAGCAGCCGGTGAACGGCGGGATCGCGCATCGCGGCCCGAAGCAGGGCTCCGTTGTATTGGAGCCGGCTCTCGAAATCCGCCGGGCGTTCGCCACGTGTCTCGGGATAGACCAGATCCGGGATCGCCGACATGTTCCAGGGACCCTCGACCAACGGCAGGCTTTCGGAAAAGAACGCCAGCGCCAATCCGGCAAGCGGATCGGCCTTGGTCGCGCGCCCCTGCAGAAGCTGCTTCAGAAGCCGAGCTTCCTGCGCTGCCGCGCTCATGCCCTGGCCATAGACGGGATTGAAGCGGCAGATCGAATCACCGATCGGCAGCAGGCCGCGCGGGAATGCGCTCAGCCGGTCGAAACGACGCCATACGCTGGCTGGAAAGGCATAGCGCTCAAATCCGCCCTGCCGCTCGGCGTGCGCAATGGCGTTGTAGACCGTCTGCGTCTCTAGTCGCCTGGCATAATCCATGAAGCCGTCCGGCTCAGCCGGCGGCTGTTCGCCGAGCTGTCCCGAGAGCGTCACGACCCAGCGGTTGCCTTCGATCGGCATCAGATAGCCGCCGCGGCTGCGTTCCGGCGCGTGGGGATGAGTGGCGACGCCTCCCCAATCGGTGGATGCATCCTGGGGAATGGCGAAGGTGGTCGTCGTATAATGGAGATCGACACCAATGACGATTTCATCCGGCGCCGGCTGGCCGGTCGAACGGAGCAGCGCCAAGGTTGGCGCAGCGCGTCCGGAAGCGTCGACAACGAGATCGGCTGCGAGGGTTTCCTGCCGCCCATCAGCATCTTCACATATGACGCCTGTGACCATGGTGCCATCTGATGTAGCGGTGATCTCGAGCACCCGGCATCTCGGCCGGATCGTCAGATTAGTCAGCCTCTCGGCCTGTCGGCGCGTGATCAGCTCTATCAGCGGACGGGATGCGCAATAGAGGAACCAACCGAAATCACGCGACGGGAGTGGACCGAGACGCGGGATCTCCATACGCACGTCGCGTGACATTCGAAGCGGCACCGCGCCCGCATTTGCCAGATCCCGCTCGAAATGCGGAAACAGATCGGTCAGCGCCCGCTGGCCGCCTGGCAGCAGAACGTGCAGATGCCGGGATTGCGGCGTGCCCGCTCGCGGCACTGCCTGTTCAGGCAGGCGGTCGCGCTCAAGCACGATCACCCGTTCGAAGTGGTCGGCCAGCGCACGCGCTGCGGCCAAACCAGCCATGCTCGCACCGATCACTACGGCCTGTTTACCGATCGCTCTGCCTACCATCGCAGTCTCTCCTCATTCGCGCAGCGGTGTCGCATCATGAGGGGACGAACGGGTTACAGCGTGATTTCAGCGCGGAAGAAGCGCGTTACGATCGTAGTGCCGCGAGGCGACGACCGCCTGATCCGTGCACAAAGTGTTCATCCGAGACAGCTCTACCCGGCGAGCACCAGATCGCTGGCCTTCTCGGCGACGGCGATTGCGGCGGCATTGGTCATCGCCTGCGGGATCCCGGGGAACACCGAAGCATCGATGACGCGCAGGCTCGCCACGCCTTTCACGCGCAAAGCCTCGTCGACGACGGCCCCGATGCGGCACGTGCCGACAGGGTGATGAAATGAATCTGTCGCGCCGAGAATGAACTTGCGGATGTCGTCGCTCGTCTTTGCCTCGGGTCCCGGATAGACTTCGCGGGCGCGCCAGTCGGCAAAGGCTGCACCGGCACCGATCTCGCGGGCGAGAGAAACGCCCTCGACAAGAAGGTCGATGTCGGCGGCCTCGGAGAGATAATTCGGATCAATCAGAGCCGAGGCCCGCGGATCGCCGGAGGCGAGTTTCACGCTGCCGCGGCTGCGGGGCCGCATCAGGCAGGAAACGAGCACGTAAGCCGGTGGAGGCAATGGGCCGACGCTCGGCAGGACGAACGGCAAGGACAGGCACATCACAAGGTGCTCCGGGCTCTCACCCGGGTCGGTGCGCGGCACGTAGAGGACAGCGTCGGCATGGTTGTAGTGCGAGCGTGGCACCTCGCGCCGTGCGGCGTACGCTACGCCCGCGACCAATGGATGGTCCTCAAGATGGCGGCCGACATCCGGCAGGTCCACGACAACGGGAATGCCGAACGATCGGAGCTGATCGGCCGGGCCGATTCCCGACAGCATCAAAAGGCGTGGCGAATCGATCGCACCGGCACAAAGCAGCACCTCGCTCGCGGCCCGCAAGATGCGTTCGGCGAGCCGCACGCCGATGCACCGTCCGCCTTCGATCGCGAGGCCCAGCACGTCCGTGTCGACCAGCAGATCGACGCTCACGTCTTCGAGACTTCCGAGATACGCCGTCGCCGCATCGTGGCGGGCGCCGTCCTTGATACTGAGTTGATTCCAGCCGACGCCGGTCGTGACCTCCCCTCCGATATCCGGTGACATCGGGTATCCGAGGTCTTGTGACGCCGTGACGAAGGCGGATGCCACCGGATTGCGATCCCCGACATCAGCGAGGGACAGGACGTGGAGAGGACCACTGCCTCCCCGCCATGCACTGGCACCGTCGGAAAAAGTCTCGGCGCGCTTGAAGTATGGCAAAAGGTCCGCCGCGCGCCACCCGGCGGGCCAGCGGTCATAGGCAGCCGCGTGGCCGCGCTGATAGGCCAGAGCATTGATCGTACTGGAGCCGCCCACGACCCTGCCGCGTGGACAGCGGATGATGCGGCCTCCCAACCCCGGTTGTGGGGTCGTCAAATAACGCCAGTCAAGCTCGCTGCCCTGCAGCTTGGGCCACTCCTGCGGATCCCTGACCGCTGCCAGCTTCGTTTCTCCGCCGGCCTCGACGAGGAGCACCCGTCGTCCAGCGACGGCGAGTCGATGCGCCATGACGCAACCGGACGAGCCTGCACCGACAATGATGTGGTCGTAGGACGAAGCGAGCTGCTCAGGCGAATGCAATACGCGGACGCCGGATGCGGGCCCTGCCCCGGCGCCTGCGGAACGAGCCAGGCTCGACAGCGCGAGGCCGCCGCCGACCGCTGCCGCCAGGGCGTCGCGGCGATTGAGTTGCCGGCTCGTGACGCCGCCGCCGCGATCTCCTGAGATCATGCTGGACATTGGTCTCCCCCGCCTGCTGCCCGCCGGCCTGCACAGCTCGCTTCCTTGCACCAACCTTTTTACGCTTTTCTTGCCTCTCGGTACAAAGTGGTTACGGAACATCACGACGATCGTGCCGAATTGTTCGCTCGCCGCGGTGACTGGCCGCCGCAAATCCGCTATTTTTGCAGCCCATTTCGAAGGTCGAAACATGGTGCGCGCCAGCAATGTAATGATCGGGACGTTGGCGCTGGCGTTGATCGCCGGCGCGCTGAGCGGTTGGCTCGGTTACCGCAAATATGCCGGAATCCAGCGGCAGGTGCCGCTCCGGGTGATCTTTGAGGGTTCGGCCTCGGGTCTGCGCCGCGGCGGCAGCGTGAATTTCGCCGGCGTGCGCATCGGCGAGGTGGAGTGGATCAGGCTCGACCGTCACCGCGTGATCGCGATGACACGGATCGACAAAACGGCGCCGATCAAGAAGGACACCCAGGTCGGCCTCGAATTCCAGGGCCTGACCGGCATTGCCGCAATCTCCTTCACCGGCGGCACCGACGAGGCGCCGCTTCCCCCGACCGGCGCCGACGGCATTCCGGAATTGACCGCCGATCCCCTGGGGACGATGGGCATCCAGGAAAAGATCCGTGCCGTATTGCGCAATGTCGACACGGTCATCGACGACAATGAGGATGCGATCAAGGACACGTTGCGGGGGTTCGAGACCTTCACCGCCTCGCTGTCGAGCAATGGCGAGAAGATCAGCAGCGTCATCAGCACCGCCGAGGCGGGCGTCAGTGCCGTCGACGACGGCATGAGCCGCACCGAAGCATTCCTGAAGAGCCTCGGCAGCGACAAATATGGCGGCGAATTGCTGCCGACCGTGATCTCGCTGCGCGAACTGATCGAGAGCTTCGACAAGAAGTCCGGTGCGATGATGGCCGACACGAGGAAGATGCTCGGCGATATCAGCCAGTCCGTGAACCAGGCGAACCGGAAATTTGGCGGAACCGGCGGCGGGCGCTAACGTAGCGCGACCATAACAAATACGGAAACGCCCGCTGTGCACGACAAGACGATCAGCCCGCCCGCGCCGCCGCCCACGGTAACCCGCGCCCAGAGCGCCGTGCCGCGGCATCTGCGGCGCTATCTCACGCTTGACGATTTCGAGCCAGCCGCACGCCGGCTGCTGCCGAAATTCCTGTTCGGCTATATCGACGGCGGCGCCGAGACCGATGCGGCCAAGCGCGACAACCGCAGGGCTTTCGAGGAATACGGCTTCGTGCCGCGCGTGCTCAAGGACGTCTCCGGCCGCGACCAGACCACGACCTTGTTCGGCAAGACCTACGCTGCGCCTTTCGGGATTCCGCCGATGGGCTCCTCCGCGCTCTGCGCCTATCGCGGCGACATCGTGCTGGCGCGGGCGGCTGCCGCGACGAACGTGCCGATGATCCTGTCCGCCTCCTCGCTGATCACGCTGGAGGACGTCCGCCGCGCGAACGAGGCCGCATGGTATCAGGCCTATCTCGCCGGGGTCGACGCGCGCATCGAGCCTCTGGTCGACCGCGTGGCTGCGGCCGGCTACGACACCTTCGTCGTCACCGCCGACGTGCCGGTGGCGCCCAACCGCGAGAACAACATCCGCAACGGCTTCCAGGTGCCGCTTGCGATCACGCCGCGGGTGTTCTGGGACACGATCACGCATCCGGATTGGCTGCTCAACACCTGGGCGCGCACGGTTCTCAATCACGGCATGCCGCATTTCGAGAACATGGACGCGCAGCGCGGCCCGCCGGTGCTCTCAAAGAACCTGATCCGCAATATCGGCGCGCGCGACCAGCTCGCCTGGAAGCATGTCGAGCTGATCCGCAAGCGCTGGAACGGCAAGCTGGTGGTCAAGGGCCTGGTGTCGCCGGAGGATGCGCGGATCGCGCGCGAAAGCGGCGTCGACGGAGTGATGCTGTCCAACCACGGCGGCCGCCAACTCGACTACACGGTCTCCGCACTGCGCACGCTGCCGGAGATCGCCGCGAAGGCAAACGGCATGACCGTGATGGTCGACGGCGGCATCCGCCGCGGCACCGACATCATCAAGGCCCTGGCGCTGGGCGCCGACTTCGTATGGGTCGGGCGACCGTTCCTGTATGCCGCGGTCGCCGCCGGCGAAGCGGGCGTCACGCGCGCGATCACGCTGCTCCGTGACGAGATCGACCGCGACCTGGCGCTGCTCGGCATCCGCTCAATCGGCGAGATCACGCCGGACCTGGTGCGGAAGTTTTGAGATCGCTTCTCCCTCTCCCCGTTCTTACGGGGAGAGGGTTGGGGTGAGGGGCTCTCTCCGCAAGCACGGAAATAGACGAACCCGCGGAGGCTCCCCCTCACCCGGAATTCAAGCTGCGCTTGAATTCCGGCCTCTCCCCGCACGCGGGGCGAGGCAATCCGAGCTCGCCGCTCGGCCCTACCCCATCCTGAACTTGCTGTAGGCCTCGCTGGTCGCGACGATCACGTGCTCGGCGCAGGCGTTGCGGCGGTGAGGGTCGCAGAGGGTTTCGTACTCGGCCGAGGTCATCATGTCGATGAAGGCCGAGACTGCGGGGTAATAGACCAGCGCCAGATAGTCCCACCGGTTGCCGCCTGGCCGGCCGAGCGCGACCGCCTTGGCGTTGCCGGTCCAGAGCAGCGTGCCGCCGCGCGCCTTGATCATCGGCACCGTGAGCGCGCTGTAGCGCAGATAGGCGTCCCAGCCCGAGCCGTCGCCATCGAGCGAGCGCTCGCGGAAGCGCATCAGGTTCATCATCACGACCGGCTCCTGCGGCTGCATCGCCTTGAGGCCTTCGACGTTCAAGAGGTCCACGCCCATCCGTCTCTCCGATGATTCCTTGTGCAGTTCAGCATCGCATATGTCGCCTCCATGACGCGCCAGCGGCAGCGCGCATGGCTGCTCTCTTCCGGAGCGTCTTGTCGCACGCGGAGAATCCGGCAAAAAGGTCCCGCAGCATGACCGATCTCCGCGCCTTGCCGTCCGCACCCGCTCCCGTACGCCGCTCCGCGATCGGCTGGCTCAACAACCAGCCCTATCTGCTGCTCAGCCTGACCTCGCTGTTCTGGGCCGGCAATATCGTGATCGCGCGCTATGTCGGCAATCACGTGCCGCCGCTGACGCTGTCCTGCCTGCGCTGGCTCGGCACCAGCCTGATCCTGCTGCCCTTTGCCTGGCCGCATCTGCGGCGTGACTGGCCGGCGCTGCGTGCTCGCCTGCCGCTATTGCTGCTGCTCTCATTGACCGGCTTCGCCTTCAACAATGCGATCTCCTATTGGGGGCTGCAATACACCGAGGCCCTCAACGCGCTGTTGATCCAGTCGGCGGGGCCGCTGTTCGTTGCGCTGTGGGCGCTGGTGCTGTTCGGCGTGCGGCTGACCGGCGCGCAGCTCGCCGGCATCACCCTCTCGCTGGCCGGTGTGCTCACCATCATTCTGCGCGGCGACCTCGGCGCGCTCGCCTCCATCAGCTTCAATCGCGGCGATGTGATGCTCGCCTCCGCGCTATTGTCGTTCGGACTTTACTCCGCGCTGATGATGCGGCGCCCGGTGACGCATCAGCTCTCGCTGATCACGTTCACCACCGGCTGCGGCGCCTTGATGCTGGTGCCCGGCTCGATCTGGGAATATCTGACCGGCGCCACGCTCAAGTTCGACGCGCTGACGCTGGGAACGCTGGCCTATGTCCTGATCTTCCCGTCGGCAATGGCCTATCTGTTCTTCAACCGCGGCATCGCGCTGATCGGACCGAACCGGGCCGCGCCGTTCTTCCATTTGGTGCCGGTATTCGGCTCGGCGATGGCGATCTTCCTGCTCGGCGAGGCGCTGCAGCCGTTTCACCTGATCGGCTACGCGCTGGTGCTGGCCGGCGTCGTGATCGCCTCACGACGAGGCTCGGCCAAACGGTGAATGCGGCGCGGCAACGCCTTCCGCTTTCAGCCGCGACCGAGTAGTTTCCCCGGCAACCAACTGCCATAAACCCAGCGGAGGAAAGCACGATATGATCTCGGGACTGAAACACCATTGGCGCATCGCGGCAGCAGCATCCGTGGGGCTCGCGCTGCTATCCGGCGCGGCGACGGCGCAGGCGCCGGGCTACCCGAACCGCAACATCACGCTGGTGCTACCGTTTGCGGCCGGTAGCGGCACCGACACCACGACGCGCCTGATCTCGAAGGAGGTCGGCACTGCGCTCGGCGTCACCATGGTGGTCGACAACAAGGCGGGCGCCAACGGCTCGATCGCGGCAAGTTACGTCGCCCGCTCCGCGCCTGACGGCTACACCCTGTTCGTGACGACCAACACGACGCATTCGGCCAATCCTTTCCTGCTCAAGACCATGAGCTACGACCCGGTCAAGGACTTCACGCCGATCGCGCGCACCGGCGACTTGCCATTCATGCTGGTGATCAATCCGGACATCCCGGCAAATTCGGTGGCCGAATTGATCGCGCTCGCCAAGAAGGAGCCCGGCAAATACTCCTACGCCAGCGGCAGCTCATCGGCGATCGTGTCGGGCGCGACCTTTGCCCGCCTCGCCGGCATCGATCTCTTGCACGTCCCCTACAAGAGCTCGCCGCCCGCGCTCACCGACGTCATCGCCGGCCGCGTCTCCATGATGTTCGTCGACGTCCCGACCGGGCTGCCGCATGTCAACGCCAAGGCGCTGAAGGCGCTGGCCGTCACCACCAAGCGGCGCTCGGCGCTGTTGCCGGAGCTGCCGACCATGGATGACACGGTGAAGGGCTTCGACATCACCTCATGGCAGGGCTATCTCGGCCCGGCCAACATGCCCAAGGACATCGTGGTCAAGCTGAACGCCGAGATCCGCAAGGTCGTCGAGCGTCCGGACATCAAGAGCCAGCTCGCCGAACGCGGCATGGAAGCATTTTCGGGCACGCCCGAGGAATTCGACGCATTCCTGAAAGAACAGCTCGTGCTCTGGGAGCGGCTGATCACAGACGCCGGGATCGAGAAGCAGTGAGCTGTAAGCCGCGCTCCTGATGTTCTGCGTCATGGCCGGGCTTGTCCCGGCCATCCACGCACTTGCGGAGGCAGTCAAAGACGTGGATGCCCGGGACGAGCCCGGGCATGACGGTGAGTGCGCTACGCCGCCCGCACCTTGGCCAGGAACTGGTCGACCGCGTTGCGGAGCATTCCGGACTGGGTGTCGAGCTCGCGGGCGTTCGACAGCACGTCGGAAGCCGCGGTGCCGGTGGCGGCGGCGGCCGTGGTGACGCCGCCGATATGGGTGGAGATCTCGCTGGAGCCTGCCGCGACCTGCTGGATATTGCGCGCGATCTCACGCGTCGCATCGCCCTGCTGGTCGACCGAGGTCGAAATGCTGGCGGTGATCTCGCTCATCTGGGCGATCGTCTCGCTGATGCCGCCGATCGAGGCGACCGCCTCCGTGGTCGAGGCCTGCATTGCGGCGACCTGGGCGGAGATCTCCTCGGTCGCTTTCGCGGTCTGGTTGGCGAGCGCCTTCACTTCGGAGGCGACCACCGCAAAGCCGCGGCCGGACTCGCCGGCGCGCGCGGCTTCGATGGTGGCGTTGAGCGCGAGCAGGTTGGTCTGCGCGGCGATCGAGTGGATCAGCTTCACCACCTCGCCGATCTTTTCCGCGCCGGTGGAGAGCGCCTGCACGGTGGCGTTGGTGCGCTCGGCATCGCCCACCGCCTTGCTCGCGATCTCGCTGGACCGCGCGACCTGGCGCGAGATCTCGGTCACCGAGCTCGACAGTTCCTCGGCCGCGGCAGCCACGGTGCCGACATTGTTCGAGGCGCTTTCGGACGCCGCGCTGACGGTCGCAGCCCGCGCGCTGGCGTCGCTCGCGGTCGCCGTCATCGATTGCGCCGTGGTCTGCATGCCGGCCGCGGCGGTCGCGACCGAACGGACCACGCCGGTGATGCTGCGTTCGAAATCGTTGGCGATATTCTCCATCGCGGCACGGCGTTCGGCCGTAGCGCGGGCCTGCGTCTCCGCCTCTGCTTGCTCGAGGCCGCGGATGCGAACCGCATTGTCCTTGAAGATCTGCACGGTCGCCGCCATGGCGCCGACCTCGTCGCCCCGGCCGACGCCGGGAATATCACCATCGAGCTTGCCGTCGGCGAGTTCCCGCATCCTTGTGCCGAGCTGGCCGAGCGGCCTGGTGATGCTGCGGCCGATCAGCCAGGCGATCGAGCCGGAGATGATGGCGATGCCGAGGATCGAGAGGCCGAGCAGCCACGCGATCGGCGCCAGCTTGGCATCGATATCGTCGATATAGGCCCCGGTGCCGAGATACATGTCGAAGCCGGGAACGGCGACGGCATAGCCGATCTTGCGGATCGGCTTCTGCTCGCCGGGCCGCACATATTCGTAGGTGAGGAGGATTTCGCCCTTCGCCTTCACGCCATCCATCAATTCGCGGGACAGCCTGCGGCCGTTGGTGACCACGTCCATACGGTTGGTGCCGATCTGCTTGGGATCGGGCGCAAGGACGGTGATGCCGTCATAGGAGGTGCCGAACAAATAGCCGGAGCCGTTGTCATAGGTCATGGAATTGCCGCGCTTGCCGAGCTCGGCGAGCGCCGCCTCCTTGGTCATCCGCCCGGCATCGACCTCTTTCTTGAAGCCGGCCGCCATGTTCACGGCCATCTCGACCATCGCCTTGGTCTGATCGATGCGCGCCTTCATCATTTCGCGCTGCATCAGATGGCCCGCAAGGACGCCGGCGGCGCAGAGGCCAAGGATGGTCACCCCCACCAAAATGCCGAGTTTGGGCGTGATCTTGAGGTTGGTCAGCTTCACAGGGCGTCTCCGGGAATGGCGCGCTTGCATGTTTGGCGGATTGATTCGGCCTACCCTAATGTGAGAGCCTTTAGCGTCCGGTTACGAAACCTCTCCGTAAAAGCCCGGGAACGCCGCGCTCAAGGCAACCTGGAACGGGGCGGGGCGCTTCGCCCCGCGAAGGCGCGGCAGCGACGACTTGTCGCGGCCGGATGACGGCAGAACGACCAACAACCAAAGAAGAAAATCGGGAGCAGGAGATGTCGAAGTTCAGGGTGGTGACGCCGAAGGGCGCAAGCTTCACGGTGGCCGGCGGCGGCTACGACTATGAGAAGGAAGCGCTCGATCCGATCGGCGCCGAGATCATCGAGGCTCCCGCCAACGAGGCGGAATTCATCGCAGCCGCAAAGACCGCCGACGCGATCTACGCCAAGGGCATGCCGATCACCAAGGCGGTCATCGATGCGCTCGAGAACTGCAAGGTGATCACGCTCGGCAGCGTCGGCGTCGACAGCGTCGACGTCAAGGCGGCAACAGCCCGCGGCATCCCCGTCACCAACATTCCCGACACCTTCATCGAGGAAGTCGCCGATCACGCCATGATGCTCTTGCTTGCCGGCTTCCGCCGCCTGGTCGAGCAGGACAAGATGGTGCGCGAAGGACGCTGGACCGAAGGACGCCCGGCGCTCCTGAAAATTCCGCGCCTGATGGGACAGACGCTCGGCTTCATCTCGTTCGGACGCGTGGCACGCGCGGTGGCGAAGCGCGCCGCGCCTTTCGGCCTGCGGATGATCGCCTACGATCCGTTCATCCAGGAGACGCTGATGTCGGAACACAACGTGCTGCCGGCGACGCTGTCGGAGGTGCTGTCGCAATCCGACTTCGTCTCGATGCACGCGCCGGCGCGGCCCGAGGTGCATCACATGCTCACCGAGAAGCATTTCCGGCAGATGAAGAAGAGCGCGATCTTCATCAACACCGGACGCGGCGCCACGGTGGACGAGGAAGGGCTGATCAAGGCGCTGCAGGAAGGCTGGATCGCGCATGCTGCGCTCGACGTGCTGGAGAAGGAGCCGCCGTCGCACAACAATCCCCTGCTCCGCATGGACAACGTCACGCTGACCGCCCATGTCGCCTCCGCATCTGCACGTTTCGATGAAGCGCGCAAGCGGCGCGTGGGCTACGAATTGTCACTGGTACTTTCCGGGCTGTGGCCGGTAAGCTGCGTCAATCCGTCGGTGCTGCAGAACACCTCGCTCCGGCGCTGGCAGCCTGTCAGCATGGATCGCGGCCCGAACAGCTAGCCGGCGGGGAACGCACGTTTCCCGCGAAAACGGAAATTGTGCGGGGCAAAAGTCTCTAGAGCATGATCCGGAAAAGTGTGAAGCGGTTTTTCGAAAAGATCATGCTCAAACAATATTAGGCGATCGCTTCGGCCCCATGAGGGCTGAAGCTCACGTTCACCGGCGAGTAACGCCGGGAACGATAAAACAGGGAGGAGACTATGGGGAACGACCTCACCCGTCGTGACGCGTTGGCGCTTGGCCTCTCGGCCGCGGCGCTGGCGGCAACCGGCGCTTCGGCACAATCAACGGAATCGCTGGTCAAGGCGGCCGACGTGGCGGCACCGTCGCTACCGATCGAGAAGGGCGCAAGCCTGCGGATGCTGCGCCCGGTCCGCTTCGTCAAGGCTGACGAGGACGTGTTCCGCGCCAACGCGGCCAAGTTCACCGAGAAGATGGGCGTCGAGGTCAAGGTCGATTTCGTCGGCTGGGAGGACATCAACCAGCAGACCGCGGTGACCTCGAACTCTGGCGCTGGTCCCGACATCATCATCGGCTTCTCGGACGCGCCGCATATCTACGCCGACAAGCTGATCGAACTCACCGATGTCGCCGAATATCTCGGCAAGCGCTATGGCGGCTGGCAGACGCTGGCCCAGAAATACGGCAAGCGCGCCAAGGGCAACGCCTGGATCGGATTGCCGTTCGGCGCCAGCGGCGGCCCGCTGGTGTACCGCAAGTCGGTGCTGCAATCGATCGGCTACGACAAGATACCGGAGGATCATGCGGGCGTGCTGGACGTCTGCCGCAAGCTGCAGAAGGCCGGCAAGCCCGCAGGCTACGCACTCGGCAACGCCGTCGGCGACGGCAACGGCTTTGCCAACTGGATCCTGTGGTCGCACAATGCATCCCTGCTCGATGAAGAGGGCAAGGTCACCATCAACAGCAAGGAGACGGTGGCCGCGCTGAAATATCTGAAGGAGCTGTATCCGACCTTCATCGCCGGCACGCCGTCCTGGAATGACGTCTCCAACAACCGCGCCTACTCCTCGCAGGAAATCGCGCTGACGGCCAACGGCGTCTCGCTCTATTTCGCGCTGAAGAACGATCCGGCGACCGCTGCGATCGCCGAGGACACCGAGCATCAGTTCCTGCCGAAGGGCCTGGCAGCCTCCACGCCGATGTCGGGGCTGACGCTGAACGCGATGGTGTTCAAGCACAGCCCCTATCCGAATGCGGCGAAAGCCTTCCTGCAGTTCATGCTGGAGAAGGAGCAGTACGAGCCGTGGCTCAACGCCAACAGCGGGTACTGGTCGCAGCCGCTCGCGGCCTACGCGGATGCTGCCGTGTGGTCCGGCGATCCCAAGGTCAAGATATTCAAGGACACCATGAAAAGCCAGTACTACGCCGGCTACAAGGGCCCGATCTCGACCGCGACCGGCGCCGTCAATGCCGACTACGTGCTGGTGCAGATGTGTGCGTCTGTCGCGACCGATGCCGCAACGCCGGAGGCTGCAGCCGCCGAAGCCGAGCGGCGCTGCAAGCGCTATTTCCGGCGCTAAATCGACAAACACCGTCATTGCGAGGAGCAACGCGACGAAGCAATTCATGTCTCCACAAGCGGTGAGATGGATTGCTTCGCTCCGCTCGCAATGACGGCGTAGGGCTCTGATCAGCACAGGACACGCATTCATGTCCGTGACCACACTCTCTCCCCGAGGCCTGGCGCTCCGCCAGCCGAACTGGTTCGCGCGCCTGCTCGACTACAAGCCGTTCCTGATCGTCGTCTGCCTTGCGCCGGCGATCGGGCTGCTCGCCGTGTTCCTCACCTATCCGCTTGGGCTCGGCGTCTGGCTCGCCTTCACCGACACCACTATCGGGCGACGCGGCATCTATGTCGGACTGGAGAATTTCCAGTACCTCCTCAGCGATCCCCTGTGGTGGGGCGCGGTGTTCTACAGCGTGTTCTACACGGCGGTCGCGACCTTCGGAAAATTCGCGCTCGGCTTCTGGCTGGCGCTGCTGCTCAACAACCACTTCCCGTTCAAGAGCATCCTGCGCGCCATCGTGCTGCTGCCCTGGATCGTGCCGACCGTGCTGTCGGCGCTGGCGTTCTGGTGGATCTACGATCCGCAATTCTCGATCATTTCCTATCTACTGGTCGACGTGCTGCACTGGCGCTCCACCAATATCGACTTCCTCGGCTCGGCCTGGCCGGCGCGGTTCTCGCTGATCGCGGCCAATATCTGGCGCGGCATCCCGTTCGTGGCGATCTCGCTGCTGGCGGGCCTGCAGACCATCTCGCCGTCGCTGTACGAGGCGGCGATGCTGGACGGTGCCTCATCCTGGCAGCGCTTCCGCTACATCACCTTCCCGATGATGATGCCGATCCTGGCGATCGTGATGACATTCTCGATCATCTTCACCTTCACCGATTTCCAGCTCGTCTATGCCATCACCCGCGGCGGGCCGGTGAACTCGACGCACCTGCTCGCGACGCTAGCGTTCCAGCGCGGCATTGCCGGCGGCGAGCTTGGCGAGGGCGCGGCGATCGCCGTATCGATGGTGCCGTTCCTGGTGTTCGCGACGCTGTTCAGCTATTTCGGCCTCGCCCGGCGCAAATGGCAGCAGGGAGAGAGCGATGACTGACGCGGTCGCGCAACCAACCAACGTCGCCAGCGCCGCTCCCGATACCATGGCGTGGGACTCCCGCGCGCGGCGGATGGTCATGATCTATCTGCCGCTCGCCTGCTTCGTCATCATCCTGCTGTTCCCGTTCTACTGGATGGCGGTGACCGCGTTCAAACCGAACGCGGAGCTGTTGAACTACAAGGAGCACAACCCGTTCTGGATCTCCTCGCCGACGCTGGCGCATATCCAGCACCTCCTGTTCAACACCGCCTATCCGCGCTGGCTGAAGACGACGATGCTGGTGGCGATCGGCTCCACCTTCCTGTCGCTGCTCGCGAGCACGCTTGCAGCTTACGCGATCGAGCGGCTGCGCTTCCGCGGCAGTCCCTACGTGGGCCTCGGCATCTACCTCGCCTATCTGGTGCCGCCATCGATCCTGTTCATTCCGCTCGCAACTGTCGTGGTGCAGTTCGGCCTGTTCGACAGCCCGCTGGCGCTGATCCTGGTCTATCCGACCTTCCTGGTGCCATTCTGCACCTGGCTCCTGATCGGCTATTTCAAGTCGATCCCCTATGAGCTCGAGGAATGCGCGCTGGTCGACGGCGCGACAAGGTTGCAGATCCTGCGGCGGATCACACTGCCGCTCGCCGTGCCCGGCCTGATCTCGGCCGGCATCTTCTCCTTCACGCTGTCATGGAATGAGTTCATCTACGCGCTCGCCTTCATCCAGAGCAGCGCCAACAAGACCGTGCCGGTCGCGATCCTGACCGAGCTCGTCTCCGGCGACGTCTATCAATGGGGCGCGCTGATGGCGGGCTCGCTGCTCGGCTCGTTGCCGGTTGCGATCTTCTACTCGCTGTTCGTGGACTACTACGTGTCCTCGCTCACCGGCGCGGTGAAGGAGTAGCGGTTATCGCAGCGAGAACGAGATCGGGACGTTGAACCCCATGGCGGGGTGCTTCATGTCTGATGGAAACGGCGGAAATGGCTGGGCGCGGCGAACCATGGCCACCACCTCCGCATCCAGCGCGGGATTGCCCGAGGAACGGCCGAGCCGGCTCGACGTCACCTGTCCGCCGCGACTGAGCGTGAAAACCACGCTGGCGATGCCCTGCTGTCCGGCGGACTTGGCGCCCGGCGGATATTGCTTGAAGCGCAAGAGATGGGCGCGGACGATCTGATTGTAGGAGGCAACCGCGGCAGCAGATGCACCGCTGCTGACGGCGGACATGGTCGGTCCCTGGCGCTCGACGCGTGGTGACGCGGTGGTGCGCGGCGCCGGCGGTGCCTCCGTCGGCTTCTTGGCGTCGGGGCGAACCACTTTCGGCTTGGCCGGCGTGGGCTTGCGGTCGGGAACGGGCTTTGCCGGTTCGGGCGCCGGTGGTGCCGGCTGCAGCTTTTGCTCCGGTGGCGCCACGACCTCGGGCTTCTCCTGCGGCGGGGTCGGCGGGATCAGCTCTTCCACCGCCTGCTGCGGCACCGGCTCGGGCGGCGAAGCGTCAGCGGCCTGCATCTCGGGGCCCGGCGCGAGATCCAGCGGCGTCGATTGCGGCGCTGAGGTCGCCGGCGCCATGTCGACCATGATCGCAGGCAGGGAGACACCGGGCAGCGGCTGCTCGCGATACCATTTCATACCGGCCGCGATTAGCGCTGCATGCGTGGCGAGGATCACGAGCGCCGAGATGCCCCAGCGCCGCAACGCGGCCTGATCGGTAACGTCATGCAGCGCAAACGCGTTCATGGCGATCAGCTTCGGCCGTCGAGGCCGACCAGCGCGATCTTGAGATAGCCCGCGTTGCGCAGCAGGTTCATCACCTCCATCAATTCGCCATAGCTCACCGCCTTGTCGGCGCGCACGAAGATGCGCTCGTCCTTGCGGCCCTTGGTGGCGCCGTCCAGCGTCGTGGCAAGCGCGTCACGCGCGACGATGTCCTCGCCGACAGCGACCGAGAGGTCGGGCTTCGCCGTGACAAACACCGGCTTGTCGGGACGCGGCTGCGGCTCGGCGGTGCTCGCGGGCAGATCGACGCCGAGATCGACCGTGGCGAGCGGTGCCGCAACCATGAAGATGATGAGCAGCACCAGCATGACATCGATGAAGGGAGTGACGTTGATCTCATGCGCCTCGACGAGATCATCCTCGGCGCGAAACCGTCCGCCCCCTGCACTGCCCGCCCCGAGCCTGACGCCCATCATTCACTCCGCGGCGCGGGCGAGGCGAAACAGGCCGCGATCGCCCTCGCGGCTGACCAGGAGCAGCACCATCGCGCAGGCGTCTCCAAGCAGCGCGCGATGTGCCGCGATCGACCGTGTCAGGTGATTGTAGATCACAACCGCAGGGATCGCCGCGACCAGCCCCAGCGCGGTCGCAAGCAACGCTTCGGCAATGCCGGGCGCGACTACGGCGAGGTTGGTCGTATGCGCCTCGGAGATGCCGATGAAGGAATTCATGATGCCCCACACCGTGCCGAACAGGCCGACAAAGGGCGCAGTGGCGCCGATGGTCGCGAGCACACCGGTGCCGCGCGCGATCTGCCGCGCCATCGCGGCCTCGACTCGCTCCAACCTGAGCGCGGTGCGCTCCTTGAAGCCGTCATCGAACACGCCGCCGGAGAGGCTCGCCTCGCGCGCCGCGGACTGGATGATCTGCGCCACCGCGTCGTCGTCGCCGCGGCTCGCCTGCTCCGCCTCGGCCAGCACCGTATCCTTCTCGAGCAGCCGCAGCCGCTGTTTCGCCAGCGCCGTCTTGCGCCGGATCTCGATGGTCTTTGCCAGCCAGATCGTCCACGTCGCCAGCGAGGCGAAAGCGAGCCCGATCATGACCGCCTTCACCACGATGTCGGCGCTCTGGAACATGCCCCAGGGCGAGAGGTTGCGCGGCAATAGCGCGTTGTCGTCGGCGGCGAAGCAGGTGGCCGGCCACAGCATTGCGTTGGAAGCGATCAGCGCCATGACGATCAGGCGCCGGCAAAATCCATCGAACCATGCTTGCATGATCGCCTCCCGACCTTGCTTCCTCAGGCCGCGCTCCTAGAGCTTCGGTTCTGATTGAATCAGAACCGAAGCTCTAGATTCTTGTTTTGACGCGTTTTCTTCACGCGAACCGGTGTCCACTTCGCTCGAAAACGCGCTGGGCGCGATCCGGTCCGCGAGTGCACGGAAGCGCTGGAGCTGGTCGCCGCGCAGCGCGCGGGTCTCGTCGCGACCGACGAACACCTTGAACATGATGCCGCCGTCGACATTGATGAAGGCGATGAAGGCTGACGACTTGCCCATGAAGGGGCGCTCGACAAAGGCGATCGCCGCGCAACGCTCGTGGCGGAGATGGCCGTGCAGGCCCTTCGGCTGCATCAGGTTGAAATAGCCGCGGCCGATCTCGCCCGCTGGTATCGCGCCGGTGAACTCGAAAATCGCATCGTCGGTGTGGACGATCAGCGTCACCTCGCCCCAACCGGCGATGTCCTGCATGGCGGCGGCGAATTCGCCGCCCGCACCGATCCGCGCCATCTCGCCCGGCAACGCCTCGATCACCGCGCGCGGCGAAATCTTTCGCTCGCGCGCGACGTCCTCGATCACGGCGCCGGGATTGTCGGCCATGTAGGCCCTGAGATCGGCGAGCTCCGTACTCGACATAACGGTCTCCTTACGCCGCGGCGCTCGCCTTGCGTTCGCTCTGGATCACCTCAAAGCCTTCGAACTTGGGATGACCGAGATAAAGGCTCTCGCCGGTCTTGTTGTCGGCACGGGCATGCGCGCGGCGGAATTCTTCCGAGCGCGTCCAGGCCTCGAACGCCGCCTTGTCGACCCAGGTGGTGTGTGACGAATAGAGCGTGTGGTCCTCGGCCTCCGGCCCCTTGAGCAGATGGAATTCGACGAAGCCCGGCAGGTTGCCGAGATAGGACTCCCGGGTGGCCCAGACGGTCTCGAACGCCTGCTCCGAGCCTTTCTTCACCTGGAAGCGGTTCATGGCGATAAACATTGTCGAATTCTCCTTCCTACGTTCGCGGCGCTGGCCGCTTGTCGGGTTTTCGGCGCTGCGCCGCTTGCGCAGCCTGCCGGTTAAGTTGGTTGAAAACAAGAACGTGCCAGGCCGCGCTGGACCCTCAGCGCGGCCGCGGCACGGATGAAGGAGCTCCCGGTTCCTCGATCAGGTCCCTCCAAAGTGATATCTGAGGCCGCCCTTGAAGACGATCCCCGGCCCCGCGCTGGCCCATTTGACGTCGTTCTGGGTGTCGCCGGTGGAGCCGACCGGAATGGCGTAGGGACGGTAATATTGATCCAGGAGGTTCTCGACCGAGAAGTTGAGCACCAGATCGCGCGTCGGCGTATAGGCCACGTAGAGGTTCACGAGATCGTAGGACGTCGCCGGCGTGAAGGTCGGCGGGATATTGTTGTTGGCCAGCGCCGACGTCCACATCGCGGAGATCACCAGCGTGTTGTCGAGCAGGCGCACGCCGGCCGTCGTCGTGATCTTCTGCGGCGGAATGCTGTAGAGCCCGAGGCCGGTCTGGAGGTTCTTGCCCTGCATGTAGCTCCCGGCAATGCCGACGAACCAGGTTCTGGCATCATACATCGTCTCGGCTTCGAAACCCTCGATTCGGGCCTCGGCGATGTTCTGGTACTGCACGAAGGGCAATACGGTGATGCGCGGTGCGGGCGGCGGACCGGTCGGAACCACGAGCGGAGGTCCGTACGACACCAGATCGATGTAGTTCTCGATGTCGTTGCGGAAGAAGTTGAACTTGCCGCGGATGCTGTCGCCGGGCACGAACAGGTCGTTCTTCTTCAGGTTGAAGCCGATTTCCTTGTTCTTGCCGATCTCGGGCTTCAGGTTCGGGTTGGGGACGAAGCAGAATGTCGAGTCGGCGCCGGGCCCCGGCGTGCCCGACGGACAGCGGAAGAACGAATCGTTGATGGTGGCGCCGGAATGCGGGCCGTTGACGAGCGTCTCGGTGATCGACGGCGCGCGGTAGCCTTCGGCATAGCTGACATAGGGCGTCAGCATCGCGGCAGGCATCAGTCCGACCGTGATCTTCGGCGACAGGCGGTCGCCGCTGGTGGACGTCGTCCCCGATTCCAATTGGTAATTGTCGTAACGCAGCGCCGAGATGGTTTCGACCAGGTTCTGGTAATTGGCCTTCCACTGCACGAAGCCGCCCGACACCGTGCGCCGGCCACCTGGCGTCGTCACCTCGGACGTGCCGCTCCTGTCGTTCGTGCTCACCTCGTCCTGGAACGCATCAAGACCGTAGGTGATGGCATTGTGCCAATCCAACAAATCGAAACGTGAGGTGTTGTGGATGTCGACGCCGTAGGTATCCAGGAGATAGCCGCGATTGCTACCGATACAGCCGGAGACGGCGTTGCCGGGCACGCCGCCGCAGAAGGCCGACGGCGTGGTGCTGGTATGCGCGGTCTTGATCTGGTCGTTCTCGGTGCGATTCCAATAGACCTTCGCATCCCAGTCGAACAACCGGTCGTCAGGCTGCGAATAGGTCCAGCCGAGCGTCGTCGTGTAGTTCTTCACGTTGCTGGCGTAGATCGACGTGCCGGAGAGATTGTTGGTGCCGTTCGCATTGGTCGAATTGGGATCGCCCGCACGCCGCGCCGGCTGACCGACGCTGTAGATGTCTTCCTGGAAGATGGTGCCGAGCTTGACTTCGTGTCCGTCGGCCGGGCGCACCGTCAGCTTGGCAATGCCGCTGGAGAGCCGGTTGCCGGTATTGGCGACTTCGAACCCGGTGCCGTCCTTGTAGTTCTCCTGCGTGCTGTAGGTGCCGCCGGCGAACACGTCGACATTGGGATTGACACGAACGCCGCCGAAAACCGAGGTGAGCCAGCGCCCCTCATTGCTGCCGAACACATTCTTGTAGTCGACGCCCCAGCGCTCGCCGGGGCGCACCACATCCTCGATGTCCTTGGTGCGAAACGAGGCCACGCCGCCGATCGCGCCGGATCCGTAGATGTTCGCCGTCGGGCCGCGCACGATGTCGATGCTGCTGATCAATTCCGGATTGAGGAAGAAGGAGCCGTTCGCGAAGTGACCGGTGCGCTGGTAGTTCTGCCGCGCGCCATCGACCACCACCGCAACGCGACCGAAGTCCTGCAGGCCGCGGATGTTGATCGACGTCGACGGCTCGTCGCCGCGATCCTGCACCCAGACGCCGGGCAGATTATAGAGGAGATCGCCGATCGTGCTGGGCTGGCGGCCCTGGATCTGCTCGAGCGTAACGACGCTGACGGGCGCTAGCGCGTCGATTGCGCGCTCCTCGATCTTCGATGCGGCAACGGTGATGGTGTCGAGCGATTGCACCGTCACGGCACCGATCTGCGCGCGCGCATTCATCACGGGCGCGGCCGCCTGCTGTTCGACTTTCGGCTTCGCCGGCTTGCGCTTCGCCTGCTTGGCGCGCTCCGACGCGCGACCGGCCGGCTGCGCGTCCGCAGTCTGGGCGAACCCGGACTCCGAAAGCAACAACCCGATTGAAACCACTGATGCGCCCAAAATAAAGGCGCGCGAAATCCTAGCCCCGTCAGCCATATTGCCCCAATCCAAAGATCTGCTTTTTGGGTCTGGCTGGCGTGCGCTCGCGAAATGATGCGGGCGGCTTGCTGGCTACCAAAATACACAGTGCGGGTCACACGCCCGCGCTACGTTCACATTCGTTACGTCGCGGTAACAAAGTGGTCAACAACGGCACGGCGCAGTTTATATCGATTGTAAACTGCAGCGATTGGATTGCGGTGCGGGCGACCTGTACAAACAGCCATCCAGAGAACGTTCGGGGCGCAGCAAAGAGGATATGGCGGCAACTTCCGGAGACAATACCGAAGGCGCCGGGGGGCGCGCAGCAAATGCCTCACCTGCCGTGAGAAACCTCTCGATGACCGGCAACCGGATCGACAGCCGCGAGCTGTTTCAGACCGAACGGGAGATCATGATCGCGCATGGCAACGAGATTTACCGGTTGCGTCTGACGTCGCAGAACAAGCTGATCCTGACCAAGTGATCCCTCAATGGCAATTTGTCGCACGCTCGCAATCCTGCTGATCGCCAGCCTCTTGCCCGTTGAGGCGGCACCGGCCGCAAACACCACCGTGCATGATGCGCGCGACCGCGACGTCATCATCGACAACCCCTCGCGAATCGTCTCGATCGGGGGGGCGATCACCGAAATCCTTTATGCGCTCGGCTTCGAGGACCGTGTCGCCGGCGTCGATGCGACCAGCCTCTATCCGGCCGCCGCGCTGCGCGACAAACCCAATGTCGGCTATATGCGCCAGCTCTCGCCCGAGGGCGTGCTCGGGCTCAACCCGTCGCTGGTGCTGGCGGTGCAGGGTTCGGGACCGAAGGAAACCATGGACGTGCTGGAAGCGGCCAAGGTGCCGCTGGTGCTGGTGCCCGAAACCTTCTCCGAGCAGGGATTGCTCGACAAGATCAAACTGGTCGGCCACGCCATGGATGCCGATCCGCGCGCCGAATGCCTGACCACCGCCGTCGCGCATGATCTCGCGCAATTGCGCGAGCTGCGCGCCAAGGTGACGAAGCCGGTGCGGGTGATGTTCGTGATGTCGCTGCTCAACGGCCGCGCCATGGCGGCAGGCCGGAAAACGGCGGCGAACGAGATCATCCAGCTCGCCGGCGGCGTCAATGCGGTCGAGGGCTATGACGGCTACAAGATCGTCAGCGACGAGGCGATCGTCGCCGCCAAGCCCGACGTCGTGCTGTCGATCCAGCGCGGCAAGGATTCGCTGGAAGCCGAGGCGATCTATGCGCATCCCGCCTTCGCGCTGACGCCGGTCGCGGCGAACAAGAGCTTCATCTCGATGGAAGGACTCTATCTGCTCGGCTTCGGACCGCGCACGGCGGCTGCAGCGCGCGACCTTTCCACGAAGCTATACCCGGCGCTGGCGCCTCAGGCAGAGAAGTTCGTGCCCGCGGCGCTCGCGGCGAATTGCCGGCAATGAGCGCCTTGGCGGACGCGCGTGGCAATACTGCCGATCCTCGTACCAAGCGCTCGCGGCCGCCGGCAACGCTGACGCTGCTTTGCCTTTGCGCCGCGCTCGTCGGCACTGCGCTCATTGCGGTGACGCTGGGTGCGGCCGGAATCCCCCTCGCCCGCCTTCCCGCCGCGCTCGGCCTGTGGGGCGACGGAGCGGCCAATCCGCTGGTTGCGCGCGACCAGCTCGTGCTGTGGTCGATCCGGATTCCGCGGATCGTCGCCGCCGCGATGGTTGGTGGCCTCTTGGCGGCGTCCGGCGCGATCATGCAGGGGTTGTTCCGCAATCCCCTCGCCGATCCCGCGCTTGTCGGCGTCTCCAACGGCGGCGCCTTTGCTGCAGCCGCCGCGATCGTCTTCACCGACAGCCATATCGGCGAGAGCGTCCGCTTCATGCAGCACCAATTGCTGCCGCTGTCGGCGTTCGTCGGCTCGCTCCTGACGACGATCATCCTCTACAGCATCGCGAGCCGTGCCGGGCGGACGTCGATTGCGATCTTCCTGCTCGCGGGAATTGCGATCGCCGCGATCGCCAATGCCGGCATCGGGCTTCTGGTCTTCGTCGCCGACGACCGCCAACTCCGCGACATCACCTTCTGGATGCTGGGCTCGATGAGCGGCGCGACCTGGGGCAAGATCGCGACACTGGCGCCGGTGCTCACTGTTGCGCTGCTCGCGTGCCTGTCGATCGCGCGCGGGCTCGATGTGCTCGTGCTCGGCGAGGCCGAGGCTTTTCACAGCGGCGTCGACGTCGAGCGATTGAAACGGATTTCCATCATCCTGGTTTCAGCCATGACCGGGGTCGCGGTCTCCGTGTGCGGCGTCGTCGGCTTTGTCGGCATCGTGGTGCCGCATCTGCTCCGGCTTGCGATCGGACCGGCGCACCGGCTGCTGCTGCCGGCTTCCGTGCTGCTGGGCGCCGTGCTCCTGGTCGGCGCCGACACGATGGCCCGTACCATCGTGTCGCCGGCGGAAATGCCGATCGGCATCCTGACGGCGGCGGTCGGCGCGCCGTTCTTCCTCGCCATCCTGTTGCGGCAGCGCAGCCTGGTTTCGCTATGATTCCGATGCTGCAGGCAAGCTCGGTCTCGGTCGTGGTCAGTGGCGCCACGCTGGTCGATGCCGTCGATCTGCGTGTCAATCCGGGCGAGATGATCGCGATCGTCGGGCCGAACGGCGCCGGGAAGTCGACGCTGCTGCGCATGCTGTCCGGCGACATCACACCGACGCGCGGCACGGTCGAATTGAAGCAGCGCACGCTCCGCGCCTATCCGCCGCGCGAATTGGCGCGGCATCGCGCCATGCTGTCGCAGCATGTCAACGTCACCTTCCCGTTCACGGTAGAGGAAATCGTCTACATGGGCGCGGGCGACAATTCGCGCGCGACGGCCGCGCCGCTGGTCGAGTCCGCACTGGATGAGGTCGGGCTGAGCGGCTTCCGCCATCGCCAATTGCCGACGCTGTCGGGCGGCGAGCAGCAGCGCGCGCATTTCGCCCGCGTGCTGGTGCAGCTCGCCTGCGGCGAAGCGCAGAACGGTGCGGGCCTGTTGCTGCTGGACGAGCCGACCTCGAGCCTCGATCTCAGGCACCAGATCGACCTGGTCGAGACCGCGCGCCGCCGCGCGCAGAACGGGACCGCTGTGATCGCGATCCTGCACGACCTCAACCTCGCGATGCGCTTTGCCGACCGTCTCGTTCTCCTGCATCGCGGCCGGCTTGCGGTCGACGGCGGCCGCAGCGAGGCGATGACCGCGGAGACGATCCGCACCATCTTCGAGGTCGACGCCACGATCGACCATACCGACGGCGGCATCCCCTTCCTGCTGCCGCAGACGATGCGACCGGTGACGTAACGCCGCAGGCATATCCAGCAGCAATTGCCGGCCGTCACGAAATTGTCAGCCGCTTGTAACACGCGCCTCCCAGAACTCCGCCGCGTTCATCTTCAGGGGAGATCAACATGCGCAAATCACTGCTTTGCTCCGTCGCGTCCATCGTGCTGCTGTCGGGAGCCGCCTTCGCGCAAGGCGAAGGCGAATATCCGGCGACCCTCAAGGGCCACGCCGTGCTTCCGGCGGAAAGCTTCATCGACGCGCCGGCCGATGCACCGAACGATCTCAAGACCTCGGGCAAATACACCACCGGCCGCCGCGTCGACGCCACCGGCACCGTGATGGGCAAGTCCTACGAGCGGCCGACCGGCGTCTCGCTGCCGTTCAAGGGTCAGCCGCTGCAGGGCCATTCCGGCATCAAGGTGATGGCGGACGGTACCTTCTGGGTGCTCACCGACAACGGCATGGGCTCGCGCTACAACTCGGCCGATTCGATGCTGTACCTGAACCGGCACAAGATCGACTGGGCAAGCGGCAAGATCGAGCGTCAGGAAACCGTGTTCCTGCACGACCCCGACAAGAAGGTGCCGTTCCGCATCGTGCATGAGGATACTGCCAAGCGCTATCTCACCGGCGCCGATTTGGACACCGAAGGCTTCCAGATCATCGGCGACACCTTCTGGATCGGCGACGAGTTCGGGCCCTACGTGATCAAGGCTGACAAGGCCGGCAAGGTGCTGGCCGTGTTCGACAGCATCGCCGACGGCAAGCCGGTGCGCTCGCCCGATCACTGGTCGGTGCAGTCGCCGGGCGCGCCGGGCGCGAGCTACACCACCGTCAACCTGCGCCGCTCCAAGGGCTATGAGGGCTTTGCGTCCTCCAAGGACGGCAAGTTCCTGTACGGCCTGCTCGAGGGCCCGCTGTGGGATGCCGAGAAGAAGGACTGGGAGAAGGTCGACGGCAAGGAAGCCTCACGCATCCTCGAGTTCGACGTCGCGAACGAGAAGTTCACCGGCCGCTACTGGCACTATGTGTTCGAGCAGAACGGCAACGCCATCGGCGACTTCAACATGATCGACGCCACCAATGGTCTGATCATCGAGCGCGACAATGGCGAAGGCACCGCGGACAAGGCCTGCCCGCAGGGCCAGCGCGGCGAGAACTGCTTCCCCGATCTCGCCAAGTTCAAGCGCGTCTACAAGGTCGAGCTCTCGGATGCCAATGTCGGCAAGCCCGTGCGCAAGGTCGCCTATATCGACCTGATGAAGATCCGCGATCCCGACAAGAAGGCGAAGAAGCCGCTCAATGACGGCGTGCTGACCTTCCCGTTCTTCACCATCGAGAACGTCGACAAGGTCGACGACACCCACATCATCGTCGGCAACGACAACAACCTGCCGTTCTCCTCGAGCCGCGATCCCAACAAGGCCGACGACAACGAGTTCGTTCTGCTGGAAGTGGGTGAGTTCCTGAAGGCGAAGTGAGTGACTCCCTCTCCCCGTTCTTCACGGGGAGAGGGACGGGGTGAGGGGCTCTCTCCACGATTACGGTGGCAGATGTATTCGCGGAGAGAGCCCCTCACCCGGATTGCTTCGCAATCCGACCTCTCCCCGCAAGAGCGGGGCGAGGTAAGAACCACCTACCCCGCCGGCGTCATCACGACGCCCTTGTCCTTGGGCCAGCGGATGCGCCAGGCGAAGTTGATCTCCTTCAGCTCGCTTGGTTTCGCATCGAACGTCCATTGCAGCACGCCACGCTTGTCGCGCAAATTGGTCGCGGTCGGCGCCGTGGTCTGCGGCAGCATCTCGACCACGATCTCCTCGCTCTCGCTGACCGGAAGCTGATCCTCGATCGCGAC
Source organism: Bradyrhizobium sp. Ses1 (assembly GCF_059512365.1). Lineage (NCBI taxonomy): Bacteria > Pseudomonadati > Pseudomonadota > Alphaproteobacteria > Hyphomicrobiales > Nitrobacteraceae > Bradyrhizobium > Bradyrhizobium sp. Ses1. The sequence goes on from NZ_JCAMOQ010000020.1 coordinate 108,402, forward strand.
GCGGATCGGGAAATCATGGCCGTTGCGGATGCTGGTCTTGAACGCGCGTTCGTCGGTCTTCGATGTCGTCACGATCAGACCCGCCGAGCCCTCGTTGCGCTTGACCACCGAGCGCTCGACCTTGACCTTGTCGTCGGCGCCGAAGCCGAGCCGCACCGTCTCATCCTTGCCGGCGGAAGCGATCTTGCCGCGGCCGACGAACACGCCGTCGCGGTAGATCGCGACGCGGCCGGGCAACAGCGGCGCGTCCTCGGCCTGCTTGAAGCTCGCCTCCAGGAACGCCGTCGGATCGAGCACCGGCACGGCGCGGATCGTCAGCTCGGGCGCGATCACGTGGCTTCCGATGCGCAGGCTCTTGGCTCCCTCGCTGGCGCCAACGCTGACGCGGCCGGGGATTTTGAAGGTGGCCTGGAAGTCGCCGATCTCGGCCACCGCCTGCTGCTCGTCGGCGTGCTCGCGCGCATCGAACGCCTCGGCGGCCTTCGCGGCTGGCGCCGAGCGCAGTGCGGTCGCCGGCCGCGCCAGCTCCGGCACGGCGCTTGACAGCGGCACCGGGCGCGGAGGCTGAGGATACTGCACGAGCAGCGAATTCAATTCGGGCGCGCTGTCGCCACGGGCAATGCGCACGGTGGAGACGCCGAGCGCGACGTTCGACCAGTCCTCGCCGGTCGACTGCGTGATCTCGGCGCGGCGCACCAGTTCCAGCGAGGGTTTTCGATCTCTGGCGCCGGTATCGAGGCGCGCGTCGTAGATCGGCGCCCAGCGCGCATTGCGCACCGAATAGCTGACGCGCAGGGTGGCTTTCGCAGCAGTCGCGGCGGCGAGGTCGATACGGACCTCGAGCTTGCTTGGCGGCTTGGCGGCGCGGTCGGATTCCAGCCGCGCGATCTCGCGGTCGAGATCGCGCTGCTTGCGCTCGGCTTCACGGGTCGCGGTATCGGCGATCGCGATCTCCTCGGAAACGGCGGCAAAAGCGGCGCGCCATTCGGACAGCGGCCGCGCCTCGCCCTCCTCGCCGATGCCGACCGGGGCGGCTTCGGCAAAACGCGCGGCGAACTGGCGACGGGCCCTGGCGGCGTCGATCGCCCCTTGCAGATTGGCGTGCTCGTCCTTCAGCGCCTCGATCCGCTTGTCGAGCTCGGGCAGGTTGACCGGCGGCGCCGCGCGCGGCTGGCGCGTGTCGATCGAGCCGATCGTCAGCTTGCCGTCGGCGTCGCCTTCGACGCGCAGCGAGGATGGATCGAGCGACAGCGGAAAATCTCTGGCGACCAGCGTGCTGTCGCCGGACGGCAGATCGAGCGTGATGACGCGGGTGACGCTCGCACCATCGGGATAGACGGTCACCGCATCCACCGTCGAAGATGCATCGACGTCAGCCGCGCGCGCCGGCAAAGCGGCAAGCGCGGTGACCAGCACCAGACTGGTGGTGACAAGACAATTGGCAATCAAACGCATTGGATCCCTCTCCTGCATAGCGCGCAGACTTCAGCCTGTCGGCACTGCCGGACAGTGGCTGATGTCACACCCCCATCGGTGGTGAGACGCAGCGAGAAAGAAACCGGTTCGATTGCGGTTTGCGTGAGGCGTGGCCCGAAACAAAAAACACGGCGCGTAAACGCGCCGTGCTTCCGTTCATGTGGCGTTCAGCCGAGCCAGGCTCAGCTATAGATTTCAAACAGCCCGGCGCCGCCCTGACCGCCACCGATGCACATGGTGACGACGCCCCACTTGGCCTTGCGGCGGCGGCCTTCCTGCAGGAGGTGGCCGGTGAGGCGCGCGCCGGTCATGCCGAAGGGGTGGCCGATCGCGATCGAGCCGCCATTGACATTGTACTTCTCGGGATCGATGCCGAGCTGGTCGCGGCAGTAGAGGCACTGGCTGGCGAAGGCTTCGTTGAGCTCCCAGAGATCGATGTCGTCGATCTTCAGGCCGTGGCGCTTCAACAGCTTCGGCACCGCGAACACGGGTCCGATGCCCATCTCGTCCGGCTCGCAGCCGGCGGTCGCCCAGGCGACGAAGCGGCCCAGCGGCTGCAGGCCGCGCTTCTCAGCGTCCTTGGCTTCCATCAGCACCACGGCGGCGGCGCCGTCGGAAAGCTGGCTGGCATTGCCGGCGGTGATGTACTTGCCGGCGCCCCTCACCGGCTCGAGCTTCGCGAGACCCTCGATCGTGGTGTCGGGACGGTTGCACTCGTCGCGGTCGACGACATAGTCCTTGATGCTCTCTTCCTTCGTCACCTTGTCGACCACCTTCATCTGGGTCTTCATCGGGACGATCTCGTCCTTGAACTTGTTCGCCTGCTGTGCGGCCGCCATGCGGCGCTGCGACTCCAGCGAAAACTCGTCCTGATATTCGCGGCTCAGCTTGTAGCGCTCGGCGACGATGTCGGCGGTGTCGATCATCGCCATGAAGATGTCGGGCGCGGTCTTGAGCAGCTCCGGATCGACCGATTCCTTCGGCGTGCCGCCGCCGGGAATCGAGATGCTCTCGACGCCGCCGGCAACGATGCATTCGGCGCCGTCGGAACGGATCGAGTTGGCGGCCATGGCGATGGTCTGCAGCCCCGAGGAGCAGAAGCGGTTCACGGAGACACCCGCGGTTGACTTCGGCAGGCCGGCGAGCAGTGCGGCCTGACGGCCGATATTCGGCGCGCCGTGCGCGCAATTGCCGAGATAGCAGTCCTCGACATACTCCTTGTCGACACCGGCGCGCTCGACGGCATGCTTGATAGCGTGCGCCGCCAGCGACATCGGCGGAGTGATGTTGAACCCACCGCGGGCGGACTTCGCCAGCCCCGTGCGTGCATAGGAAACAATAACGGCTTCACGCATTGTGTTTTCTCCCTTGTTCGGACGGCCTGATATGACCGGTCTTGGCCCATTCGTACACGGATTTTGTCGGGTGCCAAACGACAAACGCCGCCTCCGATGCCGGAGGCGGCGTCATGTTCCGCAGGTCGGAATATGTGGTGTGTGCGAGTCCGTATCCACGCGCGTCATGCCCGGGCTTGTCCCGGGCATCCACGTCTTTCGGCGAACGCGGACAAGCGTGGATGGCCGGGACAAGCCCGGCCATGACGAAAGATGGTAGCTAGAACACCAGCGCCTTGACCTGCTTGACCTGCGGCAGCGCCTGCACCTTGGCGAGCACGTCCGCCGGCACCGGGCCGTCGACCTCGACCAGCGCGATCGCGTCGCCGCCTTGCGCGACGCGGCCGAGATGGAAGGTCGCGATGTTGATCTTGGCGTCGCCGAGCAGGCTTGCGAACTTGCCGATGAAGCCCGGCTTATCCTCGTTGGTCACATAGATCATCGACTTGCCGAACTCGGCGTCGACGCGGATGCCCTTGATGTCGACCAGCCGCGGCTTGCCGTCGTGATAGACGGTGCCGGACACCGAGCGTTCCTGCCGCTCCGTCGTCACGGTCACGGTGATCAGGCTCTCATAGTCGCTCTGCGCGGCGCGCGTCACCTCGTCGACCACCATGCCGCGCTCCTTGGCAACGACAGGCGCGGAGACGACGTTGACGTCGCCCAGCATCGGCCGCAGCAGGCCCGACAGCACCGCCGAGGTCAGCGCCTTGATCTTCATCTCGGCGACATGGCCCTCATAGGTGATCTGGGTCTTGACGATGCCGCTCTCGGTGAGCTGGCCGGCGAACGAGCCGAGCTTCTCGGCGAGCTCGATGAACGGCTTCAGCTTCGGCGCCTCTTCGGCCGTGATCGAGGGGAAGTTGATGGCGTTGGAGATCGCACCGGTGAGCAGATAATCCGACATCTGCTCGGCGACCTGCAGCGCGACATTCTCCTGCGCTTCCGTGGTGGACGCGCCGAGATGCGGGGTGCAGATCACGTTGGGATGGCCGAACAGGATGTTCGAGGTCGCCGGCTCCTCGGAGAACACGTCGAAGGCGGCGCCCGCGACATGCTTGGAGTTGAGCGCGTCGACCAGCGCCTGCTCGTCGACGAGGCCGCCGCGGGCGCAATTGACGATGCGGACGCCCTGCTTCATCTTCGCAAGCGCTGCGGCATCGATGATGTTGCGGGTCTTGTCGGTGAGCGGCGTGTGCAGGGTGATGAAATCGGCGCGCTTGAAGAGATCGTCGAGCTCGACCTTCTCGACCCCGATATCCTTGGCGCGTTCCGGCGACAGGAACGGATCGAAGGCGATCACCTTCATGCGCAGGCCGAGCGCGCGGTCGCAGACGATCGAGCCGATATTGCCGCAGCCCACTACGCCCAGCGTCTTGTTGGTGATCTCCACCCCCATGAAGCGGTTCTTCTCCCACTTGCCGGCCTGCGTCGAGGTGTCGGCCTGCGGGATCTCGCGAGCGAGCGCCAGCATCAGCGTGATCGCGTGTTCGGCGGTCGTGATCGAATTGCCGAACGGCGTGTTCATCACGATGATGCCCTTGGCCGTCGCCGCCGGGATCTCGACGTTGTCAACGCCGATGCCGGCGCGGCCGATCACCTTCAGCCTGGTGGCCTTCTCGATGATCTTGGCGGTCGCCTTGGTCGCCGAGCGGATCGCGAGGCCGTCATAGTTGCCGATGATCTCGGCGAGCTTTTCCTTGTCCTTGCCGAGATTGGGCTGGAAGTCGACCTCGACGCCGCGATCCTTGAAGATCTGCACGGCCGCGGGCGACAGGGCGTCGGAAATGAGAACTTTGGGTTTGCTCATGGGAGTGGTCCCTCGATGGACGATGCACTGATGGCGTCACCCGCGAACCTGCCTCGCGAGTCCATCTTCTTTTCGTGATGGATGGCCGGGTCAAGCCCGGCCATGACGATGAAGAGGTGACGTTACTTACGCGGCCTTCGGCAGCGAGGCCTTGGTCTCAGCGAAGGCCCAGTCGATCCACTGCGTGAGCAGCTCGACGTCCTTGGCTTCCACGGTGGCGCCGCACCAGATGCGCAGGCCTGCCGGCGCATCGCGATAGTGCGCGAAGTCGAAGCCCGCATTCTCCTTCTCAACCAGGGCAACCAGCTTCTTGCAGAAGTCGGCCTGCAGGTCCGGCGCGAGCGAGGTGATCGCGGGATCCGTGATCCTCAGGCACACCGAGGTGTTGGAACGGATCGCGGGATCCTTGGCCAGGAAATCGATCCACGGCGTCCGCGCCTTCCAGTCGGCGAGCACCTTGGTGCTGGCGTCGGCGCGCGCGATCAGGGCCTTCAGGCCGCCGATCGATTTCGCCCAGGCGAGCGCGTCGAGATAGTCCTCCACGCACAGCATTGAAGGCGTGTTGATGGTCTCGCCTTCGAAGATGCCCTGGTTGAGTTTGCCGCCCTTGGTCATGCGGAAGATCTTCGGCAGCGGCCAGGCCGGCTTGTAGGTCTCGAGCCGCTCCACCGCGCGCGGCGAGAGGATCAGCATGCCATGCGCGGCCTCGCCGCCCAGCGCCTTCTGCCAGGAGAAGGTGATGACGTCGAGCTTCGGCCAGTCGAGCGGCTGCGCGAATGCCGCCGAGGTCGCGTCGCAGATGGTGAGGCCTTCGCGGGTCGCGCTGATCCAGTCGGCGTTCGGCACGCGGACACCAGAGGTGGTGCCGTTCCAGGTGAAGACGACGTCACTTGCCGGATCGACCTTGGAGAGATCCGGGATCTCGCCATAGCCGGCGTTGAGCTTGGTAACGTCCTTGAGCTTCAGTTCCTTGACGATGTCGCTGACCCAGCCCTCGCCGAACGATTCCCAGGCCAGCGTCGTGACGGGCCGCGCACCGAGCAGCGACCACAGCGCCATCTCGACAGCGCCGGTGTCGGAGGCTGGCACGATGCCGATCTTGTAGTCGGCCGGCACCTCCAGCACTTCGCGCGTCAGCTCAATAGCTTGCTTGAGCTTGGCCTTGCCGATCTTCGCGCGATGCGAGCGGCCGAGCGCGGCATCCTTGAGATTTTGGGGAGTCCAACCGGGGCGCTTGGCGCAGGGGCCGGAGGAGAAATGCGGCACGTTCGGCCGCGAAGCGGGCTTCGCTGCAGTCATGATCTACCCTTCCAGATAGCTGCCTCTCGGTGGGGAGAGGTTTCCCGCCGTCGGAGATAGTGGAAGGGTAAAGACTCGTCAAGGAACTTCCTGATGATCACAGGCGATTGATGGCGCCTCGTCGGGCGATGGCGCCTGATCAAGCAGTCCGGCCGCATCGTTCACCAGCTTGACGGCCTTCCGCCGGCTGGAGACTCTCATGATGCTCTTTTCATCGGCCTGCACGATGTATTCGTTGCCCGCCCTGACGATTGAATATCGCTTCATCTGAAATATCCCCAAGCTGTCCCAGAACGCGAAGACTTTGGACCGGCATCGCGTTCGATCTTTGCTTGATCATGATCTCTTGCGGATCATGTTCTGCCGCTGGGAGACGCGTAACTAGCAGCAGCGTTCCCGGCCGTAAAATTACGGAGGCCGGCGTAGTTTATCGCTTGTTAACCGGAACGCAGAGCGACGACTACCACTGCGATCAGCGATCTTGCCCGCGCAACTTGGCGCAAGTCAGAAGCGCATCGTCATGCCGATATGACTGCGTTGAAATCCAAGCCGTTCATAGAAACGCTGCGCGTCGGTGCGGGTGTGATGCGTCAGCAGTTCGACGAGGATGCAACCGCTCGCGCGCGCTTCAGTGATCGCCCATTGCACCATCTGCTCGCCGATGCCGCGGCTGCGGCAGTGGGTTGCAACGCGCACATCCTCGATCAGGCCGCGCGAGGCGCCTTGCGAACTTATGCCCGGCAGGATGCATAGTTGCAGGCAGCCGACCACTGCGCCGTCAGCGTCCTCGGCGACCACGAGCTTGAAATTCGGATCGCGATCGACCTTCTCGAACGCGGCGAAATAGGATTGAGGCAAGGGATCCTCGATCCGCTCGCGCGCGCTGCCAAGCCGATCGTCCGCAAGCATGCCGACGATGACGGGAACATCGTCGCGACGGGCGCGGCGGATCGTGATCGAGGACGCAGTTGCCATGATGTGTTCCGAAAAAATTAGCGTGCTGGCACAAGCCCGAGTGAGTTCTCGGCCTCATTGATCCAGCGGCCAAGCGCGGGATAGCCGCCGAGATCGAAGCCGCCCTCATGCGCGAGCCGCGTGTAGGCGAGCAACGCCACATCGGCGAGCGAGAGCGCCTTGCCGGCCAGAAAGGGCGTCAACGCAAGCTGCTGCTCCATCCGCGCCAGCGCCGTATGGCCGCGCTTGACCTTCTCAGGATCGAGCTCGGAAGCGGATTTGCCGAGATAGCGCATCTGGAACCGGCACACGGCGATATAGGGCTCGTGGCTGTATTGCTCCCAGAACAGCCACTCATCCATCTTCGCGGCGGCGAAATCATCTGACGGGATGAGGTCGCTGCCACGGGCGAGATAGCGGATGATGGCGTTGGACTGCGCCAAAGCGCGGCCGTCGTCGAGCACGATCGTCGGCACCTGTCCGGCGCTGTTCATGCTCAGGAAGTCCGCACTGCGCGTCTCCTGCTTGAGGATGTCGACGTCGATCCATGTGTAGGGCAGCGCGAGGTAATCGCACACCCATTTCACCTTCAGGCAATTGCCCGACTTGTCGTCACCGTAGATTTTCATGGCTGGCTGCTGTCTTGCTCCCGAATGACAGAGCACCAGTGGAAACAGAAGCTGTCAACACGTGGGGCACAAACGCGCCTAGAATTTGTAGCCGAGACCGGCGCGCACTGTGTTGATGTTGGTATCGACCGTTGTGGTGAAGCGGATGTATTCCCATTCCGCGCGCATGAAGAGGCCCCCGACGAGATTGATGTCGATGCCAAGGCCGGCAGTGTAGCCGTAGATCAGGTGATTGTGCACGGCATCGGTCGCGCGCAATGGCATCAACGGCCTGAAAGGTCCAAACGGATCGGCACTCACCGCGTCCGTAACGAGTGCACTATGCGAAATGTCGGCCTTGCCTAGCGCGAAGCCGCCGAACGCATAAGGTAGGAAGCATCCGAACGCATAGGCTGCGCGCCCCCGGAACGTCGCGATGTCCGAGATCGAGATCGAGGACGCCGAGGTGACTGCGACGTCATGGTAGCGGGTGTCGGTGAGAGGGGCGCCGCTCACAAGCTCCTTGCTGGCGCTGGCCGCGCCGCCAAAGCTGCCGTGCACGTAGCTCGCCTCCAGGCCGAGCACGACGTCACTCCATTGCCAGTTGTATCCGACAAAGGCTCCGTATGCGGACGACCGCGCCGTCTGCTTTCCGAGACCGAGATTCCATTGCGCAACGCCCATCTGCTGGACGATGTTGTCGGAAATCAGCGAGGAGATCAAAGATGACGGCTTGCTGTCGAAATTGGCATCGGACGATCCGTAGCCGGCTTGGCCACCAATGTAGAGACCTTCCCAGTAAGCTCTGGAGGTTGTCAGCCCATCGGTGAAGCTGCCGCGAAGCACCGGGAGATCGGGAAGATCGGCGGCCTCTACGCTCGTCACCGCGCCACACATTGCCGCCGCCAGCAGAAACCTACGCATCGCCCACGCCCCCAAATCGACTTAACCAAACCCGGAGACGATCATCGCTCGTTAACCTTAACCAATGGTTGTCACGCGCCGCGTTTGCCACAATCTTCCGCGTGATGGCCGCGCTTTCCACAAAACGAAAACGGCGCGGGAGCATCCCGCGCCGTTTGCAATCGTTAACCGATGAAGGTTCGTATTAACCTTTGCGCACCAGCGGCGGCGGTGCGTAGACCGGCTGCGGGCTGTCCAGATTCCAGCGCACGCCGAGCTTGAGATCGTGCGAGGTGATATCCCTGAAGTTCATTGGATTGTTGGTCGTGAAGCCCTGGAACGTCGTCACGGGTCCGGTCAGTCCCGAACCGAGGTCGACGTAGCTATAGGCGACTTCGAGCGTCAGGTTTGGACTGACCTTGTAGGCAAGACCTGCATGCGCCGCCCATGCGAAATTCCACTTGGAAGCCGAAGCGGCGGTCGCAAAGCCCGGCGCAATCACGCCGGGTGAGAAATCGGCAAGACCTTGATCAGTGAAATTGGAGACGGTCACGCGCGCTGCGCCAACACCGGCGCCGATGAACGGCGTCACGCACCACCAGGTGCCGAGATCGACATAGGCGTTGGCAAGGACAAGCCATTCCGACTTGCTTGCGTTGTAGTTGTCGGACCCTGCGCCAATAACTCCGCCGCCAAGCGGATAGGTCACGAGATCCTGTCCGTGAAAATTCGTCCTTCCACGATACTGGCCGGTGATGTCGGCGCGGAACCAGTTGTTGAACTGATAACCGACACCAAGACCGAAGATGCCGCCGGTATCGAAGCCGGTCTGCTGGTTCAAGGAGAGCAGCGGCGCGTACAAGGCGTTGTTGCCGTTGCGCACTTCCTTCACGCTCTGATTGCTGAAGCCGATATCGCCGCGCAGATACCAGCCGCCGAAATCTTCTACCGGCGGCGGTCCATAGGCCGGAGGCGGCGCGATCGGCATATCGGCGGCGAATGCCACCGAGGAAATCAAGGAGACCGCACCAGCGGCAAAGAGAGATTTAACGCAACGCATTGGCTTCGTCCTTTTGGCCAGTGAGGCGAGCAGGGAAGCCTCACGTCTGAAAACCCACGGCCGGACGATGGCACTAAATGCTTAAGCGGCGCTTAACCCTAATTATTAAGGTTGACAACCTCTGACGATTTTCCCGAAAGCTCGCGGTATTGCGCTATTCCCGCTGTCGAACAGAAAGCGGTCGCGCCACAAATGCTAACGATGCGTTGACGAAATCTTGGCTCTTGTCTTGACGCGTTTTCTTCGCGCGAACCGGATCCACCCTCGGATCAAGTCCGAGGGCATGCTTCGCTCGAAAACGCTTTAATGCGCGTGGTTCGGCATTTTCGGCAGGAACACCGCAAGCAACCCGATCGCCGGCAGGAACGCGCAGAGCTGATAGATGAAGGCGATGTCGGTGTGATCGGCAAGCCTGCCGAGCACCGCCGCGCCCAAACCGCCGATGCCGAAGGCAAAGCCGAAGAACAGGCCGGAAATCATGCCGAAGCGATGCGGCATCAGTTCCTGCGCGAACACGATGATCGAGGGCGTCGCCGACGAGATGATCAGGCCGATGAACACGCTGAGCACGGCGCTGGTGACGAGGCCGGCATAGGGCAGTGCCAGCGTGAACGGCAGCGCGCCGAGGATCGAAAACCAGATCACGTATTTGCGGCCGAAGCGGTCGCCGAGCGGTCCGCCCACGAAGGCGCCAGCTGCGTTCGCTGCAAGGAAGATGAAGAGATAGAACTGCGCCGCTTGCGTCGAGACGTCGAACCTCTCGATCAGATAGAAGATGTAATAGCTCGAGAGGCTCGAGACATAGAGCTGCTTCGAGAACAACAGCGCGACCAGCACGGCGAGCGCGATCGTCACCCGCCGCCCGGTGGGCGCGTCCGGGTGCTGCTCGACGACCGCCGCCTTCTTGGTCACGATCTGCGGCTTGTACCAGGCACCGATGCGCCACAGGATCAGGATCGCAAGACCCGCAATCGAGGAGAACCACGCGATCGAGGGCTGCCCGAACGGCACCACGATCAGCGCCGCGAGCACCGGACCCATCGAGGTGCCGAAGCTGCCGCCAAGCTGGAACACCGATTGCGCAAAGCCGTAACGGCCGCCCGAAGCGAGCCGCGCGATCCGCGCCGATTCCGGATGGAACACCGCCGAACCGAGCCCGACCAGCGACGCCGCGATCAGGATGATGCCGTAGTGATGCGCGCCAGCGAGCAGCAGCAGGCCGAAGAAGGTGAAGCCCATGCCCATCGCAAGCGAGAACGGCTGCGCCTTCTTGTCGGTGAAATGCCCGACCAGCGGCTGCAGCAGCGACGCCGTGAACTGGAACGCCAGCGTGATCATGCCGATCTGCGTGTAGTCCAGCGCGTAGGCGTCCTTCAGGATCGGATAGACGGAGGCGATCAACGACTGCATGGTGTCGTTGAGGAAGTGCGAGAAGCTGATGCCCGCCAGTACGATGTAAGCCGGCCCCACCGCGGTCGCGCGGGCTGCCACGCGCGGCGTCACGTCTGATACCAGCACCGGTTCAGCCAGCGCTTCTTCTGAGACGGCAACGGGCTTGTTCAACGGAAATTCCTGGCAGGGAGCGGCGAAGCGGCAATCGGTGCTGCTTACGCCGCAGCAAACGCTGCGACCACCGACAATAGATGATGGCTGCGATGCTACCGGCGCGCGTTGGATCAAGAGCATTTAGAGAAGCGATGGCGGTGCTTCTCCCTCTCCCTACCCTTCGCGGGGAGAGGGTTGGGTGAGGGGCTCTCTCCGCGAACACGGTGACCGACGAATTCGCGGAGGCTCCCCCTCACCCGGATCGCATCTGCGATGCGATCCGACCTCTCCCCGCAGGCGGGGCGAGGTGGGCGCGTCCGCTTCTCTACTGTGTTACGCAGCAGCAGCCGCGGCATGGCCGAGTGCGGAGACGATGTGATCGACGACTTCCTCGACCAGGAGGCGGTCGTCGCCCTCGCCCATCACGCGGATCACCGGCTCGGTGCCGGAGGAGCGGACCAGGAGGCGACCGTGGCCGTTGAGCCGCTTCTCGGCGTCGACGATGGCGGACTTGACCTCGGCATCATCGAGCGGCCTGCCGCTGCGATAACGCACATTCTTCAGGATCTGCGGCAGCGGATCGAAGCGGTGGCAGACTTCCGACACCGGGCGGCGGAGCTTTTGCACCACGGCAAGCACCTGCAGCGCGGCGACGAAGCCGTCGCCCGTGGTGGCGTAATCGGAAAGGATGATGTGGCCCGACGGCTCGCCGCCGAGATTGTAGCCATCACTCAGCATCCGCTCGAGCACATAGCGGTCGCCGACCGGCGTGCGCACCATGTCGAGGCCAATGCCCTGCAGGAAACGCTCGAGCCCGAGATTGGACATCACGGTGGTGACGATGCCGGGCTTGGCGAGCCGGCCCTCGTCCTTCCAGCTCTGCGCGATCACTGCGAGTAACTGATCGCCGTCGACCACATGACCGCGCTCGTCGACCAGGATCACGCGATCGGCGTCGCCATCGAGCGCAATGCCGATATCGGCGCGCATCTCGCGCACCTTCTTGGCCAGCGTTTCCGGCGCGGTGGAGCCGCATTCCTTGTTGATGTTGAAGCCGTCGGGCTCGACCCCGATCTGCACGACGTCGGCGCCGAGCTCCCACAGCGCTTCCGGCACCACCTTGTATGCGGCGCCATTGGCGCAATCGATCACGACGCGGAGGCCGTCGAGGCTCAATTCGCGCGGCAACGTGCGCTTGGCGAATTCGATGTAGCGGTCATGGACGCCGTCGATGCGGCGGGCGCGGCCGAGGCTCGCGCTCTGAGCGAGCCGGCGCTCGATCGGCTCGTCGAGCAGTTGCTCGATCTGCTTCTCGACGTCGTCGGACAGCTTGAAGCCTTGCGGCCCGAACAGCTTGATGCCGTTGTCCTCGAACAGATTGTGGGAGGCTGAGATCATCACGCCGAGATCGGCGCGCATCGACTTGGTGAGCATCGCGACCGCCGGCGTCGGCATCGGGCCGAGCAGCAGCACGTCCATGCCGACCGAGGTGAAGCCCGCGACCATGGCATATTCGATCATGTAGCCGGACAGCCGCGTGTCCTTGCCGATCACCACGCGATGGCGATGGTCGCCGCGCTGAAACACCAGGCCGGCGGCCTGCCCCACCTTGAGGGCGAGCTCCGGCGTAATCAGACCATTGGCACGGCCGCGAATCCCGTCGGTCCCGAAATATTTACGGCTCATATCACCCCCAAGTAAGGCCTGGGCTTCTCCAGCCACCTCAGCGAGAAGCCCGAAACATCATCAGGCAGGCGTTATAGTGCGTCGGCCGCCAAGACGGCTTCAAAATATATGATGAATCATTACCGTCGCCTGAAGGCAAGAGTTTAGGTTAATATATTGTAAAATAATGTATATTTCGGAGGCCGGAGTTCCTACGGACAGCGGCCGGCAGCCACTCTAGCGCTTGCGGAGGATGTGATGGTCGTCCTTGGACGGCGCCGGCTGGGTCACATTGACCGGGTCGGAGGCCGGAAAAGTCTCCTCCAACCCCTCCTCCAGGGACTCCTCGAGCGCCCGCTTTTCGCTCTCGGCATCTTTCGGCTTGGGGGTCGATCCGGTCATGGTGGCCTCCTACTAGGTCGGATTTCGCGGGGCGATTTGGCAGATGATCCAACCATGCTAGATGACGGCGCATTCGCGAAATACAAGACGGGCCGGGAGCGTCCATGAAGCACATCACCTGCATCGAAGATCTGCGCCAGCTACACAAGCGCCGCGTGCCGAAGGCATTTTTCGACTATGCCGACCGCGGCTCCTATACCGAGGACACGCTGCGCGCCAACAGCGAGGATCTTCAGCAGATCAAATTCCGCCAGCGCATCCTGGTCGACGTCTCCAAGCGTGACCTCAGGACCACGATCCTGGGCGAGCCGGCCGCGATGCCGCTGATCCTCGCCCCTGTCGGCCTGCTCGGCATGCAGCATGGCGATGGCGAGATCTATGCCTGCCGCGCCGCACAGGCCGCAGGGATTCCGTTCACGCAGAGCACGATGTCGATCTGCTCGATCGAGGACATTGCGGCCGCCGTCGACAAGCCGTTCTGGTTCCAGCTCTACGTCATGAAGGACCGCGGCTTCATCAAGGCGCTGATCGAGCGCGCCATCGCCGCCAGGTGCAGCGCGCTGGTCCTCACCGTCGACCTGCAGGTGATCGGCCAGCGGCACCAGGACATCAAGAACGGCATGACCGTGCCGCCGGAATGGTCGCTGTCGAAACTGATCGATTTCGCCACCAAGCCTGCCTGGGTCTCGGGCGTGCTGCGCGGCAAGCGCCGCACCTTCGGCAATCTGGCGGGCCACCTCAAGATCGACCAGGACATCACGTCGCTGTCGACCTGGATCAATTCGCAGTTCGACACTTCGCTGAACTGGAAAGACATCGACTGGATCCGCAGCATCTGGCCGGGCAAGCTGATCCTCAAGGGCATCCTCGACGTCGAGGACGCGGAGATCGCGGCCAAGACCGGGGCGCAGGCGATCGTGGTCTCCAACCATGGCGGCCGCCAGCTCGACGGCGCCCCCTCCTCGATCGAGGTGCTGCCCGAGATCGTGGACGCCGTCGGCTCGCAGGTCGAAGTCATGTTCGACGGCGGCATCCGCACCGGCATGGACGTGATGCGCGCGCTCGCGCTCGGCGCGAAGTCCTGCATGATCGGCCGCGCCTATGCTTACGGCCTCGGCGCCGGCGGACAGGCGGGCGTCACCGAGGCGATCAACGTGCTGGCGAAGGAACTGCTGACGACCATGGGCCTGTGCGGCGTCAACACCATCGCCGAGATCGACGACAAGGTGCTGGCGGTTTAAGTCAACACGCGCGCGATGCCGATTGATGTGCGCTCGCCCCTTGCGGGAGAGGGCAGCTCCGACATCGGCAACGAGCGCGTTTGGGTGGGGGGTTTCTCTCCGCGAGTGCAGTCGCTCGCGGAGAGAACCCCTCATCCGTCGCGCATTTGATGCGCGCCACCTTCTCCCACAAGGGGAGAAGGGAAGACAGCAACCCGCACTTACATCGGCGGTGTGATGCCGTCGCGGCCGACGCTGATGCGGTCGGCCTCGAGCGAGCCGTCGGGCGACTTTTTCGTGAATGCGATGATCTTGGCGCCCGCCTTGAGCTCGGACTTGTCGCCGGGGACGTAGGTCACGACAGGCGTATCGGGCGAGACCAGCATCTTCTTCTCGCCGTCCTTGTATTTGACGAGCAGCGTGTGGCCGTCATTGCTGACAACGGATTCGGCGACCGTCGCATTGGTCATGCTGCTGTTGGGGCGCGTGTCCCAGGGCCGCGAGCCCTCGCCGGTGCCGCGCATGTCCTCCGGGAAGACGTGAACCTCCACCGCTTTCGGCGTGCCGTCGGAACCCGGCACGGTCGTAGCGCCGATGAAGGAACCGACCTTGATGTCGGACAGTGCGATCTTGGCGATGCCGGCAACGCGCGCGTCGCTGGTCAAATGCAGCTTGACGTCTTCACCGCTGCGCGACTTGACCGTGACTGTGTCGCCGTCGACGCTTTCGATGGTGCCGCGCAGGCGCGACGACACCGGCGGCTGCTGCGCGATCGCATAAAGGGTTGATGCCGCAACCATGGCGACGGCAAACAGCGGGCGGGCGAGCGTGGAACGGTAGGGAGGCATAGCGAGAGCTCCGGGTGGATCATCTCTACAGAGACCCCGCTTTCGCGGCGATATTTCCTGCCCTCAAGCCTTTGTGAGATCGTCCTCGACCAGCGCACGCAGTTCCGGCGTCACTTGCGGGCGCTGGCCGAACCACAGTTCGAAGCCGCGCACCGCCTGGTGCAGGAGCATGCCCAGCCCGTCGGCCGTCTTCAATCCGCGCCCCTCGGCGGCTGCAAGCAGCGGCGTCTTCAGTGGAACATAGACGAGGTCGGCAACAACAGCATTTGACGGCAGCAAGCCGACGTCGAGCGCGAGCGCCGGCTGGCCGTGCATGCCGAGTGAGGTGGTGTTCACGAGCAGCCCTGCGCGCGGCAACAGATCGGCAAGCGCATCCCAGCCGGCCGGCTCGACGCGAGAACCGAACTGATCGGCAAGCGCGCGGGCGCGCTCGATGCTGCGATTGACGAGGTGAATGCGCGTCATGCCGCGATCGAGCAATCCGAACACCACGGCGCGCGCCGAGCCGCCGGCGCCCAGCACCAGCGCCTCTGTCGCCTGGTCCCAGCCGGGCGCGGAGGCGTCCAGATTGTTGACGAAGCCTTCGACGTCGGTATTGGTCGAGCGCAGCTCGCCGGCTTCGTACCACAGCGTGTTGGCGGCGCCGACCGCACGGGCGCGCTCGTCAGGCAGCGACAGCGCCAGCGCGCGCTCCTTGTGCGGGATCGTGACATTGGCGCCGACGAAGCCGTGGAACGCGAGATGCAACACGAACTCGGCAAAGCCTTCCGGCGGGATCGCTTCGATGTTGTAGCCGCCCTCGATGCCGAGCTTCCTCAGCCAGTAGTGATGGATCAGCGGCGAGCGCGAATGCGCGGCCGGCCATCCGATCAGGCATGCGGCGCGGGCTTTGGTCGGTGCGGTCATTGCAGTCCAATCGGACAAGCAATGCGGACTGTCAACATTCACTTATCCCGCACCGCGACGAACGCCGTAAGCACGACGGCGGCGCCAGCGGCGAACCAGACCGCGGACAGATTGAGGTGGAGATAAGCGAGCGCGCCGACGGTCGACCCCAGCACCAGTGCCGCCCATAGCAGGAGGTTCGGCAGCCAGGCCCAGCGCGGGCCGCCGGTCAGCGCCGCCCCAAGGAGTTGGCCAGCCTTGACCAGCGCGCCGGTGACATAGGTGAGGCCGAGGCCGGCGCCGCCGCGGATCTGGAACATCGCATTCTCCAGCCCCATCGCGAACACGATGCCGCCGACCGCGGCCGTCGGCCAGCCGAATGTGTAGGCGAGCGCGGCGCCGACGAGCAGCAGCGCTTCCGTCAGCAACAGCCAGGTCTGGCGACGGCCGCCGCGCGCAAGCACGATCAGGCTGCCCGCCGCCGCGCCGAACACGAAGGTCACGATGATGCCGATGGTTTGCGCCGCCGCGAACCAGTTCGCCTCGGTCAGGTTGACGCCGAGACGCGTCGAATTGCCGCTCATGAAGGAGACGAACAGGCCGCCGAGATGCAGATAACCGATGCCGTCAAGATAACCGGCGAGCGCGCTCAGCGCACAGGCCAGCGTCATGTTACGGCGCGAGTCAAGCATGCGTCACGCCGTCCACTCGTAGACCTCTTTCTCGTAGGCTTCGGTGAAGCCGGCGCGCAGCAGATTACGGTACGAATGTTCCAGCATGTACATGGTCTCGGAGACCTGCACTCTGCAGCCCATCTGCTCGGCGCGTTCGACCCGCTTCGCTATCAGCGCCTGCTGCGCGCCGCGCTTGCGATGGCTTTCGGCTGTGGTCGCGGCCAGGAGATAGCCGATGTCCTCGAACAGGCAGAGCGCGGCAATCGCCACCGGCTGATCGCCGTCGAAGGCCATGTAGTGAACGAAGCCCCTGCGGCCGGCCGAGCGCGCATATTCCGGCCACAGCGTGTCGCCGAGCTGATCGCGCGCGGCGTCGATCTCGTCGGTGGTCACCTCGCGGATGCTGAGATCTGTGGCGAAATGAAGCGGCGAACAGGCCGTGCGCCACAAGGTCGGATATCCGGTGCGACGCGCGCGCGACAGGCCGCCCGCCTCGAGCCGCGCCCGCATCACGTCCATATCGGGACCCGGGCTCAACCAGACGTAGAAGCGCTTCACACCCTCAGCCGTGAACAGATCGATGAAGCGCGGGACCGCATCATCCGCCATCGCGGGATCAGCGCCGCAGAGATAGACGCGGTTGAGATTGGCGGATGGAAAGGGCGCCTGACGTTCGGGATCGATGGTCACGTAGCAGTGACCGAACGGCGGACCGTCGAACTGCCGGCGCACGAGGCGGTAGGGCTGACAACGGCCGTCCAGCCATTGCGTCAGCCGCCGCATTTTCAAGGAGAGATCGACAACGTCCATGGCGATGCGGGGATCATGACCCTCGATCCGGGGCCATGATCCTAGCAACACTTATGCCGCCACGCGATGCGCCGCAATAATTTGATCGGCGGTCCGGCCGGTCACTTCAGCCATGTGATCGAACTGCCGGGTGAAGCTGCCGGCGCCGGCGGTGGCCGAGCGGAGTTCCACGATCAGGTCGCCGATTTCGGCTTCCGGCATGGTGGCGCGGACGCAGTCCCAGCCCGCCCAGCCCTCGCGGGTGTCGAAACCGAGGATCTGGCCCCGCCGCGCCGACAGGATCGCGTTGATCTTGGCGGTGGCGTCGGTCGGGCAGACGATTTCGACCATGTGGATCGGTTCCAACAGCACCGGATGACAGTTCGGCAGCGCCTCGCTGACACCGATCCGCGCTGCGGTGCGGAACGCGAGATCGGAGGAGTCGACGCTGTGGTAGGAACCGTCAGTCAGGCACACATGGACGTCGACCACGGGAAAGCCGAGCGGCCCCTTCTGCAGGCCGTCGACCACGCCTTCTTCGACCGCGCCGATATAGTTCCGCGGCACTGCACCGCCGACCACGGTCTCCTCGAAGCTGAAGCCGGAACCGCGCGGCAAGGGCTTTACCTCGAGCACCACGTCGCCGAACTGACCGTGGCCGCCGGACTGCTTCTTGTGCCGGCCGCGCTGGGTGATCGGTTTCCGGATGGTCTCCTGATACCCGATCGCTGGCGGGTGCGATTTGACGTTGACGCCGAAGCGGTCACGCAGCCGTTCCACCGCGACGCGCAGATGCATCTCGCCCTGCCCCCACAGCACGGTATCGTGCGTGCGTGCGTTCTGGATCTGGGTCAGCGACGGATCCTCCTCGTTCAGCCGCAGCAGCGCCTGCCCGAGCTTGACGTCGTCCTTGCGGTCGGTGGCCGCGACCGACATCGCGAGCACCGGCGAGGTCGGCTCGACCGTCACCAGCGAGGGCGGCGCGGTCTTGCCGCTCGCCACGGTGTCGCCGGTCTTGATCGCATCGAGCTTGCCGAGCGCAACCGTATCGCCGGCTTCCGCGGAGGCGCGCTTGGTGTCGAACGCGCCGCCAGCGGCGAGGATACTGGAAACGCGGCCGGTCTCGCCGGACGAGGACGTCAGCGTCGCGCCATCGTCGAGACGGCCGGCGAGCAGCCGCGCCAGCGACAGTTTGCCACCGTGCTGCAAATGCACCGTCTTGAACACGTAGGCGAGCGCATCCTTGGTTTCGGGGGCGCCAAGGCGCTTGGCGGTGTCGGCGATACCGGGCGATTCATGGCGCAGCGCCTTCAGCAGGCGCAGCACGCCATTCTCGCGCAGCGCCGAGCCGAGCAGCACCGGGCAGATCACGCCTTCGCGCAGTTCGCGGGCGAGATCGTCGAACACGGCATCGCGCGGCGGCTGGATGTCCTCGAGCAACTGCTCCATCAGCGCGTCGTCATGGTCGGCGAGCTTCTCCAGCATCGAGAAGCGCGCTTCCTTCTCGCGATCGAGATTGCCGCCTTCCAGCGCGACCACCTCCGACGGCTTGTGCTCGCGATAGACGAAGGCGCGTTCCAGCGCCAGATCGACGAAACCCTCGATCAGATCGCCGTTCCATATCGGAATTTGCCTGAGCACCAGCGGCACGCGCGAGGCCGGCTGCAGCGTCGCGAGCGTCTCGCGGACGCGATTGTTGGCGCGATCGATCTTGTTCAGGAACAGGAAACGGGGAATGGCGAGCTCTTCCAATTCGCGCAGGATGAGCTGCAATTGCGGCAGCTTCTTCTCGTCGGCCTCGCAGACCACGACCGCGGCATCGACCGCGGGAAGCGCCATGCGCATGTCGTGCGCGAATTCGACCGAGCCGGGACAATCGAGGAAGGTGTAACTGTCGCCCATGAAGGTCGTGGTGGCGGCGGTAAGACCGACGCTCATCTTGTGATTGCGCGCTTCCGCACTGGCATCGCCAACGGAAGTTCCGGCATCGACACTGCCGGCTGTCCGGATCGCGCCGGTTCGCGCCAAGATCGCTTCGAGTAGTGTGGTCTTACCGCTTTGGAAAGGGCCCACCAGTGCGATGCACCGTGGACCTCGGGGACTTCTGACGTCTTGTCCCATATTGCCGTCTCCTCGTCTGGAGCTCGGCCCTTGATTGGGTCGGCAATCAACAATGCTCCGCCCGTCGCGGGCGTTTGGCAAGCGGGAACACGCGCCAAAACGTCGCTGCGTTGCGATGTAATGCAATGAAGCGTGCACGACTCCTTCCCTTCTCCCCTTGTGGGAGAAGGTGGCGCGCATGCAATGCGCGACGGATGAGGGATTGTCTCCGCAGGCGACAGTGCTCGTGGAGAGGACCCCTCACCCAAACGTGTTGATGGCCCGCGCCTGAGCTGCCCTCTCCCACAACAAGGGGAGAGGGCGCGTCAACTGGCATTGCGCACGCATGGTTTGGATGGTGGGCGCTGCGCTTTGCCCACGCTTGTATTAGCGTCCCGGCCGGAGTTCCAGGCTCGCTAGGCCGGCGGCGACGTTGAGGCCGACCTGGCCCTGCAGGCTCAGCGGCTGCAGCGCGATCGAATTGTTGGAGCCGCCGACCAGCACGTTGCCGCCGACACCGACGCCGAGCGTCGCGCTGCCCTGCGCGCCCGCATAATTGCCGGAGAGGTCACCGGGCCCGATGCGCGAGACTGGCGCGTAGACGCCCCAGGCCAGCGCCGTCTCCTCGGTGATGCCGATATCGAGGCCCACCTTCTGGATCGTCGCGATGTAGCGGTCCTCCGGCACGCCCTCGGCGCGCAGCACGCAGCCGAGATGAGTGACCGACCCCACGATGAAGCCGACGCTGGCGCCGCCGCGGCATTCCAGAACGCCAACCCGCACGCGCTCTGGCTGCTGCGCGCTGGCGCCGGCGATGATGGATGCGAGCATGACGATGGCCGTGCCCGCGCGAAAGACGAAGCGACGCATGAAGATATCTCCGGCTGAAAAAATCTGACGTGAGGTGAGACGAAGGACCGCGCCCGCCCGCGGCGCGTGTCCGTCTATGCCACAAGCTTCAAGGCAGTGCCAGATTGGCGACACAACCAAGTTGCGGCGACCGGTCATCTTCAGGACGCACGATACGAAGTCAGATCAGCCCAACATCATTGCGAGTTTCGGACCGGCCTGCGAAGCCGACCCGGATCGATGAAAGCAGCGGAGCGTTACTGATGCGCAGAGACGCGCCCATCACCGCTGTCATTCCGGGGCGTCCGAAGGACGAGCCCGGAATCCATCGGGCGCCGTAGTCTGCGGTGAGATGGATTCCGGGCTCGCGCTACGCGTGCCCCGGACCATGGCCAGCGGCTTGGAACTCACTTTCTTCTCAGCGCAGCCGAGCAATCCATGCCTCCACAAATGGCGATATGGATTGCTTCGTCGCTACGCTCCTCGCAATGACGGCGGAGAGAGAGCGTGCGAACACGAAAAAGGCCCGCTTGCGCGGGCCTCTCATTCTCGCTCGACCGATCGAACTATCGCAGATTGCCGCAGAAGCGCTGGATGCGTTTGCAGGCATCTTCGAGATCCGAGGTCTTGGTGGCGTAGGAGATGCGGAACGCCGGGCCGAGGCCGAAGGCAGAACCGTGGACGACCGCGACGCCCTCGCTCTCCAGGAGCTCGGTGACGAAGTCCTCGTCGTTCTCGATCACCTTGCCGCCCGGCGATGTCTTGCCGATCGTGCCGGCGCAGGACGGATAGACGTAGAACGCGCCTTCCGGCCGAGGGCAGTCGATGCCGGCCGCCTGGTTCAGCATCGAGACCACGAGGTCGCGCCGTTCCTTGAACACCTTGTTGTTCACGGGAATGAACTCCTGCGGACCGTTGAGCGCTTCGACGGCGGCCCACTGCGAGATCGACGACGGGTTCGAGGTCGACTGCGACTGGATCGTCGCCATCGCCTTGATGAGCTGCGCAGGGCCGCCGGCATAGCCGATGCGCCAGCCGGTCATGCAATAGGCTTTGGAGACACCGTTCACCGTCAGCGTGCGGTCGTAGAGTTTCGGCTCAATCTGCGCCGGCGTGGTGAAGACGAAATCGTCATAGACGAGGTGCTCGTACATGTCGTCGGTCATCACCCAGACATGCGGATGCTTCACCAGCACATCAGTGATCGCCTTCAACTCGGCGCGGGTATAGGCGGCGCCGGTCGGGTTCGACGGCGAGTTGAGGATGATCCATTTGGTCTTCGGCGTGATCGCCTTTTCAAGATCCTCCGCGCTGAGCTTGAAGCCGCGCTCGGCCGTGCACACCACCGGCACCGATTCACCGCCCGCGAGCGCAACCATTTCCGGATAGCTCACCCAATAGGGCGCGGGAATGATGACCTCGTCGCCCGGATTGATGGTCGCCATCAGCGCGTTGTAGAGCACCTGCTTGCCGCCGGTGCCGACGATCACCTGGTTCGGCTTGTAGGTGAGGCCGTTCTCCCGCTCGAACTTGGCGATGATCGCCTCCTTCAGCTCGGGAATGCCGCCGACATCGGTGTACTTGGTCTTGCCGGCCTCGATCGCATGGATGGCCGCCAGCTTGATGTTGGCCGGCGTATCGAAATCCGGCTCACCGGCGCCCAGCCCGATGACATTGCGGCCCGCCGCTTTCAGCGCGCGTGCTTTATCCGTGACCGCAATCGTCGCGGACGGCTTCACACGGTCAAGCGCAGCGGACAGGAAGGACATCATCGTCTCCGGATTATGTTGGGAAAAGCGCAACAACAGCGCGACCTCGTTTCTAGGACTGTTGCGGTGCAGCGGCAAGCGAAAAGCGGGGTTTCCTCGGCACTTTTGCCGCAGCCTCACGTGGCGGACCCTCGATCAGACCCGCTGTCATCACCTGATAGCAGAGGCGTGATCATTGCTGCGCCAATGGAATCATTCTGCACGCGTGCGTTGCGGGAGCGGTTTTCGACTTTTTCCATCCCGCAGCTCTTGCGACGCACCCCCATCGGCATCATTGTGGGGTTGCGTTTGCGGCGCCAACTGCCGCTCACGCGCTTCGATTGGTGAACTCGGGCAAGATGTACAAGCTCTATTCGATGCAGCGCTCCGGCAACAGCTACAAGGTTCGCCTTGCGCTGGCGCTGCTCAATACGCCCTATGAGGCCGTCGAGGTCGACATCCTGCGCGGCGAGAGCCGCACGCCGGAGTTTCTGGCGAAGAACCCGAGCGGCCAGGTGCCGCTGCTCGAAGTCGAGAACGGCCGCTATCTCGCCGAATCCAACGCCATCCTCTGGTATGTCGCCGGCGGCACGCCGCTCGCGCCGGAGTCGAAGATCGAGCGGGCCGAGGCGCTGCAATGGATGTTCTTCGAACAGCATGCGCTGGAGCCCAATATCGGCGCGGCCTATTTCTGGCTATCGCTCGTGAAAGGCGGCCGCGACCTCCAGACCCATGCGCTGGAGGATTGGATGGAGCGGGGCTATGCCGCGCTGCAGGTGATGGAGAACCATCTCAAGATCGCGCGCTTCTTCGCCGCCGACCAGCTCACGGTCGCTGACATCGCACTCTACGGCTACACCCACCTCGCTGACCGCTGCGATTTCGACCTCGCCACCTTTCCGGCGATCCGTGCCTGGCTCAGGCGGGTCGAGCAGGTCCCCGGCTTCGTCGCGATGGACTGGCGGCCGGAGGCCGAATTCGACGACGCCACCGGCATCGCGGCAGGGGCTGAATAGCGGGAATTGCGGGCATAGCCCGTAGAATTACGGGTAAAACCTCGCGCTATGCCGTGGTTCTGCCATTTTTCTCACGGTCACCGCCGCAATATTGCCGGCGACGATTGCGAATCCTCGGGCCAGACAACGCGGGTGATTCGCCCGCGCATGCGAGGATTTTGACCATGACATGGTCGCCCGGCACGGCCGGCTCCAAGAGCCGCCCCGCGCCAGCAGTCCCGTCCCGACTGGCGAGCGCAATCGCCATTTCGGTCACGATCGGCGCGTTGTCACTGTGTGTCGAGGTCACGATGGCGATGCCGCTTTCGACCTGATCCGGTGGTTTCCTTTTCTACAATCGTCACCAACGCAAGGCGCGATGACTGAGATCGCGACCAGAGCATGTTGAAGACACCTGTTGGACTGGTAACAGTTGGACTGACCGTCGCGATCCTGCTTGCGGCCTCGCTGTTGATCGTCACCAGCACCCGTGGCGAGGATCGCGCGCCCGTGGTGCGGGTCCTGCCATCTCATGGGAGGTGATATGCCGGTAGCTTGCGCCCCGCTGCGCTCCTTCCCCCTGAAAGGGGGAAGGTTGGGATGGGGGTCTGCCGCGGGCGCAGGTGCGTGTGGAGAGAGTTGATCCCCACCCGGTTTGCGCTCGCGCGCAAACCGACCTCCCCTTTTCAAGGGGAGGTGAAGGGAGCGCAGCTCACCCGCGATCACGTGAACCTGTGGAAGATCAGGAACGCGCCGGCGGCGATCAGCGCAAAGCCGAGTGCGTGGTTCCAGCCGAGCGGCTCCTTGAGATAGAGCACCGAAAAGCCCGCGAACACGACCAGCGTGATCACCTCCTGCATGGTCTTGAGCTGCGCCGCCGAATAGACCGCGCTGCCCCAGCGGTTGGCTGGCACGGCGAGCCAATACTCAAAGAAGGCGATGCCCCAGCTCACCATGATCACCACCGGCAGCGGGCTCGCCTTGAACTTCAAATGCCCGTACCACGCAAAAGTCATGAAGACGTTGGAGGCAAACAGCATCAGGATCGGCAGGATGGTCGGCGAAATCGTGGGCATCGATATCCTCTTGCAATGGTCCGCCACAGCACGACCGAGCAGATCTTCTCGAGCGCTCCATGCCACGGAACTGGTTTGATGCAATTCGCATAGCATTTGACTCCAACAATGCGAAAGCTTGGCGCGCGCCATCAAACCGCTCTTAAGCGTGACGCGCAAAATCCCGCCGCAAGCGAAATCCGTCGTCAAACTGCGCGCCTATCGTCGGTTGTAACGAGGCGCAAACATGCAGTTGAACTGGCGCACGATCCTGGGCCCTGCCCTGACGATGGCGACAGCGCTATCCGCCTTCGCCGTCGACAGACATTTCGCCGCCGTGCCGAATCCGGCGCCCTTGTTCGTTTGCATCGTCGCGCTGGCAAGTTCCATCGGCGGCATCGCGTCGGGACTCGTGAGTGCGGCCATCGCGGTGGCGGGCTCGGCGATCTTCTTCCTCAACCATCGCGCCACGCCAGGCTACGACCTGTCGGACCTGGCGCGGATGGCGATGCTGGCGGCGACCGCCATTGTCACAGCCGTCATCACCGGTCTGCTCAGGCGAAAATGGATCGATGCCTTCGCCTGGGAGCAGAAGCATCATGCCACTGCCGAGCGCCTGAAGGCCGCGCTCGACCGGGTCGACATCGGCATCGTGCTGTTGGATTCGGACACGCGGGCGGAGTTCATCAATCGCGCTTTCCGCGACTATTTCGCGCTTGCCGACGAGCAAGCCGAAAGCAAACCGCCGTTCATCGCGCTGATGTATCATGGCCGCGACACCGGCGCCTACGAATTGCCGAAGCACGAATTGAACGACTTCATCGCGCGACGCATCGAGATGATGCGGATCGGCGATTCCACCCCGATCAACATCAACCTCGCCGATGGCCAGGTGCTGCGCTTCAGTTGCACGGCGCTGCCCGACGGCGGCCGCATGCTGAGCTACACGCCGGTGACCGATCTGGTGCGCAGCACCGACGATCCGGCCAAGGCCGACTACTATCGCTCCCTCCGCGGCATCGGTCGCGCCCTTGGCCCGGCTTTGCGCGCCGCCGAATAGCATGAATTAAGCGAGCCACGCCGCCGGCTGTGGATAACTTGCCTGTCACCCGCGCGTAACAAAGCACGGCTAGGCTTTCTTACGCGTTTGATCAGGCCCCCCGTCTCGGATCACACGCCCCCCGAGCGGTCCCCGTCAGTCGCCGCGTCTGACCGGGGCCGCTTTTTTTGCGCGACATCCGCTCATGGCTGCACTGCAGCCGACGATGATGTGCGAGCCCGCCGCCGCCTTGCGAGGAACTGGCGTGCGGGCCACAATACATTCTCTTTCCTCCAATTTTCGGATCGCTCCATGCAAATTCGCAATCTCGGCGGCTCGGGCTTACGCGTTTCCGCCGTCGGCCTCGGCTGCAACAATTTCGGCCAGCGCACCGATCTCGAAACCTCGCGTCAGGTGATCCACCGCGCGCTCGACCTCGGCATCACCCTGTTCGACACCGCCGACATCTATGCCGGCATGGGCGGCTCGGAGACGGTGCTCGGCACCGTGCTCGGCGATCGCCGCAAGGACATCGTGCTGGCGACAAAATATTCCAAGCCGATGGCGACCGACGGCACCAAGCAGGGTGCCTCGCGGCGCTACATCATGTCGGCGGTCGAAGCGAGCTTGAAGCGTTTGAAGACCGACTACATCGATCTCTACCAGCAGCATGATTACGACCCGCTGACCCCGATCGATGAATCCCTGCGCGCGCTCGACGATCTCGTACGGCAGGGCAAGGTGCGTTACATCGGCAATTCGAACTTCCCGTCCTGGCGCATCGCCGAAGCCGAATATGTCGCGCGTGCGATGAACGTGAACCGCTTCGTCTCCTGCCAGGACGAATACAGCCTTTTGGTGCGCGATATCGAAAAGGACCTGCTGCCAGCGGCGCAGGAATACAATCTGGGCCTGTTGCCGTTCTTCCCGCTCGCGAGCGGCCTGCTGACCGGCAAGTATCAGCGCGGCGCAGTGGCGCCAGCGGACACGCGCTTTGGCAAGGTGCCGATGCTGCGCGACCGCTATGTCACGCCGCGCAACGAGGACATCGTCGACAAGCTCCAGGCCTTCGCCAGGGAGCGCGGCCACACGTTGCTGGAGCTCGCCTTCTCGTGGCTCGCCGCCCGCCCGCAAGTCTCGAGCGTGATCGCCGGCGCCACCCGCGTCGAGCAGGTCGAGCAGAACGTCAAGGCGATCGACTGGAATTTGAGCGTGGAAGAGCTCGCGCAGATCGACGAGATTACGAAGGGGTAAGCGGGACTCTCTCACTCCCTCTCCCCGTCCCTCACGGGGAGAGGGTGGGGTGAGGGGCTCTCTCCGCGAAGTTCGGCCTGAATTGTGATCAAGACGCCCTCGATATTGCTGAGCACGTCATTGTTCCAAAATCGCAGTACCTTGTATCCATCGGCGACGAGCCGACGGTTGCGGATTTCGTCCGCCGCGGACTCGTTGTGTGCTGACCTCCGTCGACTTCAATAACGACCTGCTTCTCACGACAAACGAAGTCGCAGACATAGCCTCCGATCGGAACCTGTCTGGCAAACTTATGGCCGTCCAGTTGACGATTGCGAAGCCGATTCCAGAGCACTGTTTCCGCATCCATTTGATCGGCGCGTAAGCACCTCGCGATTCGGATCATTTTTTCATTGCGGCCACGCATCGCCCTGCCCCTCACCCGGAGTCGGTGCTGCGCGCCGCCTCCGACCTCTCCCCGCAAAAGGCGGGGAGAGGTTTATACCACCGCCACCAACCCCTGCATTGGCTTGGCGGCGCGGCTGTCGGGAAACACGCTCTCCGCCAGCACGCGCTCGGCGAGGCCGAACTGGTCGTGCAGTACGCCTTTCATGACGGCGCGCAAATCGGTGGTCGGCGCGAGGTCGCGGCCTTGATAGAGATCGGCGGGTTTCAGGCCGGGCCAATCCGAGATCACGCGTCCGCCCTTCACCGCGCCGCCGGCGAGCAGCGCAATGGTGCCTGTGCCGTGGTCGGTGCCTTCGGTGCCGTTGATGCGCGCAGTACGGCCGAATTCGGTGGCAACCACGATCACGGTATCGCGCCAGCGGTCGCCAAGCCCGCCTTCGAATTCCGCCAGCGCGCCATCGAGGCCGCCAAGCAGTTGCGCGAGACGGCCGACCGGCCCGCCCTCCTTGGCGTGGGTATCCCAGCCATCGAAGGCGAGCGCGCCGATCCGCGGCCCGTCATCGGCCGCCATCAGTTTCGCCGCGCCGCGCGCCACCAGCCGCATCGCACCGATGCCATTGGTGCCGGGCTTCGGCTTCATCTCGTCGCCTTTCGCGACTTTCTCGAGCTGCAAGCCCTGCGTGAGCGCCAAGGCGAGCGCGGGATCGCGATGCTGATACAGCTCGAGCAGGCGCATCGCGGTGTCGTCATCGGCCTGCGGCAGCGCGACTGGCGCCCAGCCGACGGTCGGCGCCGCGCCGCGCAGCACCAGTGGCGTCGTCGGGCCGACAGCGAGCGCGCGCGTCACGCGCTCGCCTTTCGGCAGCGCTTCGAGCGCGCGGTTGAGCCAGCCCGATTGCACCCTGCCCGGACCGGCAAATCCGCTTTCGAGCACGTCCTGTCCGTCGAAATGCGAGCGCTCGCGATAGGAAGTCGCGACCGCATGGATCACGGCGGCCTGTTTGGCGCGATACATCCGCGCGAATTCCGGCATCGCCGGATGCAGGCCGAAAAAGGTGTCGAGCATGACGGCTGCGTTCGGGCCGTCCGGCCGGAGCGCGATCGAGCCATGCAGGCCGGCGTATTCAGGGTCGCCGATCGGCGCCACTGTCGCAAGGCCATCCAGCGCACCGCGCAGGATCACCACGACCAGCCGCGGATCGCCTCCGTCAGCCGCGCGCGCAAATTTCGGCAAGTACGCCCAGGCGGCGAACGCAGCGCCGCCAAGCAGCAGAGAGCGGCGCGAGGTGGCCTGTGATCGCAGCCCTTCACAGCATTGCATCGTCACCTCCTCTGGAATTCCGGCGACATCAACAGCAGCGCCAGCGCCTGCTGCCGCGATTCCGCGCGCTCGACGGTGCGCCGCGTGTCCGGCGAGGCGGCATCCGCGGCGACGAGATCGAGCAGCTCGCGCGGGTCGATGCCGTCGCCAAGGCGCGAGGCGATCTGCGCCGAGATATCGAGCCGCAGCTTCATGCCTTCAGGCGCGGCCCATGCCGCGCTGGTATCGGGAAAACCGTTCGGTCCGGCGCGCGACCACAATGGCTGACCAAGGACGTTGAGGCCGCCCAGATAGCGGGAGGGATCTTCGGGATTGCGCCCGAGCAGCCGGCCGGAGGCGATCAGGAATTCGTAAGGCGAGCGCATCTTGGTCGGCGGCGCGCCCCACGCCTCGCTGGAATCCACCAGCGCGGTCGCGAGCGCCTTCAGATCGCCGTCGCTCCTTCCGAAGACATCCTGCAGCCGCGCCACCAGGGCCGGCGGCGGATCGTCGGCCACGAAGTGGCGCGCGAATTTGGTGGCGATGAATTTTGCCGTCGAAGGATGGCGGGCGATATCGGCGAGCACGGCCTCGCCCTGCGCGACGCCACTCTGCTCGTAGACCTTGCCCATTACGCGCTGCGCGCCGGGCTGATGCGCATTGGCGTTGAACACAAAGGTACCGGGCGGACCGAGCTGGTCCTGCCGGCCGGCAAAGGTCCAGCCCGTGATGACGCGCGCGAGCGCGGTGACGTCGTCCTGGGTATAGCCGCCGCCGACGCCGAGTGTGTGCAACTCCATGATCTCGCGCGCGAGGTTTTCGTTGAGGCCGCGGTTGCGGTTGATGCCGGCGCGCGAGTCCGGACCCAAGGATTGCTGGTTGTCGAGAAAGAACAGCATCGCCGGATGCTGCTCGACCGCCTTCAGCATGTCGGCGAAGCGGCCGAGCACATGCGGCCGGATCGCCTCGCGCTCGAACGAGCCGGCCCAGATCCGCGCCAGCCCGCCCTTATTGGCGGAGATGCAGAAATGGTTCGACCAGAACACGACCAGGCGCTCGACGAATCCGCAATCGGCGAAGCTCGCGCGCTGGATGCGCGCCAGCGCTTCAGTGCGAAACGTCTTCTGAATGACATTGGGCGGTTGCGGCGGAGGCTTCGGCGGATTGGGCTGCATCGCATCCGGCCGCGCCATCGCGGCATTCACGTTATTGCCGTCGGCGGATGATGCCATCGACTCCTTGGCCGTCATGTCCGTGGCGATCGAGGATATCGACGGATTGCGGCGCTGCGCTTTGGGTTCCGTTGGCGGCCCTTCCGTTGCTGCTCCCGATTTTGCGACGGCGTCGCGCGCCTGCTGAATCTCGAACTGATAGTCGAACAGGGCCTTGCCGAGCGCCGGCGTCGAGGAAAGCCCGGGCATCTCCAGGAGCGCGGCGTTGGCGCGATTGAGTTCTGATTTGACAAAGCCGCGCGGATCGGATGCCGCGTCGACGAAATCGCCGGAAGCGCCGCCGCGGGCGCCGAAGCCGAAGCGATTGAGCGCAACAAGGGCTGCTTGCGAATCGCGGGCCATCGGATTTCCCTTCGGGCGTCCTCGGTCTATGATTTGCATGATCCGGAAAAGTGGGAACCGGTTTTCCGAAAAGATCATGCTCAAACAAAGAAGCGCAACATCATAGCGCGCATGCGGATGAACCACGGATTAATTCCGCAATAGGAGAGCGGCCGGTTACATGACAAATCGGAAAGAAAGCACCCCGCGTCAGCTTTCCTGCAGACGCTGCGGCAGCGCCTTCACCTGCAGCCTGTCGGGCGAATGCTGGTGCGGCGCGGAACCCTACCGTTTGCCGATGCCGGCCCATGATGGCGGCGACTGCCTGTGCCCGGATTGCCTGCGCGCGCTCGCGAGGCGGCAAACCGATGCGGCCGCAACGTGACGAGCCGCTGGGACATCAGCGCTGTCCTGCTCGACATGGACGGAACGCTGCTCGATACCGAGAAGGTCTATTTCAACAGCCTGGTCGCGGCGCTGAACGCGCGTGGCTATACCGACGATGTCGTCACCCTCTGTCACGCCATGATCGGCCTCCCCGGACCGGAATGCGAGCTGATGCTGGTGAGGCGCTACGGCGATGATTTCCCGCTCGCCGAGATCAACAAGGCTTTCGCCGCCAACCGTGACGAAATGCTTGGCGCAGGGTTGCCGCTGAAGGCCGGCGCCGTCGAGCTGCTCGACGCGCTTCGGTCCGCGCAATGTGCGATGGCGATCGTGACCTCCTCCTCGCGCCGCTCTGCCGACCAGCACCTCACGCTCGCAGGAATCCGCGCGCGCTTTGACACTATCCTGACGCGGGACGACGTCACGCACTGCAAGCCGAGCCCGGATCTGTATCTCTTGGCTGCGCAACGGCTCCGCGTAAAGCCACAAGCCTGCGTCGCGATCGAGGATTCCAACCATGGCGTAACCGCGGCCCATGCCGCCGGTGCGATCACGCTGATGGTGCCGGATATGATCCCGCCGACCGAGGAAACGCGCGCCAAATGCGCCGCGGTGCTGCCAGACCTCAACGCGGCGCTGGCGATGCTGCGCGAACGCGGCGCGCTGTAACACTCGTCATTGCGAGCCACCGGGTCGGCGCGTAGCGCCGCCCGATGACAGGCTCCGCGAAGCAATCCATCTCTCCGCGCGTGAAGACATGGATTGCTTCGTCGCTTCGCTCCTCGCAATGACGGTGAACTCTACACCTCGTATCCCGGCGACTTCCGCGCCATGCCGTCGAAGGCGTCGAGCAGGCGCTCGCGCCAGGCGTAGACCGGATCGTTCTCGACCAGCAGCTTGAAAGGGCTCACCACGCGTGCCCACTGGAAGCCGCCGAACACGATGTAGTCGGCATAGTTCGGCCTGTCGCCGCCGAGATAGGCCTGGGTCCGCAGCGTCAGCCGCAGCGGATCGAGACTCCTACGGAAGCCTTCGACCGCGTGATCGCGCGTGGCCGCGGCCTCTTCCAGCGGCTTGCCGAGCCGCGCCTCGCGCGTCCTACGGAAATAGGCGACGTCGTCAGGCGCGAGATGCGCGGGGATATCGGCGACGATCAGCGGGAAGATGCCGCCGACCACAGTGACATCGCCCCACCAGTTCAGCATCCGCCCCATGGCGCGGCCGCCCTCGCCGCCGAACAGCGAGGGACGGTCGACATAGGTGTCCTCGAGATAGTTGGCGATCGCCCAGGAATCGGCCACCGTGGTGTCGCCGTCGAGCAGCACCGGCACCTTGTCGGACTTGTGCGGGGCAATCACTTCTTTGTGCGTGAAGCACCAGGGGATCGACTCGGCGCCAAGCCCCTTGTGCGCCAGCGCCATCCGTATGCGCCAGCAATACGGGCTGAACGGACGGGACGTGTCCGTACCGACGAGTTCGAACAGTTTCATGGCCATGGATCAATCCCGCTGATGTCGGCCGTCAGACTAGCCGTCATTGCGAGGAGCGCAAGCGACGAAGCAATCCACGCTTCCGCACGCGGCGACATGGATTGCTTCGCTGCGCTCGCAATGACGGCAACAACAGCGCTACCGCACCACCGCCGCGGTCTGGCCGAACAGGATCTTGCGCTCCTCCTCGGTGCGGATCGCGGGCTGGCCGAAATTCGGATTGACCTCTTTCGCCTTGGCATAGGCGCGCACCGTGGCGGGCCGCTCCCGGATCGTTTCCAGCCAGCGCTTCAGATGCGGGAAATCGTCGATGTTCTGGCCCTGGTTCTGGTAGCCGACGACCCAGGGATAGCTCGCCATATCCGCGATCGAATAGCCGCCGGCGACGAATTCACGGTCAGCGAGGCGCTTGTTGAGCACGCCATAGAGCCGGTTGGTCTCGTTCACATAGCGGTCGATGGCATATTGCAGCTTCTCTTGCGCATAGTTGCGGAAGTGATGGTTCTGCCCCGCCATCGGCCCGAGGCCGGCCATCTGCCAGAACGTCCACTGGATCGCGTCATAGCGGCCATAGAGATCGGCGGGCAGGAACTTGCCGGTCTTCTCGGCGAGATAGAGCAGGATCGCGCCGGACTCGAACAGCGAGATCGGCTTGCTGCCGCCCTTCGGCGCATGGTCGACGATCGCAGGAATCCGGTTGTTGGGCGCGATCTCCAGGAATTCCGACGCGAACTGCTCGCCCTTGCCGATGTTGACCGGGATGATCTTGTAGTCGAGCCCAGTCTCCTCGAGGAACATCGTGATCTTGTGGCCGTTCGGCGTGGTCCAGTAATGGAGGTCGATCATGGGCATGATCCTGCGGCTGGGAGGGAACGCGCATCGGAGAAAGATGCGAATGCATGAATCTCGCAGAACCGGTGCGAAGTCAATCCGCTTCTTGACGCCATGCGCGCGAATTTGATCGGCGGGTGCACCGCCGCGCGATTGAGGCGGGCTCGCCTCGGTCCTACGCTTGAGCGCTCTTTGCAGTCAGAATGTCGTCTGGGAGGATTCAATGACGAGAGATTTGCCACGACGTGATTTTCTGAAAGGTTCAGCCGCGCTCGCCGGCATCGCGGCTGCCGGCGGATTTTCCTGCGTCGAGATCGCGAGTGCAGCGCCGATCGAGGTGCCGACCGTCGACAGACTGTCGATCCGCGTGCTGGTCGACAGCAGCTACGACATGTTCTTCCGCCCGAGGCAGGCAAACGGCGTATCGATCGCGCCGCCGGCACGAAGCGCCGACTTCCGCAAGTCGCTGCACAATGAATGGGGCCTGTCGCTGTGGCTGGAATCTCAGGCCGCAGACACCCAGCGCACGCTGATGCTGGACTACGGCTACACGCCCGACGTGCTCATCAACAATATGGAGCTGGTGGGCGTCGAGCCGGCGAAGCTCGACGCGCTGATCGTCAGCCACGGGCACTACGATCATTTCGGCGGCCTGATCGGCTTCCTGGATAAATATCGCGGCAAGCTTCCGGCCGATGTGAAGCTCTACGCCGGCGGCGAGGACAATTTCTGCCATCGCGTCAACGCGACGCCGACCAAGGGTCAGTTCGCCGATTTCGGCACGCTCGACCGCCGCGAGCTTGCGGCGCATAACGTCACGACCATTCTCTGCGAAACGCCGACCGTGATCGCCGGCCATGCGTTCACGACGGGCAAGATCACGCGACGCAGCATCGAGCGCATCCTGCCGCAGACCTGGGTCGAGTTCGGCATGAAGGATGGGCTCGGCTGCAACGCCAGCCACTATTTGCCGGCCGAGATGGACGGCAAGATCGTCCCGGACGAGCACATCCACGAGCATGCGACCTGCTTCAACGTGAAAGACAAGGGGCTGGTGGTGATCAGCTCCTGCGGCCATGTCGGCATCGTCAATTCCGTGAAGCAGGCGCAGGAGGTCTCGGGCATCCAGAAGGTGCATGCCGTCGTCGGCGGCTTCCATCTCGGACCGGCGCCGAAGGACTATCTCACCGAAATCGTGGCCGAGATGAAGAAACTCGAGCCTGATGTCGTGGTGCCCATGCATTGCAGCGGGCTGAACTTCGTCCAGGAGGCAAGCGCGCAGATGGGCGACAAGGTGCTCGTCACCACGACGGGCAGCCGCCTCTCCTTCGGGGCATGATCCTGCGCGCCATCAGCAGCGTCGGCATCGGCCTGTGGCTGATGCTGGCGCCTGCCTGCGCGGGCGATGCGCCGGCGCGATCGGCGGCTGAGATCATGGACATCCTGATGTGGAACCGGGAGCCGGTCGGCGGCCCGTTCGAACTCGTCGACCACACCGGCCATATCCGCACCGAGCGCGATTTCCGCGGGAAACTGATGCTGGTCTATTTCGGCTTTACTTATTGCCCCGATGTCTGCCCCACCGATCTGCAGGCGATCGGGCTTGCGATGGACCGGCTCGGCAGCGATGCCGACAAGGTGCAGCCTCTGTTCATCACCGTCGATCCCGAACGCGACACGCCGCAGCATCTGGCGGAATACGTGCCGCTGTTTCATCCGCGCCTGATCGGATTGACCGGAAGCCTTGATGCGATACGCAAGGCAGCGGACGCCTACAAGGTCTACAGCGCCAAGGTGCCGCTTGGGAAAGACAACTACACTGTCGACCACACCGCGTTCATCTATCTGATGGATCGCGACGGCGGCTATCTCGGCTTCTTCCCGCCGGGCACCTCGGCCGACCGCATGATCGAGATCATCCGCCCGCACCTCGCCAGGTAGAGCGTTGCCACTGCGCTGTTGTGCGGCACCAAGCCAGCTCAGCCAGCGCGGCCGTGCTCGCGCAGGAATCGTTCGCCAGTTTCGGTGACCACCACCCGCAAACCCTCGACTGTCGGGCGGCGCATGACATAGCCGCGGTCGACGGCGTCTTCCCAGATCGTCAGCCGTGGGCACGAGGTGCGCCAGGTCTCGATCACCTCGGCATAAGGCCGCGGCTCGCGCGCGATCCATTCGACGAGATCGAGCACCAACGCATCCGTCGCCTCCGCCATCGGACTTCCTCCGTCAATGCGCCATCGCGCTGTTACGCGCGACGAGCAGCCAGCCGCCATAGAGGATGTAGTAGCTTGCAACCGTCGTGATCAGCCGGTTCGCCCAGGTGCGAAACTGCGCGTCGCTCATCGCTTCCAGGATTCGCCGCGCCAGCGTGGTGCCGAGCATCGAGGCCGCGACAGCCACGCCCGCGAGCACCGGATCGAGCGTCGCGGCCTGGTCGATGATGCCGCCGAAATAGATCAGCTTGGTGAAATGGCTCGCCACCTGGCAGGTCGCCTTGGTCGCGACCACTTCGCGGCGGCCGAAATTGCCGCCGAGGAAGAAGGTGTCCATCAGCGGGCCGGAGACGCCGGTCATCAGCATCAGCCCCATGCAGACCGAGCCGTAGAACGTGCCCTGCCAGATGCTATCAGGGTTTGGCTTGATTCCCTTCGGCATCAGCCGGGCCATGAACGGCGTGACGCCGAGCAGCAGCAGCGCGATCGGCTTGTCCGGCACATAGCGCATCGCCGACCAGATCGCCAGCGCCACGCCGCAGCCGATCAGGTAGACCGCGACCGGCCGCCAGCGGATATGCGCCCGCCACAGCAAGGCGCGCCAGCCGTTACTGGCCATCTGCGTGATCGCATGCAGCACCATCGCCGAGGGCAGCGGCAGGATGGTGAGCAGCACGCCAATCAGGATCAGCCCGCCGGCCATGCCGAACAGCCCCGACAGGAATGCCGTCGCGACCATCAGCACGCCAAGGGCTGCAATCACAAGCGGGCTCACGAGATTCTCCGGCGCTGCGAACTCTGATCAATACACGGCCAAACTGCTTACCCTCCCTCTCCCCGTTCTTACGGGGAGAGGGTTGGGGTGAGGGGTTCTCTCCGCGAAGACGGTGAGAGACGGATGCGCGGAGACTCCCCCCTCACCCGGAATCCGCGCGTTCCGTGCGAATTCCGACCTCTCCCCGCGAGCGGGGCGAGGTAAGAAGGGCAGCATCGATTCAACCTCGAGCTTTACGCTCATCGTTGTGCCCCGCTTGGACATACCGCGCAAACTGAGTTATCTCCTCCTGGCATCAGTTTTCCTGAGGGTGATGGCTTGCGGCGGCTGCTCTTTCTCAACGGCATCAAGGCATTCGAGGCGGCGGCGCGCACCGGCAGCTTTGCCGCCGCGGGCGCCGAGCTCAACGTCACGGCGGCCGCGATCAGCCGCATGGTGCATCTGTTGGAGGAACGGCTCGGGGTGGCGCTGTTCGAGCGCAAGGCAAACCGCCTCGTCACCACGACGGCCGGCCGCTTCTACCAGAGCGGCTTGACGCCGATTTTCGATGCGCTGGCGAGCCTGACGGCGCAGGTCACCGCGCCCGCGAGCGTCCGTGTCCTGACTATCGGCGTCGGGCCGACGTTTGCGATGAAATGGCTGATCCCGCGGCTTGCCGATTTCCAGAAGGAAGAGCCCGAGATCGAGGTCCGCATCACCACCGGGGGCGCCGCGGCGCCGGAGCCGTTCAGCGACGACTGGAGCTGCGGCATCAAGCTCGGGGACGGCGACTGGCCTGGACTGGTGGCCGAGCCGCTGTTCGCCGCCGATCTCCTCCCGGTGTGCGCGCCGCGGCTGGCGAGCCAGCTCAAGCGCGCGAGCGACCTGAAGGGGAGAAGTCTGCTCCGCGTCGCGCACTCGCCCGACGATTGGCCGAAATGGCTGAAGGCCGCGAGCATTGCCAGGGTCACGGCGCGCGGGCCTGAGTTCGAATTTTACGGTCAGGCGCTGCAGGCGGCCGTCGACGGCCTTGGCGTCGCGATGGGAATCCGTCCCTATATCGACGACGACCTCGCCGCGGGGCGGCTGGTCGCGCCGTTCGAGCTGAGCGTGCCGAAGGGCATGCGCTGGTATCTCGTCTATCATGGCTTCCGCACCGGTCAGCGCGACTTTGCCGCCTTCCGCCGCTGGATCATCCGCGCCGCGGCTGAGCCCGCCACGCGGGCCAAGGGGCAGCGATCCCTCGTGAGGGACGAGACGAGCAGGTAATGATCACATTGTCGCAGCCCTGACGGCTGGACAGCGCGACCAAGACTGGCAATAATAAACAATTATTGGTTGCATTTATATTTGACGACCCCCCTGGTCGCGTTGATGGAAAACGCCATGTCCAAGGTCAGAGTTCTCCTGGTCGCTCTCACACCGAAGATGATTGCGAACGAGTTGTTGCATGGCATTCACCAACCGCGCCGAGCTTTTCCCGAGTCTGCACATCAACGGAGCGATACATTTGCGCGCCTTACCGGAGGGAGTGAGCTCGTCACGCCACTTCCGCACCGGTCCGCGCGCCTGTAACGAAAGATTCTTGCGCAGTGTGATCCAGTTCACAAAGTTCGCCGCCCAGGGCGTGCTTTGGTCCCCCGCGGGAAATAACCTGGGATCGCAGGCATGATTTACGGAGCCTTTGAGATCAACTCATTCGAGGCAGGGAAGGGGCTATGGCACGCCAGGATTCAACGAGCCGATCGCGAGCCGGTCGTCATCGATGGCATCTCGTTTCCGACACTCGAGCTCGGCTTTGCGTGGTCCGATCGGGATGCGGCGATCGCCCACGCGAAAGCGCAGATCGACCGCTACGGCCGGCGCTATGGGGTGATCTCAACCGAACCGTCGCCGACTTCGCGATAATCGGCACCGCCGTGGTCGCGCCGCGCTGCGAAGCCGAGCCGGCGCCGTCACCTCCGCCCGCGCGGCCGTTCCTGAACAATTGCCCGGAATGCAAGGCCGAGCTCGCCCTGCTCCGCGTCATTCCCGGTAGGGCCGAATACTGGGCGATGCGCTGCACCGGCTGCGGCGCGATTCATCTCAACATCGTCGAGAAGACCTCGCCCGCCTGCTGACGGCTCGCTCGCCCCGCCCTTCGCGAGGAGAGGTCGGCGCGCAGCGCCGGGTGAGGGGCGCCTCCGCGAATGCGGTGACCGACAACGCACGCTGACGCGGTCACACAGCATTGGACTTAACAAGCGGAAACAGCCCTCACCCGGATTGGGAGCGTAGCGACCAATCCGGCCTCTCCCGCAAGCGGGAGAGGCGAAGAGGCAACCGCCGCGTCGAAAATCTCCGCCATTTCGCCCCTGCTGACACCTGCTGACAGAGCGACCGCGCACCCGCATTCGCCCTTTCATGGCGGCGGTTTCAGTCCCATATTCGCCCCATGGCGAAGAAACCTGATACCCCCAAAAAGCCCGGCAAATCCCCCAAGTCAAAAGCGCATCGGCCCGACGTTCTCCCGATCGCGCCGGCGCTCGCCGAACTCTTGAACCCCGCCATCAACCGCGGCGAAAGCGGCATCGGCTCGTCCACGGGCCTGCAGCCGCCACCGGACAATTCACGCGACCGCCGCGCCGGCGGCGAGGCCGCAGCGCACCGCGCGCGCGCCTCGACGCCGAAGGAATTTCCGAGCGATCGCCTGGCTCCGGCGGACCAGCATGGAGGCGGCGGCTTCGACGAGGCGCCCCAGGCCAACTACGGCACCGCGGCGACGGTGCCCACGCTCGATCCGGAGCTGGCGCGACAGCTCGGCCTGCCCACCGCTGAGGACGATGAGGAGGCGCTGGCCCGCCCGCCGCGCAACAAGATGGAGGCGCTCGGGGTCAAGGCGACCGCCGAGGCGCTCGAGAACCTGATCCGCGACGGCCGTCCCGAGTTCCGGAAAGACGACGGCTCGATGCGGGTGTGGACCCCGCACCGTCCGCCGCGCCCGGAAAAGTCCGAGGGCGGCGTCCGCTTCGAGATTAAGTCCGACTATCAGCCGAAGGGCGACCAGCCGACCGCCATCGCGGAACTGGTCGAGGGCATCGACCGCAACGACCGTACCCAGGTGCTGCTCGGCGTCACCGGCTCGGGCAAGACTTACACCATGGCCAAGGTGATCGAGGCGACGCAGCGCCCTGCCCTGATCCTGGCGCCGAACAAGACGCTCGCCGCGCAGCTCTATGGCGAGTTCAAGAACTTCTTCCCGGACAACGCGGTCGAATACTTCGTCTCCTACTACGACTACTACCAGCCCGAGGCCTATGTGCCGCGGACCGACACCTATATCGAGAAGGATTCCTCGATCAACGAGCAGATCGACCGCATGCGTCACGCCGCGACGCGCGCGCTGCTCGAGCGCGACGACGTCATCATCGTCGCCTCGGTCTCCTGCATCTACGGTATCGGCTCGGTCGAAACCTATACCGCGATGACGTTCGCGCTGAAGAAGGGCGAGCGCATCGACCAACGCCAACTGATCGCCGACCTCGTCGCCCTGCAGTACAAGCGCACCTCGGCCGACTTCACCCGCGGCACCTTCCGCGTCCGCGGCGACGTCATCGACATCTTCCCGGCGCACTATGAGGACCGCGCCTGGCGCGTGAACCTGTTCGGCGACGTCGTCGAGAATATCGAGGAGTTCGATCCGCTCACCGGCCACAAGCAGGACGAGCTCGAATTCATCAAGATCTACGCCAACTCGCACTATGTGACGCCGCGGCCGACGCTGGTGCAGGCGATCAAGTCGATCAAGATGGAGCTGAAGCAGCGGCTCGACCAACTCAACGACCAGGGCCGGCTGCTCGAAGCGCAGCGGCTTGAGCAGCGCACCACCTTCGACCTCGAGATGATGGAAGCGACCGGGAGCTGCGCCGGCATCGAGAACTATTCGCGCTACCTCACCGGACGCCGTCCCGGCGAGCCGCCGCCGACGCTGTTCGAATATGTGCCCGAC
Organism: Bradyrhizobium sp. Ses1; assembly: GCF_059512365.1. NCBI lineage: Bacteria > Pseudomonadati > Pseudomonadota > Alphaproteobacteria > Hyphomicrobiales > Nitrobacteraceae > Bradyrhizobium > Bradyrhizobium sp. Ses1. The sequence goes on from NZ_JCAMOQ010000020.1 coordinate 147,877, forward strand.
AACGCGCTTGTCTTCGCCGACGAGAGCCACGTCTCGATCCCGCAGATCGGCGCCATGTTCCGCGGCGACTTCCGCCGCAAGGCAACGCTGGCCGAATACGGCTTCCGCCTGCCCTCCTGCATGGACAACCGACCCTTGCGGTTCGAGGAGTGGGACATGATGCGGCCGCAGACGGTCGCGGTGTCGGCCACGCCCAGCGGCTGGGAGCTCAACGAGAGCGGCGGCGTCTTCGTCGAGCAGGTGATCCGCCCCACGGGCCTGATCGATCCGCCAGTCGACATCCGTCCCGCACGCACGCAAGTCGACGACCTCGTCGGCGAGGTTCGCGCAACGGCGGCGGCGGGCTATCGCTCGCTGATCACCGTGCTGACCAAGCGCATGGCGGAGGACCTCACCGAATATCTGCATGAGCAGGGCATCCGCGTGCGCTACATGCACAGTGACATCGACACCATCGAGCGCATCGAGATCATCCGCGACCTCCGCCTCGGCGCGTTCGACGCGCTTGTTGGCATCAACCTGCTCCGCGAGGGTCTCGACATTCCCGAATGCGCGCTGGTCGCGATCCTCGATGCCGACAAGGAAGGCTTCCTGCGCAGCGAGACCTCGCTGATCCAGACCATCGGCCGCGCCGCGCGCAACGTCGACGGCAAGGTGATTCTCTATGCCGACAGCATGACCGGCTCGATGGAGCGCGCGATTGCGGAGACCAACCGCCGCCGCGAAAAGCAGATGGAATACAACGCCGCCAACGGCATTACGCCGGCGAGCGTGAAGAAGTCGATCGGCGACATCCTCAACTCCGTCTACGAGCGCGACCATGTGCTGGTCGATATCCGCGACGGCAGCGTGACCGACGACGTGATCTCGATTGGCCACAATTTCGAGGCGGTGCTCGCCGATCTCGAGACAAGGATGCGCGAAGCCGCCGCCGACCTGAACTTCGAGGAAGCCGCGCGCCTGCGCGACGAGGTCAAGCGCCTGCGCGCCACCGAAATGGCCGTCGTCGACGATCCCACCGTCAAGCAGCGCACCGTGCAAGGCAAGGCCGGCGCCTACGCCGGCACCAGGAAATACGGCGACGCCGCCAATTTGCCGGTCAGCGCAATGAAGAAGAAAAGCGTGTCGTCGGCGATCAAGGCCGGCGGCAGCTCCGGATCAAAAGTCCACAAGCCCCATCTCGACGAAATGCACGGCCCGGAGTCCCTCCCCTTCCGCCCGAACCCTGGTGCGAAGCCGGCAAAGCCGTTCGGCAGCACCAGCCGGATCATCCAGCCAACCGACTCGCGGCAGTCCGGCCCGGAGTTCGGCCCGTCGCCACGATCGAGCGGCGGCACGCCTGGGCGACGGGGCGGGTGGAAGAAGCGGTGAGCCCTGCCCATGTCCGCACCCACCCGCGCTGAGTGCGGTACAGCGGTGACGCCGTCGCGGATCGAGGAGATGCGGATGGCGTGGTGGCGGCACTCGGAGCGCTGGCAAATCGTGCGGGTTCCAGTACGCTGGCCTCATGAAACTTGGCTTCGAAGAATCCCAATCCGCGTATACCAGCGGTTCGCAAAATGCCCGCAAATGGACCGAAGCCTGGGTCAGCGCATGGGCATATTGCCCCCACTGCGGCAACGCGAAGATGTCGCAATTTCCAAACAACAGCCCACTTGCCGATTTCCTTTGCAAATCGTGCAACGAGGAATTCGAGCTCAAGAGCCAGAAAGGCAAGTTCGGGGAGAAAGTGGCAGATGGCGCCTACAAGACGAAATGCGAGCGTCTGGCAGCAAGCAACAACCCTAACCTCCTGCTGATGAACTACGACTTGAAGTCGCTCGCGGTCGTCAATCTCCTCATCGTGCCAAAGCATTTCTTTGTCCGCGACATCATCGAGGAGCGAAAGCCGTTGGCGGCTACCGCGCGGCGCGCTGGCTGGATCGGATCGAACATCTTGCTTGGGCGCGTCCCAGCGTCGGGCAAAATCCATATCGTGCAGAATGGCGTCATCCGCGATAAGGAACTGGTCCTTCAGGAATGGCAGAAGACGCTATTCCTGAGAAACGAATCGCTGGAAGCGCGGGGCTGGCTGCTTGATGTTATGAAATGTGTCGAGTCCCTCGGCAAACGTGAATTCACGCTCGATGAGGTCTACGCTTTTGACCGACATCTTGGCGACCTCTATCCCGGAAACCAGAACGTCAGACCGAAGATACGCCAACAGCTTCAATACCTGCGTGATCGTGGATTTATCGAATTCGTCTCCCGCGGCAACTACCGCCTGACGTCGTGAAGGTTCTCCATGGCCTGGTTCCTTAACTTCTACCGATGCGACCGTTGCAGCAGGAGATGGAGCGACGAATGGTCGTGCACATGCGACAACGAGTGTCCACACTGCGGCGCGCGAGATATGTCGCCTCTTAAAAGCGAGGACCTGACCGAATTGGTCGAGCAGGAAGGCAACGAATTCGTTGTGCTTCGCTCTCCGGATACGGCGGAACACGATCCCGACTATCGCGAACTCGGTCGGTTTCCAACGCGGGCGAAAGCTGAGGAATTCCTGGCTTCGGTCGAATCCACGTGATCCATCATTCCGGAAGCCGCGCAAGCGGCTGTCCGGAACGACGAGAGAGATCACCGCCAATCGGCGGCTACTCTCTGAAAGTAATAGCTTCGGTTTGCGCCGTCATACGCACCGGACTTCATGCAGCAGGCTTTGAAATCTGCGTCCGGAGCCGCAAGGGCAGAGATCGTTGCGGCCAAGCTTTTCGACCAGCTCGACGTCACTGTGGATGACGCGCTGCCCGCGTTTGACATGGGTTTCCGAGGGGAATGAATTCCGCCGCTTACGCGTGACGCTGAAAGCTGGGGAGGTTTTCGAGATCGCGATCTTTGCGCATGACGCCCTCCATTGGTTTGAAGTCGCGGCCTGTTGCCGCGGCGGGTGGTTAGCATAGTGCCCGTCATTCCGGAAGCCGCGTTGGCGGCTATCCGGAATCCATGCATCCGCTGGCGCGCGCTGTGAACTGCTTCGCTGCGCACGCAAGGGCAATCTGCATCGAGTAGGCGCGACAAAGTAACTCGACGGGCAAATCACCTAAAGTCTGTCCAGCCCTCGTGGAAAAAACATTCCGCTTCCGTCGTCGGGCAAATCAGTGATTTAACTCCGCGCGTCTCACCCGAAGAGAGGGGCGGCTCGCGATCGTCACGAACGTTGCGGTGAGATGCGGTGGACGAGGGTGTCACGACTGACGAGCGTGGCACTCGCGGACGGCGAAGTCGTGTGGTCCTGGCGCCCCGACGCTGGCGCTAAGTTTTTTGCGCGGACTTTTTTCGCGTGAGAGGCGACGGTGGCAAGAAAGCCCGGTCACCGGCTATCCGATTCACACATTTTTGAGCCTCAAAGTGGTGCCGTATTTGATGCGACGGAAGGCTTCGAGGCCCAGGCGCATCACCTTTGGACCAGGCTTTC